>JAIOZI010000061.1 GCA_021740785.1 Melioribacteraceae bacterium
TCAACTCCTGAGAGATTTGTTAAAGGAGTCCCAAAAGCCAAATTACCCGAAAACGAAGTATGGATAAATAAACCTGAAGGCTTAATGAATGTTGCTTAATTAATATTATTTTTTCTCTCATTTTTATTGACAAGTTCCGTTTATATCTTCCGGGTCTGGCAATGAGTCACTTTCAACAAGATTAAATCTTAGTTTACCGGGACCGTTATTCTTAATAGTAAATGTTCGGTTATCAATTACATTCACAGGCAGTGTAATTCCTAACTCCGATATACTTATTTCAATATCAGGCTCCTGAGAAACAAGCAGGTCACCTGCATATTCCGATTCATATGAGTTAAATCCTCCGGCGCCCAAATCATTTCCATTTAAATCGGCATAAACCCATTCGCCCTCTCCGACTTTAAATCTATACGCATAATCGAATGTTCCGAGAGTGTCGGCAGTCAATGAAGCGAAATAACGATCATACTCCCCTTCATCATTTAAATATGAAGCCGGGAACCACAACCATGTGCTGTCATCCGGCAGGGAGCCATCATCACCAAAGCCGACTTCAGCAAGAATATTTTCACCTTTACCTGCTTGATCAGTAATTCCGGGTTCATAGACCAAACCATAAATTCTTTCAGTCGGGACAAAAGGAATTGCACCAGCCTGAGCAGGTTCCTCTAAGAATACAACATCAGGTATATTCAAGTTGGAATAATTATTATGAATTGCAATTTTATCTATCCACCAGCCGTCCAGAGTAACTGATTGATCACCATGGTAAGTATTTTGATCACGCTGATCATCGACTACAAATCGGAATCTTACATTTGGTAATTTGTAAGCATTTAAGTCAATTGTTACTCTTTCCCAATTTGCGTTAGTTCCTGTTATTTGATAAATCTGTGTCCATGTTCCGGGCAAACCATAATTGGTAGATATATATATTCTTCCATAATCATATTCTGGTCTGTCGCTGTTTGTTGAATACCAAAGTGAAGTTTTCTGATAAAAAGACAACACGGGATTTTCTGCAGCTGATAAATCCAGAACACCTGAAGTAGTAATAGATGTAAAACTATTCGGATTATCTGTTGTACCGGTGCCGCCTGACGGCAGATAATTTCCGGTTGGTGAATCATGCACTCTTCCGTTGGAATTATAACCTTCCGTTACGATTTCCCATTGCGAAAAATGCCATCTATTATTACTCAAAGAATCTTCAAAATCATCGTAGAATGGATAAGCGAGATAGGGATGCAGTGTTTCATTAACTGAGACATCATCTATATACCAGCCGTCACTTGTAGAACTTCCGTCGGAAACAAATCTCCATCTAATTCTAACATCACTTGCCCCCTGCCACGGTGTAAGATCTACTTTAATCAATTTCCAGGTTGAAAGGCTTCCGGACCAATAACCAGCCACCGTCCAATTCGATCCATCAGTGCTAACCTCAACTCGGCAGTAATCATGATTAACTTGAGTTGCATAATGAGTCATGAATTTAAGAACAGGCATTTGAGCAGTTGAAAGATCGATTCGAAGTAATAAAGAATTATTTGAATTATCAGCATAACTTCCAGCCGGACTGTCTGTCCAGGAGTAATTTCCACTGTAAGGATTAGTTTCCGTTAAACCCCACGGAGAGTCTATGAACCAATTACTGATTCCGCTTTCCATATCATCAAAGAAAGGATAACTGACTATCTGACGACCATCAAGTATTGTGATATCATCAATATACCAGCCGTCAAGATGATTGGTCTCATTCGATAAAACCCTAAATCTTAAACCGATTGTGCTTCCCACATAAGCTGCTAAGTTAACTCTTTCCTCGTTCCATGATGTATCTACTCCTGTCACAGAATGTACAACAAACCAATTATTTCCATTATCGGTACTAAGCTCTACGTAGCCAAAATCAACTGATGACTCGAAAGAATACTTATGCCAGAAGGACAATACCGGAGTATTGCTGCCGGATAAATTGACATTCGTCGTTAATACGGTATTTGCATTTGGAGCATAACTTGCCCCAGGGCTATCAGTCCATACCATTAATCCGGTATGACCAGCTTTTTCAATTATTCCCCAAGGATAACTATATGCCCACAGTGTATCAGAAAATTCCGAAACCATATCTACAAGAGGGAAAACATCTGTTGGGACAGTATAAGCAGCTGTTATAATATTTGATCCTTTGCTCGGAGTAGCCAATGTATCATAAACATATATTCGATAGGAATAAACATTCGGTCTTGTTATTTGATAATTATCTCTATAACTAATAGTCGATTGATTATCTATAACGGTAATCAACTCACTGTTTAAATCAACATCTTCAGAGAGACTTCTAAAAATTGCGTAATAATCAAAATCTGTATCTGTGTTCTGACTCCAATTAAGAGTAACACCGTTCATTGAGGCATCAGCAGGATCAGCGATAGTTACTACTCTAGGACGGTTTTCTACTCTAATATCATCAATCCACCATCCGTTCCTTACAACAGATTGATCACCGTGATAGGTATTCTGATCGCGCTGATCATCCAATAAGAACTTTAGACGAACTTTAGAATTTGCATATTCGGATAAATCGATTTCAACCTTCTGCCATGCAGGATCATCTGTTGCTCCGGTGACTGTATATAATTGAGTCCATGTACCCGGAAGCCCAAAATCACTTGAAATCCATACCCTGCCGTAATCATGTTCCGGTCTGTCTGACGCCGTTGAATACCATATGTCATGTTTCTCATAAAATGTTAGTACAGGATCAACCGAACCGGAAAGGTCAATTACATTGCTGGTCGTAATTCCTGTAATACTATTTGGATTATCGGATGTACCGGTGCCGCCTGATGCAAGATAATTACCTTGAGGTGAATCATGAATTGAATTTGTATTATCTATTCCGCCGATTTTTAAATCCCATTGTGTTGTATGCCATATATCGAAGAACGTACTGTCATCAAAAAATTCAAGAAACGGATACGAAATGACAGGCTGCGGACTTTCATAAATATTTATATCATCGATATACCATCCGTCACTTACAATTGATTCATTTGATGTTAATCGCCATCGTATTCTCACATCGCTCGATCCCTGCCATGGAGTTAAATCAATCCTATATTCTCTCCATGCAGATTGACTGCCGGTCCAATATCCGATCACATCCCAATTTGTGCCGTCAATACTTATTTCCACTCTCAAATAATCAACATTTACCTGAGTTGAGAATCTTCCCCAGAATGTTAAAAGAGGAATTTGTGCATCAGATAAATTAATATGCAGAAGCAACGAAGTGCTGGAATTATCTGCATAAGTTCCCGCAGGACTATCGGTAAAGGCATAGCTGCCTCCATGCGGATTATTTGAGGTTAGACCCCATGGATTATTTACAAACCATCTTTCAAACCCTGTTTCAAATCCTTCGTAGAATGGGTAATCAGCAATAAGCTGACCGTCATTTATAATGATATCATCAATCCACCAGCCATCCGAGTGTGCTGCATCATTTGAGTATAGCCGGAATCTTAATCCAATAGTACTGCCGATATAATCCGTTAATTCTATTCTCTCCATACTCCATTCAGCATCGAATCCTGTAACGGTATGAATAATGCTCCATGTATTTCCATTATCGATACTAATTTCTACATATCCGTAATCATTATTTGTTTCAATACTGTATTGATGCCAGAAGGAAAGAACGGGTGAACTGCTGCCGGATAAATTGATATTGAATGAAAGTGCCGAATTAGTATTTGGACTGTAGCTGGCATTTGGACTGTCGGTCCAACTGTAATTACCGGAGTGAGCCTTTGAATTTGTTCTGCCCCAAGGATAGCCCCAAGCCCAGTTTAATGTATCCGCTGCTACTTCAACACTGTCTGTAAACGGAAAAGATGTAGTCGGGACAGTGTAGTCAGCAGAAGAAATGTTGCTTCCTTTACTTACTGTTTCAAGTGTATCGATAACATAAATTCTGTAATAGTATTTTTGAGGTCGTAGAATCTGATAATTATCATGATATGCTGTAACATTTTGGTCATTAATCTCAGCAATTAATTGACTGTTTCTATCGACATTCTCCGAGGTTGATCTATAAATTTCATATCTGCTGAAATCACTATCGACGTTCAATTGCCAGTTGATAACAGCACCATGCATTGTTACCCCCGTTAAAGAAGTAATCTGAGTACTGGCAGGTCGATTTTCAATTCTTATATTATCAAGCCACCAACCGTCTCTTACAACCGACTGATCTCCATGATAGGTGTTCTGATCTCTCTGATCATCTACAACAAACTTAAACCTAACATTTGGCAGCAGATAATCGGAAAGATCAATCTCCACTCTTTCCCAATCCTCGGTATGATCGGTTCCGCTAACATTATATAAGTTTACCCACGTCCCCGGCTGCCCTTTACTTGTCGATATATAAATTCGACCGTAATCATGTTCCGGTCTATCGGAAGCTGTTGTACTCCAAAGATCATATTTTTGGTGAAAAATTAATACCGGATCAACAGCGCCTGACAAATCAAAAACACCGCTGGATACAAAAGATGAGAATGAATTGGGATTATCCGATGTCTCGGTACCTCCGGAAGCTAGATAAAAGCCTCTCGGTGAATCATGCAAATTGAGAGTGCCGTCAATACCGTTAGAAACTAGATCCCATTGTGAGAAATGCCAATTGGCATAACTGCCCGTATCATTAAATGATTCCACAAAAGGATACGGTAAATTAAGTACAGGTGTTTCATTCACTGAGATATCATCGATATACCAACCGTCGCTGACGGTAGAGCTGTTTGATGTAAATCTCCATCTAACCCAAAGATCGGTTACACCCTGCCAGGTCGTGAGATCAATTAAAATTTTCTTCCATGTTGATTGACTTCCTGAAAAATATCCTGCAACCGTCCAATTACTTCCATCTGTACTTACCTCGACTCTTCCATGATCATAATTGGCTTGTGTTGTATACCTGGTAAAGAATTTCAACACCGGTAATTGTGATGTGGAGAGATCTAATCTTAGAAGAAGATAGTTACTGGCATTATTATCATAATTTCCGCCCGGACTGTCCGTCCAACTATATGTTCCACTGTACGGATTTACATCAGATAAGCCCCAACCCGAGCTAACCGTCCAACGGTTATCAACATTTCCTTCAACATTATCATAAAATGGATAAGGATTAGCTAATGTTGTGCCGTCCACTTCATTGCTGGCTGCCACAAAAGTACCTGCGGCATCTTTCACATAAAGTTTATAGAAATATTTTGTAATTACGTGAAGAGAATTGTCAGTGTAACTTGTTGTAGCAATGCTTGAGATTGTCTGAACTAGTTGATCATTTGTATCAACAGAACCGGTTGTGTCTCTGAATAATAAATATTCGCTAAAATCACCGCCGGCATATTCATCCCAGGTAAATGTCATTGCGGTATCTTGAACGCTAGAGGGGAAGTTAAGTGTGAGTGTAACTGGAATTTGTGCAAAAGATGTGCTTAGATATAGAAGTGAAAACAACCCCGCCAGGATAAAACAAATGGATTTTTTTGTTGCCATCTTGTTCTTCCTATTTATGTTTGGTTATTTTATTTGCGTTTTGAGTAGGATAGAAATTGATCTCGTGAGAGATTAGGAAAGTAAAATTGTGCGGGAATCCCGCAGTATGTTCTCACGGTGAAAAAATATACAACATAATGATATCAAATTCAATTTCTTTTAAATAAGACACGTTGTGTTTTGCTGCAGATCAATCTTGGTAACACTATCTAAGCAGCATCTTCTTTACCGATATATATTCCTCGGCAATAATTCCATAGAAATAAACTCCGGTTGTTAAATTACTACCATTGAATTCAATCGTATGTTCACCTGCCGGCATTTGTTTATTAAGTAAAGTTTCTATTTCCTGTCCAAGTAAATTATGTACTTTTAGTGAACAATACTTTTTTGGTGCAGATAAAAATTGATTTCAGTTGTTGGATTGAAAGGATTAGGATAATTCTGCGAAAATTCAAATTCAGCAGGAATTCTATCATCCGGTCCTTTCAGATTCGATACCGAATCAATCAAACCGAAAATTTGAATCTCATATAATGAAAATCCCCATGATGTTGCTTTCTCATCAAGCATTAGTTTGAAATATCTTCATGTAAAATCGAGGTCTTCGAATGTATCAATTCCGCCGTTTCCATTTGTCTCAAGATGTATTAGATACCATGTTTCGTTATCCGGTGATATACAAATCATGTAACGTGCAGCGTAAGTGTTCTGTCAATATAGATCGATTTTGTGAATGTTAAATTGATCAAGCAGATCAATTTCTACACATTCATTATCATTGTAATCACTGCGCCAGGGTGTTGTGAATAATCCGTCCACTAAATATTGAGGATCCGAGAAATTGATATTATCCTCACTACAGGAAACAGTCACCGGTTTGAAAAGAGCCCTATTAACATCTTCAGCGGGCAGCTACGCATACCTGAAGCAGCAAAACTAATTCGAAATTTTTCTTTTGATTTTGCAATAAAATCGAAATCAAAAAAAATCAAATTGGGCTTTTTAGATTCGGCTCATTTATAAAAATAAATTTGTGTTGGACAAAAAAATTGATACATTTTAAAATATTAGTAGGTATAATCAAACTAATTTCACGAAATTAGATTATTTGATAATTACAATAAATAATCGTCCACGATTGAATTTACTAAAAAAAATAAGCGCAAAGAATATTTTTGGAATAGTAATATTTTCGGGTTTGCTAATTGAGTCGTTTCTAATCTTCTTCCTAATTTCTCAAAACAATGAGCCTAAAATTGCAAATTACATATCCATCTATTTTCTATTTTACTTAATCTTTTTCGTAGTCTTCTTATTAATTAAGAAGATACCAATCACGGCATACAAAAAACACATTCTATATGTTATCATTATTTTTGGGTTGATATTTAGAATCACGCTTATAACAACTACACCTTCAACATCAGATGATGTCTATCGATATTTATGGGAAGGCAAAGTATTATACAACGGTTATAATCCATATGAGTACCCCCCGGAGAGTCAAGCCCTCGAACATCTTCATTCTGATAAACTGCCCGAATTTGTAACATTTAAACATATGACAGCTGTTTATCCTGCTGCGGCACAGTTAATATTTTATATAAACTATTTCTTTTCCGGTGAAAACGATACGGCACTCAAATTGATTTACCTAGTTTCGGAAGTAATTACAATAATGTTCATTTTACTTTTGTTGAGGTTGAAGAATAAAAATCAATTATTTGTGATTTTATATGCATGGCTGCCGCTTCCGGTTATGGAATTTTTCATTAACTCACATATCGATGCTGTTGGTATCGCATTTTTTGTAATGTTCATATACTTTATAGAAAAGGACAAATTAGTCCATGCCGCCATACCATTCGCACTTGGGATTCTTATTAAGTTGTATCCAATCATTTTTTTTCCTCTCCTTATAAAAAAAATTGGATTCAAAAAATCTTTGTTATTCGGATTGACAAGCGGACTCATAATATTAATTTTCACGTTACCGTTTATTCCACACGAGAGCTCTATTAATGATTCACTTTCAAGGTATCTATCCAAATGGAGTTTTAACGGTTCATTTTTTCGTTTATTTTATTTGATTGGTATTAGTGGAGAACTGGCTCGATCAATAAATTTAGTATTGTTTGTAATTTTGGTTGGAGTTATTGCTTCTCATTATCATGAATTTACCAAAGCGGTGTATGCGGTTTGGATATGTTTTATTATGTTTTCAGCTACGCTTTATCCATGGTATCTTGGGTGGATAGCAGCAGTTAATCCATTGTATTCATTCGCATCAATAAATACTCTTTTTTTTACAATAAATTTCTCAAACTTTACACCGCTCGGAGATGAATGGCATGAATATTTGTGGGTATATCTAATTGAATATCTTCCATTCTATCTACTTCTTATTTACGATATAAGTAGAAATGTATCAATTAAAAAATATTTTAGAAATTTTTGAGGATTTTCATTTGCTTCATTTTTTGATTGGCAACTGAATGTTTTAAGTAAGAAAATTGATCAAAAGTTTTCAACTTTTCCGCATTATGCTCAGAATTACAATTTTAAAGATTTTTGCCCGACAACTACACGTTCAGTTGTGTCTTTCAGATTTGACTATGTTAAGCAAGCAATTGATAATTCTTGCTGAGTGGACATCTTAGTTAGAAAACAACTTCGACGAGGTAAAGGGGATTCTCCCGATATTGTCATATCGAGTTTCGGCTTTATCGAATTAACTTTACGACGGTTTGGTTCATTCCTTCTGAATAAAATCTCGTCCCGTTCCGTTCACTTATTGAACTGGACTGACAACCTGTTGGTTATTTTTTTTAGTACACTTTAATATTCTGGATGATCTCTTTTTTTCCGGCTGGACTTTTAAATCACTCCTCTCTTCTCACTGATTCTGCGCGTGTCCCATATTCCTCACTTTAAATCAATTCCCATGGGTCGTATGTTTTTGTTGATTTTGAAAAGGTAGTAAATAGCCTGGGAGTGATCCTGGGTTTTATTTTTATATTGCATATATATCACCATTGTGATATCTTTCTTAAAAAAAGAGGGATAAAATGATACGAACAATAATATCACTTCCGCGAGAAATAAAAGTTTGGTTTGACGATTATTCTAAAAAGATAAATAAACCAACTGCCGAAACAATAAGAGAAGCGTTAAGACAATATCGAGAAAAGGTAGAATCAGATAAAACAGATGCGCTATCAGCCACTGCCGGTCTTTGGAAAGAGAAAAATATAGATGGTAATGAATATGTTGAAAAAATAAGATCCGAGTGGTAATTCAATGAAAGGAAAATATCTAATAGACACTGTGATATTAATCGATCACCTAAACGGAATAAAAAAAGCAACTGAATGGTTAAAGAAAAATAAAAATTCATTTATAAGTCCGATCACAAGAGCAGAGTTATTAGTTGGAGCAGAAGAAACAGAAAAGCATTCCATAAAATTACTTTTGGATAGTTTTGAAACATTGTCAATTAATAATGAAATAGCAGATTTGGCAGCAGAGTTGCGGAAAAAACATAGACTTAAACTTCCGGATGCAATTCAAGCAGCAATAGCAGTAATAAATAAAGTGAAATTAGTAACAAGAAATACAAAGGATTTTAATAAAGAGATGGAATTTGTTAAAATACCGTATAAGATTTAGCGACAATAATTCATTATGCTAATCAATATTGCATCGGCATTTATAAAGTATTTTTTGATGCATCAAATCTTTCATGCGAAATATAATTTAATAAAATCCAGGCTTACTCTATCAATCAAGATTGAACATTATTTTGCTGTATAAAACTCTTGTCTTTTTATACAATTTACCTCCCGTTTTTATATGTTTCCCTAGCTTTAATGAAAGGATATTTTATGCGAAAGTAACATCTCATAAAAGTAATTCTTCCCCATAATCTTATTGGCTAGAACTAAATTTTATATGAGCAATTTTTGCAGGTTAGCAGTAAATTTTAATTTTATCTGAGGGATATATTCATTCTTAGTTGAGATGCGGTAATACCAACAGTGCCAAAGGTAGTAAAAAAGAAGAGACTCCCAATAATTAGTAATTTTATTTTGGATAAAAAAAGTACTAAAAAAGGATTCTCAAGTGAAAGATTCGAAATATTTTGAATGGTATTAATTCAACCAAAAGAAAATCAAAAAGTTTATTTGGGGAATATGCCGAGATGATAAAATCATAGCAAATCAGTTGATGAACGAAGATATGGTAAAAATAATGTGGAAAGGTTTGACCGGTCAGCGTTATAGAGTTTGTGTATATCGTTATGGATTTTACCTTTCCTGAATTATGACGTTTTAAACGATCGCGTAGATTATTAGTTTGTCCTGTGTATGTTCGTTTGTGGTTTTCTGAGTAAAGAATGTAAAGATTGTAATTCATGAGATTTGCGGAGAGTGCCCGTCTCAGTTGGGAAGCAGCTTCGACGAGGTAAAGGGGATTCTCTCGATGTTCTAATATCGATATTCTGCTTTGACAAGTTAACAGTACGACGGTTTAGTTCGACCCCCGGGCGCAATCTCGATACATTTTTTTGGAAAAATGTATCGGACAAACCGTTGGATTTTTACTTTTTCTTCAAATATTCGGTTAGTATTCTTCGTATTTCTTCCCTGCCTGAAGGTGTCTTAATCCACTTCTCTCTTTTTATCACTTCTGATCTCGTTGCATGAATTTCAGTATAGATTAGTTCCCATGGTATATATGGCTTTGTGGATTTTACTTTTCCTAAATTATGACGTTTTAAACGATCGCGTAGATTATTAGTTTGACCTGTATATGTTCGTTTGTGGTTTTCTGAGTAAAGAATGTAAAGATTGTAATTCATGAGATTTGCGTAGAGTGCCCGTCTCAGTTGGGAAACAACTTCGACGAGGTAAAGGGGATTCTCTCGATGTTCTAATATCGATTTTCTGCTTTGACAAGTTAACAGTACGACGGTTTAGTTCGACCTTCGGGCGAAATCTCGATTCATTTTTTTGGAAAAATGTATCGGACAAACCGTTGGATTTTTACCTTTTCTTCAAATATTCGGTTAGTATTCTTCGTATTTCTTCCCTGCCTGAAGGTGTCTTAAACCACTTCTCTCTTTTTATCACTTCTGATCTCGTTGCATGAATTTCAGTATAGATTAGTTCCCATGGTATATATGGCTTTGTGGATTTTACTTTTCCTAAATTATGACGTTTTAAACGATCGCGTAGATTATTAGTTTGTCCTGTGTATGTTCGTTTGTGGTTTTCTGAGTAAAGAATGTAAAGATTGTAATTCATGAGATTTGCGGAGAGGGGGGGATTCGAACCCCCGGTACCGAGTTAACAGTACGACGGTTTAGCAAACCGTTGGATTAAGCCACTCTCCCACCTCTCCGGAATTATGACTCTTTCATTAAGAACAACAAATATAAAAATTCTTATCCAATAAAGGAAACAATTCTTATAAGTCTTGGAAATATTTAGTGAAACGTACTAAACTCCGGGAATTCCAACAACATAGCAAGACCCGGAATTTATTATTCTGATCGAGAAATTAGTGAGAATAGCCGGAAATAATATCACTTCTCCTCTCGTGTAGTTGGCAGAATGCATTGCCGATTCATCGGTCCACTTAATTTCAATTTCACCATCCATAACCAATACAACTTTAGTCGATTTGTTTGAGTCTACGGAAAATATTTTATCCGCTCCGTAAATTCTTGTAATCTCAAATTCATCTGCCGGAGTTTTATATACAAACCTATCATTGGGAGGTGCAGCAATTATCTCAGAAGAACTTGAATTGTAATTCACCATTGCAAGTAAAGTCTGAATGTCTTTGTATTTTTTAGTTAATCCTGCACGAATTACATTATCCGAATTAGCCATACATTCAATAATATTTCCTTTAATGTATGCGTGCGGAATACCGGCTTCGGTAAAGAACGCTTCACCGGAATTTATTCTTACATAATTAAAAAGCAGTAAAGATATTAATCCAACATCAATACCGTAATTATCAAACTGGATTAAAAATTGTTTTTCAGCATCAGTTAACTTTTCGGATTCTTCAAACCGGCTTTTCAATTTTAGAATTACTTTTTGAAGAGTTTCAAAATCTGCATTCATGATTTTTGAATATACTTTCTTTGTAACATCTTCAGTCGATTTATTCAATTGATTAATCTCGTTTAATAAATCACTCCCAATCATAGGATGTAGTTCTTTATAGTTTTTAACTGCAGATTTAAATTCATCAAAAGGTTTAATTCCGACTATCGCTTCCAGTGAATCAATTGCTATAGCAATTTCCGGTTTATGATTATCATCGGGATAGTTTTCCGGGTCATTCCTATGAAGCACCTCTGCCAAATTCTTATCCGGGTGTGTCTGAATTGACAACGCTGAATTAATGGATAAGACTTTCAACAGAAATGGTAATTTGTTGTTGTACCTCTCGGCGACAGCCTTACCCAATATTTCCTCGGGGAATTTTGAAATCACAAAATCGAGATCATGTTTTTCATTTTCTATCACAATCTCTGAAGGCGCTTTTGGATGTGCACCAATCCATAATTCAGCATAAGGAACATCGGGCTCAGGTTCAATACCAATAAAATGAGGAATGAAAGCATTCTCATTCTTGGTTCCCCATGCATAATTCTGAATTTTATTAATTAATTTATAAGGTCTCTTTTCAATTTTATCAATCATTTTTTTCAATCTCTTTTTTATACTTTACAGTAACTAAACCATCAAAGTAAATTTCTAATTTAATTCCACCAACTTCCAATTTTGCTGAGTAAAGATTTTCAGCGGACTTAATTTCAACACTATTCCAATCAAAGTTTTCTAATGAAGGAAGCTTCAATTTATCAATTGTATCGGCGTATTTCTCATTCAAATTATAGTAGATTTTTTGTGCGTAATAAATTTGTCTCAAATACCATTTATATTCATCAATTCTATTTGGCGTAAAGGTTCCAACATCCATTTCTGAAAACTGAACCAATCCCCACATCTCGGGATAGTGCATATTAATAATTCCCTGCAGCGACCAAACCCAATTAAACTCGGGATACGGTCTTCCCGTTTCGGGATTAATTTTCTTAATATATTCTCCATTTATGATTTCAGTTTCCCACTGAACGCGTGAGAAATTAATCTTCCAAATGTCTCCGGCAGCCGGAGGTGAATCTGAGTAAGATAATTCCGAAAAAGCATTCCAGGGAATTGCAATTTCTACTGTCCATGAACTGTCGATATCATCTGCATTATTCAAAGTACCGTTAATGTGAACAGCAGTTTTTATTCCTTTTACATCCCATGAATTAACCGCCACTTTTTCGTGATCCCGGTAAGGCTTAATCAACAATAAATCCCATAAAGTGCTGAACGCATTTATCTCGAATTCAAAATAATTATGAGTATCACCATCAGGATCTATGAAAATTTCAAAATCATTATCGTAGAATATCACTGTATCACGCTGTTTTAATTTTGCCCATATGTGAGGTTCACTGAGTTCAGCCGCAACATAAAAATAATTCGAATCCCACAGCATTTTTACGTAAGTATCATAATATGGTTTCGGTTTCTTACTTCCTTCAATATCAACAAAAAAATCTGTAGCAGATGCTTCCATCCATGCTTCTTCATTCATTTTTCCGTCGATAATTATTTCCGATGATGCATAATTACATACGTATTTTTTAGGATTGTAATCAATATCCGGAATAGGCACAACACTTGTCTTGAACTGAGCATTTAAATTCATGCTGATCAAAAACACAAGAGACAGTACTGTTAAAATTGTTTTCATAGTCAGATAATTAATTGAAACACTCGTTTAATAGTTCTTGAATAGTTGTTGTTGCAAGTCCAACACATGTATCAGCCGCACCGTAATAAATCTTCACCTCGCTGCTTTCTTTAGCATAACCTCTTTCATCAAATTCTTCTACAATCATACCCGAAGGAAAAACAACATTAGGAACCTGCCCCACCATTTCATAAAGTTCACGCGGTTCCAGGATATTTTGTGTTGAACGTGAAATAACTTTCCCGGGATCTTCTAAATCGAGAAGCAACACGCCAAGCTGATAAACCGGATTATTGAAATGCGTGGCAACACCGTGATATAACTGCAGCCAGCCTTTTCTAGTTTTGACCGGCGGAGGTCCGCTTCCGATCAATTCATCCCAATAAAATTTACGTCCTTCAGCAACAATACTTTTTGGTTCCCAATTTAATAAATCAGATGATTCGGAAATGATAATAGAATTCCCTGTGATTGGTCCGTCTTTAATCTGAAAATTATTCGGACGTTCGGTTCGTAAATATTTTCCTTTAAATTTTTCCGGAAATAAAACTCCATTTCGGCTGGGTTGATCTGAAACAATACCTAAAAACTTATACTCTTCAAAATCATTTGTTCGAGCCAATCCTAGCCGGCAGTCTCTTTCTAAATCCATTGCAAACATGATATAATAAACATCATCAATTTTTGTAATTCGCGGATCGTAAACATGATGAATTGTTTCATTTATTTTTTCAATTCCATCAAGCTCAATAATTTTTTTATCGATTTCAAAATTTAATCCGTCATCACTTATTGCTTTCAGCCAAAAAGTCTTTCGTCCCCTATTTTGAATTCGAAGTAAAAGTAAATATTTATCATTATACATTACCGCACCGGGATTAAAGACAGATGTAACATCCACCAGGTGCGGAGGAATACCGGGAATATTATTCCTAGTAATCAACGGATTATTTTCATTCCTTTTCATTTTGATTTTTATCTTATTCCATTTTTCACAATTTATTTTTCGGTTTTTATCACAACTTCATCAATAAAAACCCAGGCTTTCCCGCCGGCTCCGACATGCCATTCGGGACATGTTTTCATATTGACCGCATTTACACGGACAAATCTAGCACGCAAATTTTCAAACGAGCGACTAAAATCATTCAACAATGTACC
Organism: Melioribacteraceae bacterium; assembly: GCA_021740785.1. GTDB lineage: Bacteria > Bacteroidota > Ignavibacteria > Ignavibacteriales > Melioribacteraceae > JAIOZI01. Next base: position 14,575 of record JAIOZI010000061.1, read on the forward strand.
TGACTCTTTTGGTGAAAATTCATTTTTAATTTCAGCAGCTTCAACAAAATTATCGCCGTCATCAGAAGTGTAAATCATAACATTCTTAGGGAAAAATATCCACGATCTCATTTCCTGCAGACATCCGAGCGCTACACTTTCAATATTTTTTACTTCTCCCAAATCAATAGTAATGTCCGCATCAATCCCATGGAAACCTTGCCAGCTGCTTCTAAAATTTGTATTGCCTCTAACACCGTCAATCAATGCAAAAGTACCTCCACCGGTGTAACGAGTACTGTAATCGGTATTATATTTTATATCTTGCCCTTCAATAATTTTGAAGTAAGAAGCGTTTATCGGTTTGCTGAATCCTAATTTTTCTTTATAGGATACAGCCCAAATATTAATTGACGTATCAATTTTAAATGGTGACTCATATTTTAATGATTGTTCACCGGGAATAGAATTATCTAGAGTATAATAAATATCATCAACATCAAAATCACTGCGTAGTGAGATAGTCTGCTCACCTCTAAAAATTTGGTCGCCTTCAATTAAAGGTGACGGTAGGAAATCAAAATCAACTCTTGAAGGGGGAAGATTATCATCCCCTATTCCCCATTGTTCATTCGGTTCGCTGCCTAAAGTAAAAATCAATTCGCCGCCCGAGTTTATTTTTTCATGATTGATAAACGACTTTGAATAATCATCACCATTTAATTGAGAATTTTGGATGAAATAATTTTCTGCGGAATTATTCTTTGATTCAATTATAAATTTATTTCCGTTTTCCAAATTGATCGTCACTTTATCAAATAAAGGTCTGCCGATAATGTAATTGTTATCTCCCGGCGCAACGGGATAAAATCCCATCGCACTTAGTACGAACCAGGCAGACATCTGCCCGCAGTCTTCGTTTCCACTCAATCCGTCAGGTTCGGTTGTGTACATATTTTTCAAAATGTAGTCAATTTTTTCCTGTGTTTTCCACGGCTTGCCCGCATAATTATAAAGATAAGCCATGTGGTGACTCGGTTCATTACCGTGTGCGTATTGACCGATCAATCCACTAACATCAGGCTGATCATGCCCTTTCAGCTCACTTGATTCACTAAACATTTGATCGAGTTTATCAGTGAAACTTTCAGCGCCGCCGTGAAGTTTGATCAAGTTTTCGATATCATGAGGAACATAAAAAGCGTACTGCCATGCGTTGGCTTCAGTATAGCTGAAACTTACATCCTTCGGATCAAAATTCTGTTCAAACATACCGTTTCTTTTAGCTCTCATAAATCCTGTAGATTTATCATAAACATTCAAATAATATTTTGATCGTTCCGTATATCTTTGATAATCTTCATCCTTACCAAGAGCTTTCGCCATCTGTGCGATACACCAATCATCATAACAATATTCAAGTAATTTTGAAACCGATTCACTAATCTTATCAAATGGTATTACACCCATACTTTTGTAATAATCCAAACCGTCTCGATCTTCCTCAGCGCTGTGTTTCATCGCTTCGTAAGCAGTTTCAATATTATAATCACGGATACCTTTCATATATGCATCTACAATAACCGGCACGGAATGATAACCGATCATTGTGTACGTTTCATTCGCCGCCAGTTCCCAAACAGGAAGAAGTCCGCCCTCCTTGTATTTTTCAATCAATGAGTGAACGAGATCATTCGTTCTCTCCTGCTCAATTAAAGTGAACAGTGGATGGAGCGCACGGTAAGTATCCCATAAAGAGTAAACTGTATATATTTCCCTTTCATTCGATTGATAAATTTCGTGATTCATCCCGACATACTTACCATCAACATCAGAAAAAATATTCGGAGCTATATACGAATGATAAAGAGCGGTGTAAAAAATCTCTTTGTTTGATTCATTATTATCTTCAATTATAATTTTGCTTAATACCTTGTTCCATTTTTCCGCCGATTCATCAACTGTTTTTTGAAAATCCCAGTGATCGATTTCTGAATCAAGATTTTTCTCAGCACCATCCTGACTAACATGCGAGATACCTACCTTTATTAATATTTCATCACCGGAATCATCAAAGGAAAATACCCCGAGAATATTTTTAGAAGCTGCTTTACTCCCTTTGATAATATTCAAATCATCATAAATCTCATAGTTTTCTATTGGTTTTGAAAACCGGGCATAAAAATAAACCGTATGATCATCTGCCCAACCGGAAGATCTTCGAAAACCTCTTACGGTTTTGTTATCAACTATTTCAATTGATGCATCAGTCGCCTTATCAAAAATTCCGTGATTAAGATCGATAATAAGTTTTGCCGTTTCATTTTCAGGGTAATCATATTTATGAAATCCGGCTCTTGTTGTTACGGATAGTTCTGCTCTAATGTTGTAGTCATCAAGAAGAACCGAGTAATAGCCGGGGCGAGCGCTTTCATTTTGATGATTAAAACGCGAACGGTAACCTTTATCGGGATCATCTTTTGGTCCGGGCAATAATTTTGTCTCACCTGTAAAAGGCATAAATCTAATATCACCGTAATCAGATGCACCGGTTCCGGATAAATGAGTATGACTGAATCCCATCATGTTATCATCGGAAATGTGATAACCCGAACACCAATCCCATCCTTGAATATCAGTATCAGGGCTAAGCTGTACCATCCCGAACGGGGTTGTTGCACCGGGGAAAGTATGACCATGCCCGCCTGTTCCAATAAACGGATCAACATAATCAATTAGGGTTTTCTCTTGTGCATTAATTGTTAGAAGACACAGAGAAAACATAACCATAACAATTAAGATTTTACTTTTCATTGGTTTCTCTCGTTATTATTTCAAGTGGATCAACTTTTTTCGATTCAACAAATCCGTCATCATCAGGGTTGCGGACAATAGTTCTCAAACGTTTGAACATATCCCGAAAATCTCTCCAGCCGCCGATGCTGAACCAAATAATTACTACAATCGAAATTCCGATATTTATATAAATATATATTTCCCAGAAATACATCCAGGAGGTGTTGCTTACATCATGAGTTAAATTATACACAGTACCAAAAATAAAAACCGCCGACCATAAAAATGTCCAAACATACGTGGCAATATATATTACTTTATCCCCTTTTGTAAACTCTTTTCCTACTCCGAAATATTTCCAAATTTTACTATGTGCTTTGGTTACAACTGCTGAATCATCTTCAATTGAATATTTACCGCGATGCAAAAGTTTATCCAAATTAAAATCAGGTTTACGGCTTAAGAGTGAAACCAGAACATACGATCCGGCTGACGAAAACATTGCAATTCCCCAGAACATTTGACCGTTAATAGGAAAACCCGGAAAAACTTGTTGCAGAATAATTCCACCGACGGAAATTACTAAACCTGTTATCATTGCAGTCCAAGCTGCGGCAGTCGTACCTTTCTTCCAATATAATCCTCCGATAATAACAGAGCCGGCACCGCCCGCAAATATTGATCCGGTAATAGCAAAGAAAAGGAAAATATATTCACTCTGTTGAAAAATAAGACTGAAGAAAAATATAAAAATTGCTACTCCAAGAATTGCTGCTTTCAACATTCTCAGATGAAGTTTTTGGGGAAGATGTTTTGTTCGAAGAGGAAGTACAATATCCTGTATAAATATTGATGCCCATGAATGAAGGTAGGTATCATGAGTGCTTACAAAGGCGGCAATCATAATTGCAATAAAAGAACCGATTAATCCGACAGGCAACAATTTTGTGAGTACCATTGGAACGGTGATCTGTGTTCTAAGCGCTTCATTATCAATAGTGTCAAGTGTTGGTTGAATCGATTCAACAATAGCCGAATAGGATGGGTGATGCATAACCGTGTAAGCAATAACCGGGACAAAAATTAAGAACAAACTCCACTGTGGAATTAAACGCCAATTGCCAAGAACTTCACCCATCTTTGCCTCGTGCGGGTTTCGTGCGGAAACATAATATCCTTGGGTTCCCTGCCAGGTCAATTTCCCGTATACCAACCCAATCATCCCGATCAAAAAATACCAGAAATTATAATCTTGAATACCGCTGGCATTAAATGGATTAATGAGCGATGCATTTTCGGGTGCGGATAATAAAGCATCGGTTACGATGTTCCAATCAATAACGGTTACCAAATAAATCGATATCACTACAAAAGTTACATTTACAAACCAGCCCTGTATGAAATCGGCAATCATTACACTAATTTGTCCGCCCACAAAAACAAAGAACAGAGAAACTGCCAGCAGCATAATCATCAATGTAGCAAGTGTTGAAACTTGAATACCAAGAAAATTGTAGGTTTGTGGTAAGCCGATAAAATACATAAAAAAGCGAGCGCCGACTGCCGGGAAAAGTCCGAAATTTATTATACCAGAAATAAACGCCAACGACCCGCTGAAAATTCTAAAATTTCTGCTGTAACGCATTTCAAGAAATTGCGCCATTGTTAACGCCCTGGTTTCTCTGAAACGATAAATCACCCAGCCGGAAACTGCAATTATCAAAAGAACTATTCCATTTGCATATTCCCACCATCGCAATGTGAAACCGGCGATGTAATTCATTTCCAGCATACCGACAATAGTTATAGCGCCCAGTTGTGCCATCCCCTGAGAAAAACTAACGATATATCTTCCTGCTGAACGGTTAGCGGAAAGAAAATCGGAAACACTCTGCATCAGCTTTCTGGAATAGAGAACGCCCCAAACCATTAAGCTCATCATCACAATTACTATCAGCCAGTCAGCAAAAACAAGATTCAAATAATGTCCCGTGATATTGTGTAATGAGTTTAAGAATAGAAAATTATTTCTATTCTTTTCGGGAATAAATTTAATTCCTTTAGCTTAGAATAACCAATAAAAATAAAAGATTTATTAACCCCAAAAAAATCAGTGGAAATAATTTTTTGCCGCTTTCCGCTCATAAAATGTTTTAATAAAACATTTTATGTTGCCGGGTTAATCCCGACAATTTGTAAGAAAAGTATTTTACTAAAATTGCTAATTTCAAAATTTCTTAATGGCTAAGTATCTGATATTTCTTAACTTACAAATTGTCGGCCCGAAGGGCAGATTTTCCATTGGAAAATCTGGGTTAACTAAAAAAATATGATTTTGTGAACGTACAAAATTACTTTATTGTGATTCCATTTCAGCCAGATTCTTCATTCTAAATGATATTATAAACATATTAATTCTGATTTGATCATCTCGTTGTAATTTTGTTATGTACTTTTCAAATAAGCGTTATTTTTTACGGAGCAATTTATTATTTGATACGTCTAAATTTTACTGACACCTTAATTAATATTTAACTAACCAAAAGGAGTTGAAAATGAAGAAACCTCTCATTGCCTCCCTCTTAATGTTTTTTGTGATCAACCTGTCTGTAAAAGCTCAAAACATTAGTGAAATCAATATTCCATATACTAAGTACGTTCTTGATAACGGGCTTACATTAATAGTTCATGAGGACCATAAAGCGCCGATTGTAGCTGTAAATGTATGGTATCATGTAGGATCAAAAAATGAGAAAGTTGGAAAAACTGGATTTGCTCATTTATTCGAGCACTTGATGTTCAATGGAAGTGAAAATTTTGATGACGACTATTTCCAGGTAATGGAGCGAGTTGGAGCTACCGATTTGAACGGAACAACTAATAACGACAGAACAAATTATTTTCAAAACGTTCCTACTTCTGCAGTTGATCTTGCGCTTTGGATGGAATCAGATAGAATGGGACACTTGCTCGGCGCGGTAACTCAAGAAAAACTGGATGAACAACGCGGGGTTGTACAAAATGAAAAACGACAGGGCGAAAATCAGCCCTACGCAGTAGCTAATGAACTGATTACAAAAGGAACTTATCCAGCCGGACATCCTTACTCATGGACTGTCATCGGATCAATGGAAGATCTTGATGCAGCAAGTTTGGACGATGTGCATGAGTGGTTTAAAACCTATTACGGAGCAGCAAATGCAGTACTGGTAGTAGCCGGTGATATTACTCCTGAGATTGCAAAAGAAAAAGTTGAAAAATATTTCGGTGATATTCCGTCGGGACCTCCGATTGCAAAATTTGATACATATATATCAAAGATGGATCAACCGAAACGACAGATTGCACAGGACCGTGTTCCTCAGGCCAGAATTTATAAAGTATGGAATGTGCCTGAATGGGGCAACGAGGAACTTGCATACTTAGATTTAGCCAGTGATGTTCTCTCGGCAGGCAAATCATCAAGATTATACAAAAGATTAGTTTATGATGAGCAGATTGCCACAGATGTAGCAGCGTATTATTCAGGTGGTGAGATAGGCAGCCAATTTACTATCAGAGCTACAGCAAAACCCGGTGGGAATCTTAACGAAGTTGAAAAAGCAATTGATGAAGAACTGCAGAGATTTTTAAATGAGGGCCCGACACAGACGGAATTAGATAGGGTAAAAACAAGACACATTGCAGGATTTGTAAGAGGCATCGAAAGAATAGGCGGATTCGGCGGCAAGTCTGATATTCTGGCTCAATCTCTGGTTTACGGAGGCGATCCCGAACGTTATAAAAAGTACTTGGGTTATGTTGCCTATTCAACCGTAGATGATATTAAAAGTGCATCGAATAAATGGCTTGATGACGGAGTTTATACATTAGAAATTAACCCTTTCCCAAAATATACCGAGCTGCCTGTAGGAGCAGACCGATCTAAATTACCTGAAACCGGCACACCTCCAGATGTATCATTTCCTGAGGTGTCAAAAGCTACGCTTTCTAACGGATTAAAAGTTATGCTTGCCCAGCGTTCATCAGTTCCGCTTGTAAATTTCAATTTATTATTTGATGCGGGATATGCATCAGATCAATTTGGGATCCCCGGAACAGCCGGACTGGCAATGTCGATGCTTGATGAAGGAACCGACAAAATGAATTCGCTAGAAATTAGTGAAACATTAGATGAATTGGGAGCAACACTCGGCAGCGGTTCAAATTTGGACATGTCTACAGTGGCTATGTCCGCACTTAAGGATAAAATTGACCAGTCGCTTGATTTATATACAGATGTAATATTAAATCCTTCTTTCCCCGAAGCAGAATTAGAGAGATTGAGGAAAGAAAGACTCGCCCAGATACAGAGAGAAAAATCCAGTCCAATACAAATGGGACTAAGAACATTCCCGGGTATTATATATGGAAAGGATCATGCTTACGGATTACCGTTCAGCGGAACCGGTTATGAGGAAACTGTGGTAAAAATTAGTCGAGACGATCTTGTTAAATTTCACGATACCTGGTTCAAGCCAAACAATGCAACTTTAGTAGTTACCGGTGATATCTCGATGGATGAACTTCTGCCTAAACTGGAAAGTCATTTTGGTGAATGGGAGGAAGGTGAAGTTCCCGTAAAAAATATAAGTGAAGTTAATAACACTGATAAACCGGTAATATACTTGATGGATAAACCCGGTGCTCCTCAATCGGTAATCTTTGCTGCCGAATTATTTCCCGGGCGCGGAGTAAAAAATAATCTTGAGATCGAAACTATGAATGATATCCTTGGTGGAACTTTTACATCAAGAATAAATATGAATTTACGTGAGGATAAGCATTGGTCTTATGGATCACAAAGCGTTTTAATTGGTGCCCGCGGTCAGAGACCTTTTGTTGTATTTGCAATGGTTCAATCGGATAAAACAAAAGAATCATTGGCTGAAGTTCAGCGTGAAGTTGCAGAATATGTTTCCACAAATCCTGCTACTGATGATGAATTGAATAAAATAAAACTCAATAATACATTAGCATTGCCAGGTAACTGGGAAACAAATGGTGCAGTAGGCGGATCAATTGCCCAAATGGTACGCTACGACCTCCCGGATGATTACTTTGATACTTACAGCAGTCGCGTTAAAAATTTGAGTCTCGATGCAGTTCGGAATGCAGCAAAGGAAACTCTTGATCCGAATGATCTTGTTTGGGTAGTTGTTGGTGACAAGGCACAGTACCAAGATAAGTTAAAAGAATTTGGGTATGAAATTCATGAGATTGATGTTGATGGAAATATTATTGACGAAGAAATAAAAGCTCCTGAAACGTCTGAAACTCCCAAGGGTTAATTAGATTTTCACAAAAATCACCGCAGCATATTAGCTGCGGTGGTTATTTATGTTTTTTCAGGTTCACAATAATAATTAGTTGTAAACGGTTACTGTTTGATTGCTTTTTGAAAGATCAATTCCTATTTTCTTTTTAGTCTTAAGATTAAATTTCATTCCGGTATTTCAGGACTTATTAAACTTACTGCAGTATATTATTCTTTCCCCTATCCCGTGAGAAAATAGCAGCACCAGATAAATAACCTTAGCTGATTTTGAAATGCTTCATTTAATGAAATGATTCTCTATCAATTAACGCGGGAGGGAAAAATGATTTCAAGTAACAAATTTCCTTTGTTATTAATTTTTATTATTTCCTGTCTTTTAATTGCATGCGACAGCGATAGTCCCACAGAGGATGACACAAACAACACAAATGCGACATGGCAAACCGTGTTCTTCGATGATTTCAACCGAAGCAACGGATTAGTAGGAAACAATTATTACGCAGTTCTATACATACCTTCAGTTTCGGTAACAGATACTTTACTGATAACCGATAACAGAATTAAACTTACAGGAGAACTATACTACGCTGTAATGTATGCTCACGCTGTAACAAATGATGTTATTAGAATCAGCACAAAATTTACAACAAGTAATGCCGATTTTATTAATAATTCATTCGGGATTTCCGCTAAAGCCAGTTATTCAGGAACAGACAACCAGATGCTGACGGCATACAGTGGTTTCGTAGATGCATCAATTGATTCATTTGGAATTTTCAAATTTACAGATGGCGTCATGGGTGAGCCGGTTGCGGCAAAATCATTCGATATAAAAAAGAATTCCGCTTATACACTTCGGCTCACAATTAATCAAGGTGTGATAACTTTGGAAATAACGGAATTACCTGGTGGATCAAGTGAAACAGTTACATTTAACGAAAGCTCAACCGCTTTAACCGGAACCGGGATCAGTATAAACGGAATGCTGGGAGCCGGTGATGAAGTTTATTTTGATGATTTCAAAATTGAAAAGTTCGAATAAAGATCATAATAATTGACAAGTATATTACTCAAGATTACTCTCTAAAATTCATTTCATTATTAATGAAGTAATGTATTTTAGAAAAAAATCTAAACATTGAATTAATCGGAATTTTTCAGCTTTAATGCAACAAACGTAATGTCATCACTTGCGTTTTCGCTGCTTCTCCACTCTTTCCCCGCTGTGAATAATTTCTGAACAATTTCATCAGCGGAAAGATTATGATTTGATTTTAGAACTTCCTTCACTCTTCTATATCCAAAGGAATTTTTATTTTCGTCAAATAATTCCGGTAATCCGTCAGACATTAACAAAACTACATCACCTGGATATAAATCAACCTGCTTAATTTGGTATGGAAACCGCTTCACAGCACCAATCGGCATACCTTTCAATTTATGCTCTTCAACTTTATCTGAAGAATTTCTATAAACTAAAACCGGTGGCATACCGGCAGAAGAAAATGTGATATTATTCCCTCTAATTTTCATCATCAGTAGAGCCATGTACAGATTCTTCAACTTCATCTGTTTGATGGTATTTGTGCATTTGTAAAAGAAATCTATTATGTCTGTATCTGCAACATGAGTTAGGAACAGACTTTTAATTATCGAAACCATCATTCCGGCTTTCATGCCATGATCGGTTGCATCGCCGATTACAATAGTAAGTGAATTATCTTCTGAGAGATGGAAATCATAATAGTCCCCTCCTACCTCGGATGCAGTCTGCATATCAAAACATATTTCCAGGTCTCCCAATTTGGAGATACATTGCGGCAGTAATGAGAGTTGAACTTGGCGCGCTTCTTCTAATTCTTTTGCTTTACGTGCATTCTGCGCCTCAAGAATTCTTCGCGATATTTCCATTTCTTTATTCTTTCTTTCATGTTCAAGAATTTTCCGGTTTCGCCTTGCAAAATTTCTAGAAAGATAAATTGAAGAGAATAAAATCAACATTAAAAATCCGAACGGATAGCCGTTGGTAACACCGTAAAACGGTTCAATTAAATCAAGATCGAGAATTGAATCATATGCTGAAAAAATGAATAATAGTAGGAAACCGGCTGTAAGAATCCATGCATCATTAAAATTTTCCCTCATTGCTTTTATAAAAACTCTCACGCTCTCAAAAAATACAAGTAAACCCACTACTTGAAAAATGCCAAGATTTTCAATCGGTTTAATTACAACTAAAACTGCTGAGATTAGCAATACTCCGGATATAATCCAGAACTGTTTCGGAATTCTATATTCAAAAGCGGAATAAATAAAGAGAAGCGCAAAGATTGGAGGAAATGGAAGTACACCTCTGTGAAAACTTAAAATCGTTAAACTCTCTTCAATGCTGCCGGCTAGATTTGCTTGGTAATCAAGGAAAATACTTATCGCATAAAACAATAGGAACAATGAAAAATATAAATTACTCTTTAGATTCCTGTTATAAATGAATAGAATAAAATGCAGCAAACAAAAGGCAATCGAAAGCGTAGTAAAAAATATTTGAAGATATATATCCATAAAAAAAATCACATCTATTAATAGATCAACACTTGTTTAGATTTCTGTAACAAGTAAAAGTTTCATAATCTAATAAATAAATTCATTCCGACCAACAAATTGAATTTTAAATTTAGGTTCGGAAATTTCTCATCTACTTCTGCCCCCGGAGTCTATAAATAAAAAATAAATGAAATGGAAGTTCAAATTGATGAATTAAATAAAGCTGAATTATCCATTGATCTTTTTGATTGAAATCTTTAATTTATTTTTGAATTTCAAAGTTGTGGAGTCAGATTGCTTTACTCTTTTATGAATCCAAAACGGATTATGTGCATACTTAAGATTCATTTTAAAATTGGAATCATTAATTGATACGGTGATAATAGAAATTCCTAAGGGTTATGAATTGGAAGCAGTACCGAAGAATACAATTTTAGAAACACCGTTTTCTAAATATTCTTCTGAGTATTCATTTGAAGAAAACAAATTAAAATATATAAGAAGAATGGAAATCTCCGAAACCCTAATTCCACTGGAAAGTTATGAAGATTATTACGATTTTATGAAGGCGGCAATTAAATCAGATGCATCAAATATTGTTTTTAAAAAATGATTGCATTTTAAAGATCACTCTTCTATGAACGGATTTAAATCTAAATATTTGCTTTTCCTAATTTTACTTTTTTCGATTTCCGGGAAAATGTTTCCACAAGAAACTTACACGAAAAGTTCGAGTATTAATCTTGTTTATTGTGATGTAAAATTTTTGAAAGAAATTGGGACTAACATTAATTCCTCCGAGCAAAGGAAAGTAAGAAGCAATGCAGGCAGGCAGAGCAATTACAACGTTTACCGGGTAAAAATTTCGGCGAATATTATTGAAATTAACGAAAATACGACCGGTACGCTGAATGTTAAACTCACTTCTCCGAAAGGATATTCTCAATATTTTAGATTAGCTGATGATATATCGAATTGGAATGTAAATCAAGTTTATGAGTATCATATTAATTTCAAGACACATGAAATTGGCTGGTATAAAATGGAGTTGGGCAAGTTTAATATCCGGGATAAAAATAATAAATACGATATCATTTATGATAAACGCGGCGTCTACTTTGGTGGATAACTTCATATCTGGTGGAGTATTTTTTGTGAGCGGACTTACAAAAGCTAAATGAAAAAATTAATAATCTGTTTTTCAATTTTAATTTGCTTCAATAGTGAGTTGATTTCTCAGCCTTTTTACCTAGGGGGTAGTTTCGAAGCCTTTTTAGCTGCTTCTGTGAAAACACATTCAAACCTGGAAAACGAATTTATGATTTTACCGACAAGCATCTATGCAATTGGAGGATATTCTTTTAATAATTTTTTTATCGTTGAATTAAAAGCGGGACCAGCAATCAATTATTATATATCAACTTTGGATTATGGATTAACAATACGAAGTTATTTGCTTAACAGGTGGAGTTATTTATCAATCGGGATTGTTAACCTAATTCATCGCGGGAGCAGCAGAATTACGAACGGGACACTTTCAAAAACATTCAACTCATTACTAATCGGGATTGGTTTTGATGCAACAAATATCTTCTCTTTTCAACTGGATTATCAAAAAATATTGAATACCGATTTTCAATTTAGCCTGGATGATGATTTAAACAAGAGGGTCTTTCAACACTATGTTTCAAATATAAAACTGTGCATGATATTAAGATTTGATTTATAATTCTTATTGAAGACAATACAGAATAAATCATTGGAATTTTTTCACGACAAAAACTATTAGAACCTGATTTATTCGGCACAATAAATTTTTTCATTATTTTTGATAAATAGGAGTGATGTAGATGGAATTAATTACAACATCAGGAATTGCTTTAATCCAATTAATTTCGGCAATTGCATGTATTTTTATTGTTGAGAAACGTGGCGGGTCGCCGTTAGCATGGTTTTTAATCGGATTGTTATTCGGACCATTAGCAATAATCGTAGCGTTGACAGCCGGCAGACAATGCGAACACTGTAAATTTATTATTCCGAAAGATTCAACTGTCTGCGGTCATTGCGCAAAAACAATTGATAAGCCCAGATTTTCCATTGGAAAATCTGCCCTTCGGGCCGACAATTTGTAAGTTGAGAAATATCAAATACTTAGCCATATAGAAATTTTGAAATTCGTTATTTGAGTAAAATATTTTTCTTACAAATTGTCGGGGTTAAT
>JAIOZI010000062.1 GCA_021740785.1 Melioribacteraceae bacterium
AGAAACAAGTACCGTACCTCACTACAATCACGGAACAGCATCACCAACAACGTTTTTGGAGCATAATCGCATTGTTTGGCAGCCACCTTCCTCGATTTTCACTGGTTTTTTGCTGCTAATGGCCAAGTTGGGTTAAATATGCTGGGTATAACGGTAATTAGATTCAAGAATGAAGAAGTTATTAATGATGTTGAAAATGTATTGGAAAAAATTACTACTTTTCTTGAAAATTAATTCTTCACCACTCATCCCAGGCCTCGTTAAAATGTAACGAAGTTCGTAGAATCTCGAAGAGTCCGACAGACGCTTCGGAGTCTTTCGACCGTTAGATTCTATGCTTGGGTTCGGGAACCTTTATCCGCCGTAACTGACAAGTGTAGGCGGGACTTCCCGACACTTGCATTGTGTTTTATCGTCAAGGCGTGGGCCTTGACGTCCAAGAATATTCTCGGAGAATAAAAGTATTTTCAATTAGTACAAATTTACACTCTCCGAGAACCAAAATTGATATTTGGAGAACCAATTTTCTCTCTTTTAGAACCAAATTACCCTTTCAGAGAAACAAATTAACCTCTCTGAGAACCAAAATTGGTACTCGAAGAACAAAATTACCTTCTCTGGGAATATTAATTAGTATTAATATACCAAATACTTTAAAAATATTCCCATTTCGAGATGAATGTGGGGAAAATATTGTGTTGGTGAAATCTGAAGTGACCGAATTCTTAAAAAAAATTATCTGGTGATTTCTCTTCCGCCAAGCTCATTTTTAATTGATGTGATCAATGGCGAATCTGCTCTGTTTTCTGAAGGAGCCGCAGTTTCTTCTTTTTTTGAATCATACGGTTTTCTTTCAGACCGGTTGGCTTTTTTCGAGAAGTTATATTGAACTTTTTTTCCGAAATATTCTTTGGATTTTGTCTCGAGGAAATCTAGGAAATCTTTATCCTTATTTAATATTGTACTGTCTTCAGGAGTTTTTAATGCAATTTCAACTTTATCATGGTGAATTTTTACCGGTTCGGAATGAATAAGCAGGTTACCTTTAATGGTTCTTTCCGAGCTGACCATTTCAACGAAATGCTGCCATTTGTCTACAATTGATGAGAAATCGGAATCGGTCTCAAAACTCGGCGGGGTAAATTTTTCAATTTTTGGTTCCATAATCTGAGTCGTAGCTTTTATCTCAGCGGCTTCAGCATTTTTTTTTAAGCCGGCAGGTTGGCTGTTTCCGGAAATATTCTCCATGCTTTTACTTGGTGCGGAAATATTGATATTCCCAATATTGTTAATGATATTGGAAATAGTTTCGGTTTTTTCGAGTCCTACCAAATGACAAAGGGATATCTCGATTTTTAATTTCTGGTTCTGTGAGGTTCTTATATCACCTTGAACTTTATTCAAATATGCTAATATTCTTAAAATATCACTTTCCGTAAATTCCTTTTCATAGGATAAATATTTCACTTTGTACATTTCGGCGGATTCTATTAAATCAGTATTTCCACGAACGATTACAGTCATAATATTTCTGAAATGTTCTAACAATCCGTTTGTGAAATCAATGAAATTCCAGCCATTATCATAAATATTTTGTGTGATGTCGAATGGCGCTTTAAAATTCTTTTCAATTATTGCGTTTGTCAGATCAAAATAAATTTCTTCATCGATAAGATTCAGCATTTTGGAAAGTTCACCGGATTCAATTTTATTTCCGCAGAAAGCCGAAACTTGATCAAATAAACTTTGTGCATCCCTAAGCGCACCGTCGGCTTTTTTTGCTATCAGTGTTAATGATTTATCATCAATTACAATGCTTTCAGCCTTTGCAATTTTTTTTAGAAGTCCTTTAATGGCTTCCAGTTCAATTCTTCGGAAATCAAATCTTTGGCACCTTGAAATTATTGTCGGCGGAACTTTGTGAACATCGGTTGTTGCAAAAATAAAAATGGTATGTTCCGGCGGTTCCTCCAGAGTTTTAAGCAGTGCGTTGAAAGATTCCGGGGTGAGCATATGAACTTCATCAATAATATAAATTTTGTAATTGCCTTTTGTAGGCGCATACTTTACAGATTCTCTCAAGGAGCGCACTTCTTCAATTCTTCTGTTTGATGCGCCGTCAATTTCAATAATATCAAGCGATTGGGATTTTTGAAATGAAAGACACATTTCACATTCATTACAAGGTTCACCGTCTTTCGGATTCAGGCAGTTTAGACTTTTGGCAAGAATTCTTGCAGTTGTAGTTTTTCCAACACCTCTAGGACCGGCAAAAATAAAAGCATGTGCAATCCTGTTATTCTTTATTGCGTTTTTTAGCGTGGTGCTTATATGTTCTTGACCAACAACCTCACTAAACTTTTGAGGTCTCCATTTTCTTGCTGTTACTATAAAATTCATATTTTTCCCAAAAAAATATTTCTTAAGGCTCAGAGCAGATTTTAATCATAAAACCGAAGAAGTAAGATAAAAAAAAACAACGATTTATATATGCAATTCTGTAATTAAACAAAACCGAATTCTGGTCGATAATATAGTAAAAAGCCTTATCTATGAAGAAAATACTAATAGTTGAAGACGATCATGCAATTTATATCTTTTTGAGACGAGTTATAAATAGATTTGAGTATTGCGAAGTATCTCACGCAGAAAATGGTCTTGAGGCATTACATCGTCTCGAGGCACAATCATTTGACGGTATAATTTCGGATATTTCTATGCCCATAATGAACGGTTTGGAGTTTATTGAAAATTTAAGCGCCAATGATAATCTTAAAAATATACCCATCATGATGATTTCCGCAAACAATACCCGGCACGACATTGAGAAAGCACTTGAATACGGTGCATTCGATTATTTATTAAAACCTCTTTTGATGCAGGAAACCAATTGTAGAATTGAGCGTTTTCTTGATCGAATTGAGGAAGTTGCCGACGGGATTAAAAATAAAAATGAAAATCATCTTCAGAAAAATGTAATGATTATTTCATCTGATTTAACTAAATGGGAAAACTACTTAAAAAACTTCAGTGATGATTTCTTATTTACTTATTTTGATTCCGGGGCAAAAGGTTTGGAGCAGTATTTGAAATCGTATCCCGCAATAGTTGTTCTGGATAAAGAACTGAGAACAATCAAAGAAGAGTTTATTGCTAAAAAAATAAAAAGCGTTATAAATGAAAAAAAAGAGAGCAATGTTGATATCGATACCGTCATTATTGGTTTATCGGAGAGTGAAAATGGATTATACGATCATACTATTTCATCTCATGAAAACCTTTCAGAGTTATTAATGAGTCTAAACTAACAAGAATTTTATTCGATTGAAAAATTGCTGAAATCTAATTTGCCGTAAATAATTGAAATAAGTTTACTGAGATATTCAGCATCCATTTCATTAAATGAATTGTAATCATAACTATCTAAATCAAGCACACCAACTAATTTATTATTCCAAATTACAGGTAGTACGATTTCTGATTTTGAACCGGGATCACATGCAATATGACCGGGAAATTTATTCACATCATCGACAATTATAACCTTCATTTCAGCAGCAGATGTGCCGCAAACACCTGAACCATGTTTTATTTGAGAGCATGCCGGTTTGCCTTGAAAAGGTCCAAGGTAAAGAGTTCCGTTCTTTAGAAAATAAAATCCAACCCAGCTTATTTTATCAAAAGCATCTTTTAATGCTGCTGTAAAATTCGCAAGGTTGGAAATGATTGGTTCATCTTCAATTAACAGCGCCTCTACTTGAGGTATTAAACATTTATAAATTTCTTCATCCGACATATTTTTATCGATGAAAATATTTTCAGACATTATTCGCTTTTCTTTCTGCTTTGTTTCACTGGTTTCTTTTTCTTCTGAACTTTGGTTTTTGAGTTTCCAAAAACATAAGGGATTGCTTCCTTAATTGAATTGATCGGAACAATTTCCAACCCCTCTGTTACCTCTGGCTTAATCTCAGTAAGGTCTTTTTTATTTTCAAAAGGAATTAAAACAGTTTTAATTCCGCTTCTTCTAGCAGCAAGAAGTTTTTCATTCAGACCGCCGATTGCCAAAACATTACCGCGCAATGTAATTTCCCCGGTCATTGCTACTTCGGAATTTGCCGGTCTACCGCTTAATGCAGAATACATTGCCATCGCCATTGTAATTCCGGCTGATGGACCATCTTTTGGAATTGCTCCTTCCGGCAGGTGGATGTGAATTTCCTTTCCTTTGTGAAAGTTTTCCGGGAGTCCTAATTCTTTTGCATTCGAGCGGATATAGCTTAATGCAGCTTGTGCGGATTCTTTCATTACATTACCGAGCTGCCCTGTAAGCGTAAGCTTTTCGGCGCCGTTCATAATTGTAGAATCAACATGCAGAATTTCGCCTCCGACGCTTGTCCATGCTAATCCAAAAACACTCCCGATTCCTTGTTCTCGTTCAGCTTTTTGTATCCGGTATTTAGGAACGCCTAAAAATTCTTCGACTTTTTTAGAATCAATAATGAGCTTTCGATTCGTTGTTTTCTTCTTATTACCATTTTCATATTGCTTTAAAACTATCTCGCGGGCGGTCTTTCTTAAAACTGAAGAGATTTCTCTTTCAAGATTTCTTACGCCGGCTTCTCTTGTATACTGAGTAATTACTTTATGTAGTGAATCATCTTCAATAGTAATATGATATTTATCCAACCCGTGTGCTTTCATTTGTTTTGGAATAATATGTCTCTTTGCAATTTCACTTTTTTCAAATTCAAGGTAACCGGGAAGCTCAATGATTTCCATTCTATCTTGGAGGGGAAGCGGAATGTTATAACGAACATTAGCTGTTGTAATAAACATAACATTCGACAAATCATAATCGATATCCAAATAATGATCATTGAAAGTATGGTTCTGCTCCGGATCTAAAACTTCCAGCATTGCGGAGGACGGATCACCGCGGAAATCCATGCTCATTTTATCAACTTCATCCAGCAGAATAACCGGGTTGATTGATCCAGCGCGTTTCATTGATTGAATTATTTTTCCTGGCATAGACCCAATATACGTTCTTCGATGCCCGCGTATTTCGGCTTCATCCCTAACACCGCCTAAACTAATTCTTACAAACTTTCTTCCCAAAGCTCTTGCGATTGATTTCCCCAGTGAAGTTTTACCAACTCCGGGAGGACCGACGAAACATAAAATTTGTCCCCGCATTTCTTTTACTAAATTTAGAACCGCCATATGTTCAACAATTCTTTCCTTCGGCTTATCTAAACCAAAATGATCTTCATCAAGAATGGTGCGGACGTTTCTGATATCCAGATTATCCTTTGTTCTTTTCTTCCATGGTATATCAATCATCCAATCGAGATAATTTCTTATTACACTCGATTCAGGCGAACTTGGAGGAGTTTTCTTTAACTTGTTAAATTCTTCGAGTGCCTTATCCTCAACCTCTTTCGGCATTTTGGCTTTCTTAATTTTATCCTTCAGTTTCATAAATTCCGGTGAAGCTTCCTCATCTTCTCCAAGCTCATCCTGGAGAATTCTTATCTGTTCTTGAATGATAAATTTTCTCTGACTCTTTGCAATATTTTCATGAACTTTATTTTCTATCTCTTTTTCAACCTGTAGAATATCAATTTCCGAATTGAGTATCCTGATGATTTCATAAAGCTGTTCTTTAATGGTCAGTTTCTTTAAGATCGACTGCTTAACTTCAATTGATTGATTTATATTTGCTGCAACGTAGTACAATTTCCTATCTTGCTCATCAATATTTTCATAAGCGCTTATCGCTTCGGTAGGTACATTTTTATTAATCTTTACGTAATCTTTAAACAAGCTCGACATTTGTCTGATTAATGCGTTCATCTCGCGAGGTTCTTCATGCTTAGGTAAAATCGCCTCAATTTTAGCCTCGAAAAAACTTGTATTTTCTGTAAAATTAATTATTCTACCTTGTATCAATCCATCGACCAATATTTTCATTAGTCCGTTCGGAAGTTTCAATATTTGGATTATTTTTGCAATCGTTCCTTCTCTAAAAATTTCATTCTCAGAAGGTTCTTCGATGTTCGATTTCTTTTGTGCGGCAAGAAAAATAAATTTCGAATTATCAAGAGAGTGATTAGCGGCTCGAATTGACTGTTCCCTGCCCACTAAAACCGGGAATATCATATATGGGAAAATAACATTATCGCGTAAGGGCAGAACTGGTAAAATTTCCGGGATGTCATCAACTACCGAGGTTTCTACTCCATCGTTTCTTTGCTGTTTCATATCTGTGGTCATAAATCAAATTGTCCTTAATTAAAATTTTCAAAAAGCTTTGCAATATACCAAAATAGCAATGGGTGAGCAAGGCACTGAATTTTCAAGATTTTCCATAAATAACCAAATACTCATGAAAATAATTCAATTCATTAGTTTTAACCATTAGGATTGTCATGTTTTCTGAGCAAATTAAAGGAATAAACTAAAGAATATTTTTTGAATGTGATATTTTGAACCAGGTAATAATTACGAGAATATTACAAAAAATTAATTTCTGACAATTCATTGAAAGTCCATCTTTTCTTATCTTTAATGTTCTATTAATAATTGAAAAGGGAATTATGATTGAGAAAATAGCATTTATCTCACGGATTGCGGGCAACATAATTAGGGAAGGATTCGGGAAAAATTTTTCGATAGAATACAAAACAAATTCATCAAATTTAGTTACCGAAATTGATAAGAAAGCAGAATCAACAATTATTGAATACGTAAAAAAGGAATTCCCGGGGCATGGAATAATAGCTGAAGAAAGCGGAAATACCGAAACCGAATCGGAGTATCTTTGGGTTATTGATCCTCTTGACGGCACCACAAATTTTGCTCACGGGTTACCAATATTTTCTGTTTCTATCGGGGTTCAGAAGAATGGCGAAACAATTGCCGGTGCTGTGTATGATGTGATGCGTGATGTAATGTATTCCGCCGAACTTGGTTCAGGTTCATTCGCTAATAACCGAAGAATTTATGTTAATGAAAACGAGGACCTTTCAAAAAGCGTATTGGTTACGGGATTTCCTTATCACATTAAAGATAATCCCAACCGTGCGATTGAAAAATTTGGAGCTTTTCTAAAATCATCCCGAGCGGTTAGAAGATTGGGTTCTGCGGCGATCGATCTCTGCTATGTTGCCGGTGGAGTTTTTGACGGATATTGGGAAGTTTATCTAAATCCATGGGATATGTGCGCCGGAAATTTGATACTCGAAGAAGCGGGCGGGAAAATTACGGATTTCAGCGGCGAACCGATGAATATCTATTCCAAACAACTGCTTGCGACAAACGGAAAGGTGCATTCGGAAATGCTTGAAATTATTTCCAGATACTAATTTGTGAAATCTATAAGTCTTGTTATTTATTAAACTTAGGTTGATTTTACACTCATTTTAATTTGAATTCAATCATAAAATTATTTATATTTCCTAACTATGTCCAAAAATATAATTATAGCAATTGACGGTCCGGCTGCTTCCGGTAAAAGTACTGCGGCAAAAAATTTAGCCGAAACGTTAAACCTCATTTATGTTGATACCGGTGCAATGTACCGTGCTATAACATATAAAGCTATTGAGGCTGGTATTGCCGAGGATGAAAAAAAGGTAATTGAACTCACCAAACGGATGAAAATCGAACTTAGATTCGAAAACGGTATAACCAGGGTATTTGTTGACGGTGATGATATAACGGAAAATATTAGAACTTCTGAGGTAAATTCCAAAGTAAGCGATATCAGTAAAATTTCAGAGGTTCGCAGTGAAATGGTGAAAATTCAGAAGCGGATGAGTGAGGACGGAAACCTCATCGCCGAAGGAAGAGATGTTACAACCGTTGTTTTCCCGGATGCGGATGTTAAGATTTACTTAACTGCGAGTTTGGATGTTAGAGCTGAAAGAAGATATAAAGAAAATTTGGAGAAAGGTTTTAACTCAACTCTTGATGAAGTAAAAGAAAATTTGGAGAAGCGAGATTATACTGATAGTCATCGTGAAGTAAGTCCCTTAAAAAAAGCAGATGACGCAATAGAATTCGATACAACAAACTTGAATATAAAAGAAGAATTAAAAAAATTAACAGAGATAGTAAGAGAAAAAATTTCATTATAAGCCATCTTAATTAACTAATGTGAAAGAAAACAAAACTGCTTTAACTTTTTATGATGGCTGAAAAAGTAAAAAGCAAAAAATATTTTTTTGGAGGATAAATGTCAGAACAAGAAATGGAAAATTTAGAACAAAAGAAGCCTGCAGCAAATATGGATACTTCTAAATTTTTCAATGCTGATGAATATTCTAATGAAGAATTAAAAACATTAGAAAAACTTTACAACGAATCATTCAAAGACATTAAAGAAGGCGAAATAATTCAGGGAAAAATTGTTGGTATAAACTCAGATAATGTCGTTGTTGATGTTGGATTTAAATCTGATGGTACAATTCCTAAAAACGAATTTTCGGCAACCGAAGAACTCAAAATCGGATATGAAATTGATATCGTTATTGAAAGCGTTGAAGATGAAGAGGGAAACCTGGTATTAAGTAAAAAACGTGCGGATTTCCTAAAGATTTGGGAAAAAATTATTGATGCGCACGAAAATGAGAAAATCATCCCGGGTAAAATTCTTAAAAGAATTAAAGGCGGTATGGTTGTTGACTTAATGGGAATTGAAGCTTTCTTACCCGGTTCGCAAATTGACATCAGACCGGTAAGGGATTTTGATGCTTTCGTTGGACAAACAATGGATTTCAGAATTGTTAAAATTAACATTCCGACTGAAAATGTTGTTGTTTCACATAAAATTCTTATCGAAGAAACAATCGCAGATCAAAGAAAAGAAATTCTTGACGGACTTGAGAAAGGTCAGATTCTTGAAGGTTCGGTTAAGGCTATTACCGATTTCGGTGTTTTTATTGATCTTGGCGGCGTTGATGGTTTGATTCACATTACCGACTTGAGCTGGGGCAGAATTAACCATCCAAGTGAAGTCGTTAAACTCGATGAGAAAATTAAAGTTGTTGTAACAGATTTTGATAAAGAGCGAAAGAGAATTTCACTCAGCTTGAAACAATTACTTCCGCATCCGTGGGAGAACATCGATAAAAAATATAATATCGGTGATAAAGTTGCAGGCAGAGTTGTCTCACTAACCGATTACGGCGCATTCATTGAAATCGAGAAAGGTATTGAAGGGTTGATTCATATTTCCGAAATGAGCTGGACTCAGCATATCAGTCATCCTTCGCAATTCGTTTCGATGGGTCAAGTAGTTGAAGCCGTAATTTTAAGTCTCGATAAAGACGAGAAAAAAATATCTCTCGGAATGAAGCAATTAACACCCGATCCTTGGGAAGAGTTAATGAAAAAGTATCCCGTCGGATCAAAGCATTCGGGAGTTGCAAGAAACTTAACCAACTTTGGTGTGTTCGTTGAACTCGAACCGGGAATTGACGGACTAGTTCACATCTCGGATCTTTCATGGACGAAGAAAATACGTCACCCCGGGGAAGTTGTTAAGAAAGGCGAGAACATTGAAGTTGTTGTATTAGGTATTGATACTGATCAAAGAAAAATTTCTTTGGGACATAAGCAAATCAATGAAAATCCTTGGGATGTCTTTGAGAAAGTTTATGCAGTAGGTAAAATGACAGACGGTAAAGTGGTAAGATTGATTGAAAAGGGAGTAATTGCTGAATTACCCGAAGGTGTTGACGGATTTATTCCTGCTACTCAATTATCAACATCGAAAATCAAGAATCTTTCATTCTGCTTCCCTGTGGAAATCACACTTCCGTTAAGAGTGGTAGAATTTGATAAGGAAAATAAAAAGATAGTACTTAGCGCTTTGGCTGCATTGAAAGAAAAATCCGATGAAGAAATTCAAGGATATATCAGTGATCATAAACTTGAGAAAGTTACGGTTGAAGATATCAAAAGTGCAGACTTGGGTAAATTCGACTCTTCCGATTTCAACCTTTACGAAGATGATGCTCCGGCAGTTGAAATTCCAAAAGTAGAAGAAAAACCTGCTGAAGTAAAAAAAGCAGAGACAAAACCTGAAGCGAAGGAAAAGAAGTCTGAGGCTAAAGAAAAGAAGCCTGAGGCAAAAGAAGAAAAGCCTGAGGCAAAAGAAGAAAAGCTTGAAGCAAAGGAAGAAAAGCCTGAAGCAAAGGAAGAAAAGCTTGAAGCAAAGGAAGAAAAGCTTGAAGCAAAGGAAGAAAAGCTTGAAGCACAACCTGAGGAAAAAGTTGAAGCTGCAGAAGAAATAAAAGAAGAAGTAAAAGAAGAAGTAAAAGAAGAAGAAAAAGTAAAAGAAGAAAGCACCGAACAAGTAGAAAGTACTGATGAAGCTAAAGCTGAGACCGAAGAGAAATCAGAGGAAAAAGCTGAAGAAAAAGATGAACCAAAAGAAGAAAACGTTGAAGAGGAAAAAAGCGAAGACGAAGAAGATAAAAAATAAGTGAAGGTGCTAAAATTTGGGCTGTATTTATCTTGGGTTATTTTTAATTTGAGATTAAATACAGCCCTTTTGTTTTTATTGATTGAAGAAAGGAAATTTGTGAGTTCGAAAGTTGCTCTACATACTTTGGGGTGTAAGCTGAATTTTTCTGAGACATCTGCCATTGGAAATGAATTCTTGAAAAACGGTTTTGATATTGTTGATTTTAATGAATCCGCCGATGTGTATGTTATCAATACTTGTACCGTTACTGAAAATGCAGATCGTGAATGCAGGCAAATTGTAAGAAGGGCATTGAGAAAAAACCCCGATGCTTTTGTTGCAGTGACGGGCTGCTATGCTCAACTAAGACCTGATGAAATATCCAAAATTAAAGGTGTTGATGCTGTATTGGGAAGTGAAGAGAAATTTAGAATATTTGAAATCTTCAACGAATTTGAGAAATCGGAATTTTCATGTATTCACGTAACGCCCACAAATGAGCTTAAGGATTTTAATTATGCTTCGTCTACTGATGCAGATGATAGAACTCGCGCATTCTTTAAAATTCAAGACGGCTGTGATTATAAATGTACATTTTGTACAATCCCGTTAGCCCGAGGCAAGAGCAGAAGCATGGAACCGGAAAGGGTAATTTCAGAATTTAAAAAACTACTGGCAGAAGGATATAAAGAAATAATTCTTACGGGAGTTAATGTTGGCGATTACGAATCAACAGACGGTAGCAATCTTTACCAATTGCTTCTTGGTATTTTAAAAGTAGAAGGTGATTATCGTTTGCGAATCAGCTCAATTGAACCCAACCTGCTTAATAATGATATAATTAAATTGACCGCAGAAGATAGCAGAATGTGTAATCATTTTCATATTCCGCTGCAGAGCGGCAGTACTAAAATTTTGAAATTAATGCAGCGCCGATATAAAGCTGAAGATTATAAATCATTAATTTACAATGCTGTTAGTAAAATTCCTGATCTGGGAATTGGAGTTGATGTTATAACCGGCTTCCCCGGTGAAACAGATGAAGATTTTCTGGATACTTATAATTTTTTAAAAGAACTTCCAATTTCGTATCTTCACGTATTCACTTATTCTGAACGCCCGAACACAAAAGCGATTGAGATGAATGATCATGTTGATAAAGCGATTAGAAAAAAAAGAACAAATATGCTTAGGATCTTGAGTGAAAAGAAACGAATAGAATTCAACAGAAGAATGCTGAATAAAAATGCAACAGTACTGTTTGAACACACTAATCATGATGGATTAATGAAAGGTTTTGCTTCAAATTATGTTAGGGTTTCGGCACCTTATGAAGCAGAAAAAATAAATACATTTTCCGAAGTTACGTTAAAGGAAGTTGCCGGAAGAGAATGCTTCGCTCAAATGAGAAGTAATAAAAATCAAATCAAAACATTAGCCGGATAACCAATGAAAAAAATATTTTTCTTACTTATCGTTCCGTTTATTATCAATGCCCAACCGGGAAAAAGCTTGCTTGAATTAAAGCATCAGATGAATATTCAAATTAATGAAGAAAACGAATTATTAAATGCAGCAGCATTTGAAAAGAAAAATACCGGATTGGCAATACTTTATTCCGTGATTTTACCTGGAATGGGTGAGCTTTATGCAGGAGATTACAGTACCGGGATGTATTTTACTATTGCCGACGGATTGCTCTGGGGAACTGTTGTAGGATTTAATTTATACGGCGATTGGCAGAAGGAGAATTATCAATCTTTTGCATCATCAGTCGGCGGAGTTGAAAATGCCGGAAAGGATGCGGATTATTATGCTAACATTGCAAATTATGCTGATATCGATCAATATAACCGCGAGCAGGAACTTAACCGTGATTTTGATGCTGTATATAATACCAATACTCATCACTGGAGCTGGGAAAACGATACGCAAAGGAGAGAGTTTAGAAATCTTTGGACAAACAGCGAACAAGCATATAATAACATAAGATTTGCAGTCGGAGCGCTTGTTGTGAACAGGATAATAAGTGCAATCAATGCGGTTCGATTAGTAGCAGCCTATAATAAAAGAGCATCCGAAAATATGAGCTGGAATGTTTCTGTTGGAGTTAATCAGCAAAGGAACTTACCTTCCAGCATAAATTTGAATTTTCATACATCGTTTTAACAAAGCAGCACTTAATTATATTCTGTGCTACATACTTTCAATAAACTTATCTAAATTTGTGATCATCGAAAATAATCACGAATCCAATTGAATAATTATCGACTTACAATTCAATATGACGGCACCGATTATGCCGGCTGGCAAATTCAAAAAAATGCTAAAACTGTTCAGGGTGAGGTGACAAACGCAATACAAATTATAACAAAAGGGGAGATAAATTTGATTGGATCGGGCAGAACCGATTCGGGCGTTCATTCATTAGGGCAGGTTGCAAATTTTAGAATCAATGAGGAATTGGATATATATAAATTCAAGTATTCTCTGAACGGAATATTACCACAATCAATTTCAGTTACCGATATGAAAATTGTCCCGGAAGATTTTCATTCACGTTTCGATGCCAAAAAGAGAAGTTATATATATTTATTCAGTTTGGAAAAGTCACCATTTTTCGATCGATTTTCCTGGATGAATAAAGAATTGAATACTCTTGATATTGTTAGACTCAACAAACTATCAAAGATATTAATCGGCAATTTTGATTTTTCATCATTCGTAAAAAAAGAAGCTGAAGTAGATAATAAAATTTGTGATTTGTATAATATTCATTGGAGAAGAAGCGGCGCATTAATTATCTTTTATATAGAGGCTAATAGATTTTTACACGGAATGGTTAGAGCAGTTATCGGAACAATTATTCAATGTGCAAAAGAAAATTACAACGAAAAACTTTTAAGTGAAATTTTGTCTAATCATGACCGGGAAAGTGCGGGAATGTCTGTTCCGGCAAACGGGTTATTTTTGTATAAGGTGAAATATGATTGACTTCAAAGGAAAGACAGCTTTAATTACAGGTGGTTCGAGAGGCATTGGCGCTGAGTGTGTAAAACTAATTTCGGAATTGAATGGAACGGCGGCATTCACTTATCATTCCGATGAAACCGCTGCAAATGAAGTCCTGGGGAAATGCCGGGATAAATCCAAAGTGCTAGCTTTGCAAAATGATTTGGAATCTAAAGAAAGTATTAAATCAGTAGTTGAAAGAACATCGGAACAGTTTGGTAAGATTGATATACTGATTAACAACGCCGGAATTTGGAATTACGGTCGGGCTGATGAAATGTCTCTCGATCATTGGGAAAGGTTAATTAGAATAAATCTCACCGGTACATTTTTGTTTACAAAGTATGTTATTCCAATAATGAAGAAAAATAAATTCGGAAGAATAATAAACATTTCATCCACAGCAGGGCAGCGCGGTGAATCGTTTCATTCGCATTATGCGGCATCGAAAGGCGGAATGATTTCATTTACTAAATCCTTAGCGGTTGAATTGGCGAGGGAAAATATTACTGTAAATTCTGTTGCCCCCGGCTGGGTGGATACGGATATGAACAATGAAGTTTTTTCAGAAGAAGGATTTAGAGAAAGGATAGAAGAATCAATCCCGGTTGGAAGAATTGCTTCATCTGCTGATGTTGCATACCCGGTTTTATTTTTAGCATCCGAGCATGCTCGTCATATAACCGGGGAAATATTAAATGTTAACGGAGGCAGCGTACTGTGCGGGTAATAACTTTTGAATCGAAGGGAAACTAATGGAATTCTTAGCCGGGCTTCATCCAAAAGTGGTTCACTTTCCAATTGTTCTTTTTCTTTTCTACATTGTATTTGAGACCATATCTATTGTATTAAAAAAAGAAGAATATTCTAACTCTGCTCTGATAATTCTGGCTTTTGGTGTAATCGCTTCATTAGCGGCTGTACTTACAGGCAATCAGGCTGAGTCTGTGGCAAAATTACAGTCAATTGAAGGCTCTGCGGTTCCGCTTGATTTATTAGAAACACATTCGGATTATGCGAATATTATGATGTGGTACTTTTTTTCACTGCTGGTTTTAAAAATATATTTTTTATTAAAAAAGAAAATTCAACCGAAGATTAAATTGTTATTTGTTATTTTGGGAATAGTTGGATTTATATTTGTATATCTAACTGCACATTACGGAGGGAAATTAGTTTTTGATCATGGGGTTGGAACCAATTTAATTGAAAAGATCGTGAAATGAAATTCATCAAAAAAATATTATTAATATTAATTCTAGTCAATCCTATTCTGTTTGCGCAATTAATTAATTTTGGAGAAGCGCGCGGACTCTTCATGGGTGTAGGTGTCGGGCCTAGAATTCCGGTTGGTGATTTTTCCGAAAATCAAAATATTGGAATCGGGACAGATATAACGTTCTCATACACCGACAACAAATTATTACCGGTATTTTTTTATAGTAAAATTGAATATCAGCATTATCCCGGCAGACAAATATTATACAAAAATTCCGATTACGCATCACTCTCGAGTAATGTTATCGGGATTCACGCAGGGGTAAGATATTTCTTCAAACCCTTTTTGGAAAATATAGTTTTACTAATGCCTGTGCTGGAGGGTGGATTATCATTTACATTCTGGGAAAAGTCACATCTATTTAAATCTGCAAGCGGTAGAAAAAATTATGTGGAAGATGTATTGAAATCCGGTTTTCATATTGGTGCGGGATTTTCAATGTTTTTATTGGATGCCATTGCTTATTACAATTACTTTCCTGCTAATCAATTTATTTCATTAACCCTACGTGTTCGAATACCAATCTTTGTTACAATTTAAGGAGGTAAAATGCAACTAAACAATTTGAAGTACGAAGTAAAGAATTCTATTGCGGTTGTTACGATTGACAGACCGGATAAGATGAATGCACTTAATAAAGAGACAATGATTGAAATTGAATCGGTTTTTAAAACCATAAAATCTGACGACGATGTAAATGTTGTGATTGTTACAGGTGCCGGAGAAAAGGCATTCGTTGCCGGGGCAGATATTAATGAACTCAACAAGCTGGATGTATTAAGTGGAAAAGAATTTGCCGAAATTGGTCAAAGCATTTTTAATCTTATTGAGAATTTAGGAAAACCTGTAATCGCGGCGGTTAATGGATTCGCACTCGGCGGCGGCTGTGAACTGGCTTTAGCATGTCATATCAGGTTAGCATCGGAAAATGCAAGGCTCGGGCAGCCCGAAGTAAATCTTGGAGTTATTCCCGGATATGGGGGAACACAAAGGTTAACGCGGTTGGTTAATTCAGGTCGTGCACTTGAATACATCTTAACCGGAGATATGATATCCGCAAGTGAAGCTTTAAGAATCGGACTTGTAAACAAAGTATATTCGCAGAATGAATTGATGGATAAAGCAATTGAGATGGCTGAAAAAATTATATCTAAGGGGCAAATTGCAGTCCGGATGGCAACAAAAGCTGTTGTAAGCGCCGATGAACTTTCTGAAAGCGAAGGTCAAAATTTGGAAACCAGTTTATTTGCCGTATGCTGCGGATCCGAAGATTTTAAAGAGGGGACAAGGGCTTTTCTTGAGAAAAGAAAACCGGAATTTAAGAATAAGTAAATAAAGTGATCCCGGTTTTTAACTGACCGGGATCTACTTTTAAAACCAATGCAGAAAAAATTTGTCTACATATTAGTTGGCGTTTCGGTTTTACTACTCATCATAAATGTTTCTTTGGAAATTTATAATAAACCTGATGATGTTAAAATTCTTACAGAGATAAGAACAAAAACAATAGAAGAAAAGTTTGAAGAGGTACTTGCCGGTTTTGGTATTGAGGAATCCTGGATTGAAAAAAAGATAATAGAGAATAAAAATTATGATTCTCTAAATCAGGTTTATTATGTGAAGATTCCAAAGCAGCTTCCCATCCCGATGATTCTAAAAGATATTTCAAAAGCTTTCGATAAAGACCCGGTTGAATTCAAAATCGAGGAGAAAATCAGCGGCGGAAATACGGTTCTGCAGGTTATCTCCGGTGAGAATGTAAAGTTATATTCTTATTTGAATGTTGATGAAAAAGCAGTGCGCAAAAGTAACAAACTCGCTTTTATTGTCGTAAATATTTCGGCAAACGACGAAAGCGGATTTTTAAAATTGATGCAGATGCACTTCCCGCTTACGGTAATGATAACACCTTCGATTGAAAATGAGAATGTAGTCAAATTAATAAAGGATAGCGGGAAATGGATGAGTGTTGAAATATCCGACCGGATTACTGATGATAAATACGAACTTAATGTTGATGATTCAAAAGATAAAATAAAAAGATCGATTAAAAATATTGTTAGTCAGTTTGGGACTAATTCAATCTATTTTATTGACATGGATTCGAAAATATTCAATTCGATCTTGTATAATTTCCTAAAGGATGAATTGAGCTCGTATAAAATTGAATTGAGAAAACGTTCCGAGTTTATAATTTTACCATCCGGGAATAATGTTGAAGTCAAATCGATATTTAAATTTCACGCTGAGGATGGAAATGAATCAAACAAAGCATTTATTATTGATCACAACGATTTGGAAAACATGATTCCTATAATTGAAGAATATCTTAAGAAAGGTTTTGAATTCTATCCCGCACAATCACTTGTTAATGAATAGAATTTCCATAATGATCTACTTCAATTATTTCCGCCTCTATTTCTTCTGATAGATTTTCAAGCAGACTTGTTTTATCACCAATTAAAACGATACTTAATTTATCCGTCTTAATATTATTTTTTGCCGCAGCGATCAACTCATTAATTTCAGTCGCTTCAATATTTTGAATAAAATTTTCAAAATACTGAGGCGGTAAATCATAAACATGAAGTGTAGTAAGATTACTGGCAATTTTTGAATAACTATCAAACATTGCGGGATACTTCCTTATCAAATACGATTTTGCAAATGCAATCTCATCATCACGTATCCCTTCATGAATTGCGCTTAGCTCTTTCAATATTTCTTTTACAGCGGGAACCGTATTCTTGGTTTCAACTGCTGTTGCTACAGTAAAATAACCGTGCAGCTTATTATAATAAAAAGATGAATGTGCGCCGTATGTATAACCTTTATCTTCTCTTAGATTTAGATTTATCCTGCTGGAAAATTGACCGCCCAAAATTGTGTTTACTACTTTCTTGGAATAATAAAATTTCTCATCTCGTGGTTCGCATAAATTACCGATTCTAATTTCACTTTGCGGTGAGCCGGGTTTGTCAAAGATGTAAATTTTCGCATGTTCTTCCCCAGGCTTAAGCAACTGGGAATTCGGGGAATTATTACCACTCCAGCTTTTAAATGCATCTTTTAATTTTTCAGTTAATAATTCGGTCGAAATATTTCCGACCACAACCAAACATGCATCATCCGGTACGAATTTGCTGTTATAATATTCGATCACATCCTTATTGACTAAGTTTTTCGTAGTGATGTCAGTACCCATTACAGGAAATGAATATGGAGTTCCGTTGAAAATTACACTTTCAAAAATGGAATCGGCAATGTATGAGGGCTGATCTTTCAATTGGAGTATTTGGGTAGATAATTTTCTATGTTCCCGTTCAAAATCAGAATCATTGAAAGCCGGCTCGGTTAATATTTCTGCAAATAGAGAGAGGGAATTATCAAGATTTTCCATGAGTGACAACATTGAAAGATAAATCGAATCATGATCGATAGCGATATTAAAAACCGTACCGAGAGATTCAAATTCATCGTCAATATCAAGTGCATTTTTCGTTTTTGTACCCTCATCAAGAAGCATCGATGTTAATTGTGCTAATCCATTTTTTCCATCCGGATCGAATTTACTTCCTGCATTCAAAACCAGGTTAAAATGTATAATCGGAAGATTGTTCTTTTCAACGAATAAAATTTTCAATCCATTCGGAAGCTTGAATTTCTCAATCCTCGGAAGGTGAAAATCTATTTCTTCTTTTGGTAAGGGCGCCTTACTTCTATCTGTAATCATAATTTTTATTTTTTCTTTGGTATAATATGTAATTCAACGAATGGTTTATCTAAATATTTTTCTATGGAATTTATTATGTGTATTTTTTTTATTTGTTCATACCTGTTAAGGTCAAAAATAAATGAATTCGGCTCATTAAGATTGCAGTTATAATTATTCATATGGTCGACTAGAGTTGAGAGATTTTGTAAAGAATAAATGTAGGAAGATTTTACAGAATTTCTAGCTTTTTGAATTTCTCTATCCTCAATATTCGCCTCAACAATTTTTTCTATTTCACTAAAAATCTCTTCTCTTATTGTATGAAGTTCAACACCCGGTTTGGCTGTAGCGATAATTATAAACATGCCCTGCAGATTTGCAGAATATTGAAAACATGAAACGTCCTGGGCAATCTGTTTTTCATAAACCAATGTTCTGTACAACCTTGTGTTTTTTGAACCGCTTAAAATTTCCGAGAGCACATCAAGTACGGCATCATCTTTGCCGTATAGTTTATCCGAATGCCATGCGAGGTATAACCGCGGCAGTTGAACGTCGTCTTCATGATCAATTCTAATTACTTCATCGAGCTGTTCTTGTTCGAAATTTATTTTTGGAATATCACTATTACTTTTAAAATCACCAAAATATTTCTTCACAAGATCAAGCGCTTGCTCATGTTCAAAATCTCCTCCGATTATCAAACTTGTATTATTGGGTAAATAGTATGTCTTGAAAAAATTTCTAACATCTTCTAGTTGAAAGTTTTCAATATCTTTCATCCACCCGATAGTCGGCCAGTGATACGGATGTTTATCGTTGAATAGGTTTGAGAATAGTAATTCCCATGCCATACCGTAGGGTTGATTTTCATATCTTTGCCGTCGTTCGTTCATTACAACTTCTTTTTGATTTGTCAACTTTTCCTGGGTTAAAGCAGGAAGAAGCAACCCCATTCTATCGGATTCAAGCCAAAGTGCAAGTTCAAGAAAATTAGAAGGAAGAGTTTCGTAATAATTTGTTCTGTCAAAACTTGTCGAACCGTTTAATGATCCACCTGCTTCTTGAATATATCGGAAGTGCATTTCCTTCGAAACGTTTTCCGAGCCTTGAAACATCATGTGTTCAAATAGATGAGCGAAGCCGGTTTTTCCCGGTTTCTCATTTGCAGAACCCACTTTATACCATAGGTTAACTGCTGTTAGGGGGATTGATTTATCATCATACAATATTACATCTAACCCGTTATCAAGAGTTTCTTTATAATAATTAATGTTAAGTATATCATTCATATTAACTACTTTTTTTCTTTTAATAAAAATTCAATTCGTTCCGACTTACCGTCGATATTTTGCCTGGGCGAGATTTCAAAGATTTTACACAGAAGCGGATAAATGTCAATATTCCAAAGTGTACCGGTTTGAAATCCGTCTCTGAATGATGGTCCGTCAGCAATAAAAACTCCGTGCATATCTAATAAATCTTTTTCATATCCATGGTTGCCGCCGCTTGAGTAACTATTTCTTTTCACTGCTCTTTCATCCAATAATGACCATCCTTTTTCAGCCACAAGAATTATCGGGTAAATAAAAGGATGATCTTTATAATGGTAGTATTCCGGAAGATTCTCTTTTAAATAAACTCTGTAATTATCTGAGTTCTTCTTTAGCAAATTAAAAATTTCCTCTTGATTATTTTGCTCACAATTAATCATCATAAAAGGACCGCCGCCATTGAACGTGCAATCATAATCCCGCAGCATTTCAGCAATATTAATAGTTCTTTCCTCTGAGATTTCAGTCATACCATGATCAGAAACAATGATTACATTTACGCTGTCACTTAAATCAGTAGTTGATAATTGATTATGGAGAAAGCCAACAAGACTGTCTAATCTTTGAATTGATTTATTAATTTCAGGTGAATTCGGTCCATAATCATGACCGTACGAATCAGTATCATGAAAGTAGATTGTAATAAAATGAGGTCGTTCTGCATCAGGCAGTTTTAACCAATCAACTGCTTCGATTATTCTTTCGCGGTAAGGTTTATTATGCTCATAAAACTTGTAGTAGGTTGGTCTACGGTGGGAGTTAGTCAGTTCCGATCCCGGCCAGAAATAACTTGCTGTAATAATACCATGGCGTTCAGCAGTTTCCCAAAAAAATTCTCCAAGATACCATTTCCCATCCCGGATGGAATTTGTATCACCCATGCGGTAGGTTTCATGAGTAAAAGGATTTTCAAAGAAATTTGAAATTATCCCATGATGATCATTGTACATTCCGGTTATAATCGCTTGATGATTAGGAAATGTTTTTGAAGGAAAAGTCGGTCTGAGGGAGAGCGCCGATACCCCGTCGTTTTTCATTGCCTGCAAATTTGGTGTTATATCTCTGTTAACATAATCCCATCTGAAACCATCAAATGAAACTAGAATAACATAAGTAGTACTTTGTGCAAAAGTTATTCCCTGTATAACCAGCAGCAAAATCAATAATTGTTTTTTCATTTCTTGTACAAGATTGTTATAAAATTTAGAATTCTATTGCAGCGCTAACATGCCACCAGCGTTTTCTATCAAACCAGACTCTGGCAGTTTCGGCGTTATGCTGAATCCCGTCAAATGCATCAGTAATATGATACTGATCCAAAACATTAAATATATGAATTCCTATTGAAAGATTGTTGAAGAAAAGCTCATCAAATTTACAAAAAAGAATAAGCGAAATAATTGGGGTATAAAAAAAGCCCGTCAAATGACGGGCTTCGAATCTCCTTTGTAAACAAAAGGATTAATAAGCAATTGAAACACCAACATTAAATGTTCTTGGTAAGCCTAAGAATACTTCCGCATCATCTGCATGATGATTTTTACCATTTGCAGTGTAAGCGTTGTAAGGACTGTTATCCAAAGCGTCCTGAATATAAACCTCGTCAAGCAAGTTGAATACATGAGCAAATAATGTGAAATCAACACCTTTCAAATTGAATGGTAAGTTATATGCAAAATGGAAATCGAACAATGTATAAGCAGGAGCCATCCAAGGTTGTGCATTGTCGGTTGGATCAGTTCTATCGAACGGGCTCCAATCAGCATAGTGATCATCAAAATATTTGAAGACCAATTGGGCAGTCATTCCTCTAACAGGGAATAATGATAATGATGCTGCTAATTGAGTCTGCGGTTGGTTACCAACTTTTAAGTCTTCAACATAATAATCGAAGTCAACTTCTTCCCCGGTTTGATAATCTGCAACGTAGGTACCTTGAACATTGTCGGTATATCTCCAGCTTCCAAAAGAAGCAGCACCGTCAACTCTGAACAGTGAAATTGGTTGGAAAGCAGCTTCAAATTCAAACCCGGAATGTAATTGATCCATACCTCTTAAGAAAACTAAACCATCAGAGCCATCGGCATTCTGAACACCGATTGAATTCGCTCTATCCTGCCATGAAGTATTATAGTAATTACCTTTTAGATTCAGCATACCACCCATCATGTTATAAACAAATCCGGCTTCGAAAGACAGGAATTTCTCATTTTCAGGATCATCGGCTACGGTTCCGTTTCTATCGCTGATTACGTTGTCGAATATCGGTACTTTAGAAACATAACCTGCATTTCCGAAAATAGAGAAGTCAGTAGATAAACGATAGCTTGCACCGCCTTTTGCCTGGAATCCGGTAATATTATCGGTCTCGGCATAAAGTTCGCCGCCGCTTGCATTTTTTACGAAGTGGTTGGTATATGTGTATTTGATCATTGAATAACCGTACATTCCGTAGGCAGTAACGTTACCTTGTGAATATTCAGCTTGACCGTAGAAACCTAACCAATCAACAGTGTTTGTAAAATGGTAATCAATTTTATCGCCGAGTTTTTTCTTTTGTTGTGCAGGAGAATCAAATTCATTACCTGTAAAAGTGAAGTATTGACCGCCTAGTAGATCTCTAACTTCTCTAAAGTGATCAATTTCAGCAGTTCTCCAATCAACACCGACTGATGTTTTCAGATAATCTGTAACTTTAATATAAGCTTTGGAAATAGCTCCGATAGTCCATTGATTGTTAGTACTGTTTCTTAAAATACCGTATGATTCGCCGGCAGTTTTAGCATTTCCTTTTCTATCAACTGTTCCTTTGTTAACAGCGATTGTTTTATTCCAATCTGCTACTCTTGAGAAACGGGAATAATCCCAAACTAAATCACCATATGTACCTGTTCCGCCACCGGTACCGCCTGAATAATAAGCGATGGTATACAAGCTCAAGAAATCTGTTAATTGAGTAAACCAGTTCAAGTTTACTTGAGGTTTGTGATAGTAATTTTCACGTTCGTTTATAAATTCGGGATCATATCTTTCGCTAGCCCCGCCGCCCCAGTATTGTTGTCCTGTATAACTTGAACTAACTGTATTGTAGTTTTCGTTATATCTTCTGCCTTCTTCTCCTATGGCAGCCAATGAAGTTGCATCATATTCAAATACTTCGGTTGTGCTGTTTACTTCTCTTGTTAATTCACTTGCATATTCATGATCATAAACTGCAATATTCTGCCTGTACAGGTTTTGACCATGTCTTTGAGGAGCGCCTAGAGCATATAATTCTAAGCGGTTAGTTTTATTAATCTGCCAGCTGCTTCCGAAATAGTAAGCGTAGGCATCGGTCCATGTTCCATCATAAATTCCATTCCCGATTTTCTTAACGCCTGCAGCGCTGAATGCAAATTTACCATTGATCAGACCTGAATGAGCCGAGACGGTAGTTTTCATAAATCCATCATTACCGAATTCCTGTTTGCCCATAATTCCGAATTTCTGAGCAGCAGGATCGGTAAGGATATTCATAGATCCGCCGATTGAAGGAGTGGCTAAGTTAACTGCGCTTAAACCTCTTTGAAGCTGAATAGAAGATGTAGCGTCGCCAACACCATCCCAGTTAGACCAGTAAACCCATCCGTTTTCCATATCATTTACTGGAACACCGTTGATCATGATTGCCACGTTTTCCTGGCTGAATCCGCGAACGTTTACACGTGCATCACCTGCCCCGCCGCCTTGTTGTGTGGAATAAACACTGGGGGTAGTGTTTAGTACCAATGGAATGTCTCGGGAACCTAATCTAAGTTCCATATCTTTTTTATCAACATTTGTGAATGCAACAGGAGTTTCGCGCTCCTTCGCTCTGTCTGCAACCACTGTAACGTTGAGAGAGAATTGATATTCTCGCAACTCGAAATTTACTTCCATGTCTCCAGTTAAATCTACTTGGTATTCAACGGTTTCGAATCCAATGTAACTGCAGACCAAAGTATGTTCTCCTGCGGGAGCGTTAATGCTGTAATTACCATCCATTTCGGATGCGGCACCAATCGTGGTTCCTTTTACATACACATTTGCTCCAACAAGTGGTTCGTCTGTGTCGGCACTAGTTACTGAACCTGAGATAGTATATCTCTGTCCGTACAATGCCGAAGTAACCATTAAAAAGGTTACAAGTAGTATTTTGTACATCTTATGCATAGACCAGCCCTTTATTTAGTTGAAAAAGATGTTTTTTAATTAAACAATTATAGGATGCTTTTATACTCTTTGTCAAGGGATTGATTTTAGTTAATAGAAACTTAATATCCTTTGTACTTATATCGGATAGTGTTTTAATGCCGTTATTGAAGATAGTTGTGGTGAAGAATTTCATAAACTCTTTATTGAAAGAAAACACGCTATTTAATTGGTTAAAGAGCAATAACTTTCTATTAGTTAACAGGACTCTAATGTGTTATATGTCACACCCAAAATATATAGAATTATTCAAAAATAAAAATGTTATTTTGAATAAAAAAAATTTTGATTCCAGAAATATTCAACGGGGAAAAATCGTGAAACAATTCCAAAAATTATCAGCCGATCAAATAAAAACATTATCAGAGGTTAAAGTTGTCATTACCGATGTGGATGGAGTGCTGACCGACGGCGGGCTTTATTATTCCAACGAAGGTTTAGTAATCAAAAAATTTAATGTGAAAGACGGTATGGGAGTTGTGCTTCTTAGAGAGAATAATATTGAATGCGGAATTATTTCTACGGACAAGTCCGATATCATCAAAACCCGTGCAGACCGACTGAAAATGGATTTTGCTTATACCGGTTTATGGGATAAGAAAACAAAAATGCTTGAGATCTGTGAGGAAAGAAACATAATACCTCAGCAGGTTGCTTTTATCGGTGATGATGTTAATGATCTTGAAATAATCAGCGCCGTCGGTTTTTCGTCATGCCCTGCCGATGCTGTTCAAAGCATTAAAGAGTCAGTTGATTTTATTAGTGATATAAAGGGAGGTCAGGGAGTTTTCAGAGAATTTTCCGATATGATTCTTGCCGCCAAAAATTTATGATATTTCATTTTTTTTTGATTGCGTTTCGTCTTGCAAAAGATTAAAATACTAGTGTACATATGTGCACTAGAGAAATGCAAAATAATATTGAAAATATCGACAAATCAGCAATTATAGATATGAAATCTTACCGTTTGCCGGAGAGCAGGCGGCGTCTTTCGGATATTCCTACGATTTATAAACCCATACCAAAAAATACCGGCTCGTTGAATTTCGACATCTACGATTACGAAACGATTTTTCATGATGAGAAAACAAAAGAGATAATCCGCAATGGTGATACAATCGGTTGTTTTTACATCGAGTCGCCGGGTATGCGTTCGCTTCTGCGGAGATTAAATTGCGATACTTTCGAAATGCTGACGGCGGCTAGTTCGGTTATTCGTCCGGGCGTTGCCGAAAGCGGTATGATGCAGGAGTTTATTGCGCGGCACAAAGATCCATCGAGGCGAAAATACCTTGTGCCCGAGATGGAAAAATATTTGGGTGAAACCTACGGTGTGATGATTTACCAGGAGGATGTTATTAAAGTTGCGCATCATGTTGCAGGCTTAACGCTGGAAGAAGCC
This sequence comes from Melioribacteraceae bacterium, assembly GCA_021740785.1. Classification (GTDB taxonomy): domain Bacteria; phylum Bacteroidota; class Ignavibacteria; order Ignavibacteriales; family Melioribacteraceae; genus JAIOZI01. The sequence goes on from JAIOZI010000062.1 coordinate 25,450, forward strand.
GATCTTTTACGCCGTGCCATGAGCGGCAAGATGAGATCACATAATGCGATGCAGGTGATTGCTAATAAATTTTGGGAATCGTGTACGGAAAAAGGTTTTTCAAAAAATATTACGAAAGAACTTTGGCGCCAGATAGAATCTTTCGCCGGTTATGCATTTTGTAAAGCTCACAGTGCATCGTTTGCGCTGCTTTCATTTCAGGTCGCTTATCTTAAAGTTCATTATCCCGCTGAATTTATGGCAAGTGTTTTAAGTAACATGGGCGGTTATTATTCCCCGGCGGTTTACATCCAGGAATGCCGCCGTTTGGGATTGAAGGTCATGCTTCCCTGCATAAATGAAAGTTCGTATGAATATCTTGGTGAGAAGGATAAGCTGAGAGTTGGATTGATGGCGGTAAAAAATATTTCCCGCAAATCATGTGATAAGATAATTACCGAAAGGAAAGAAAACGGCAAGTATGTTTCGCTTGCGGATTTTTTGATAAGGACGAAACTTGCTTATGAGGAGACAGCTATTTTAATAAAGTGCGGGGCAATGAAAAGTTTTGGTGAAACACGTCCGACACTAATGAGACTGCTGGATGTTTATTTGTCTCACCGCAGACTGCTTGACGAAAGCTGCAATGATCTTTTTGCCGGAGAGGCATTTAAACTAGAAAGGGAAGTTGTAACCGCTCGCGAATATACAATAGAAGAACAGTGCGCAATTGAATATGAGACTTTCGATTATATGGTTTCCCATCATCCGCTGGAATTTTTCCGCAGATTAATTGAAAGGAAAGATGTGATCAAATCCGAAGACATGGGGCGTTATAACGGAAGAACGGTAAAAATGATCGGCTGGTATATGGCATCGAAACGTATCAAAACGAAGAAGGGCGATATAATGAAATTCCTTTCGCTTGAAGATTTAACTGGAACATTTGAAGCGGTGATTTTTCCTAATGCATATAAAAAATATGCGGAGCTGACGATTTCGATGGGTCCGTATTTGGTTGAGGGGAAAGTTGACGCCGAAAACGGGAATAATATAATAGTCGAAAAAATGGCGGTACTCTCTGCCAAAGAAGTGAAGGCGATAACACAGAAAGACAGTTCGGAAAATAATTGGTATGGTGATGTAGAAAAGATAAGTGAAGATGAATTTAATTTAGTGAGTACTTTGGATAAAGAAAAACTAAAAAAAGCTTATGTGATGTAAAAAGTAAACAGAAGAATTAACCGGGATGTAGTCGGGAAGGCGGGATTTTTCCGAAGGAATCCCTGTGGGAGAACCCGCGAAAAAAAAGGAGAATAAAAATCAAACTGAAAAAAGATGTTGAAAAAGAAGAAAAAGTTGCAGCCGGAAGGAAAAAAGTAAATCGACAAATAGAATTGTCGGGAAGGCGGGATTTTTCCGAAGGAATCCCTGTGGGAGAACCCGCGAAAAAAATAAAAGAATAAAAATCAAACTGAAAAAAGATGCTGAAGAAGACATTGCAGCCGGAAGAAAGAAAACAAATCGACAAATAGAATTGTCGGGAAGGCGGGATTTTTCCGAAGGAATCCCTGTGGGAGAACCCGCGAAAAAAAAGAAGAATAAAAATCAAACTGAAAAAAGATGCTGAAAAAGAAGGAGAAGTTGCAGCAGGAAGAAAAAAAGTAAATCGACAAATAGAATTGTCGGGAAGGCGGGATTTTTCCGAAGGAATCCCTGTGGGAGAACCCGCGAAAAAAATAGAAGAATAAAAATCAAACTGAAAAAAGATGCTGAAAAAGAAGGAGAAGTTGCAGCAGGAAGGAAAAAGAAAATCGACAAATAGAATAGTCGGGAAGGCGGGATT
>JAIOZI010000010.1 GCA_021740785.1 Melioribacteraceae bacterium
TTGAATCGCATCGGCTTAATATTCCAAATAGCATTACTACTGTATGATCCCAGCTTTTGAATGCCTTATAATAGTAGTCAGTCTTTTTGGCTTTTACTAACTGGATAAATGCCGATTTATCAATATATTTTAACAGTTGACCGAATACCGGCTGTCCGACAAATTTTATTTCCTTATCTTTATTCATGTCGTTTTTCCGTTTGTTTTTGGTTAAACAAAATTACGACATCTGGGGGCTACTTTCTTAGTAGCTCCCTAATATTTTTTTGTCGGTTAGTAGTGATTTTTTATAAATGGTCTGATGGAAATACAGAAAACCCAAGAAATTATCGAATTCCATCGACAAGCAATAATTTGTATGCTAAATACAAAGGTATTCAAATATCCAATGATGTGAATGCCTACAAATCCAACAGCCAAAGAAAATTTGTCCAAACAGATGACGGTTATCAACATACAGTATACGAGTCAATGGGTCATGTTTGGTATGAAAGGAGTACCGATAATGGCAGCACTTGGTTTTTAGCAAATAACAACAAACCTCTTGATGTAAACGGTGGTAAACTTCCTTCAATAGACTATCGTGGTAATGATGTTGCGATTGTATGGCAAGAGAAATATGGTGGTGGAGCTGTTTATCTCAAAGTAGCGTATTTTGAAGGTTATTTAATGTATCCATACTATCCTAAAACAGTATTTGTTGACCTTACCCAGTCTTATACTCAAAACCTTAACCCGGTAATTGCTTACGATTATAACGGAAGGGCAATTGTTGCCTGGGAAAATAAAAGTAATTCTACAGGCTATCCAATTTTGCCAATTGGAATAGTTGTAGCATATGGTCCATTAGGTCGGGCTTATCCTTTCGATCCTCCAGAATGGACAACGTTTGATGCGGTAGCTATTCCATCAACTAATTCCAATTGTGTTAACCCGACAATTTCAGCGGCAAAAAACCCCACAGATCAATATAATTTGGTTTATAACCTTGCATGGCAATTGAATGAATCTTCAATTTTTTCATCAATCAAGTATTGTAAAATTTCAGTAAACGGAAGCCAAGAATTGAATGTATCAAGTATCAGCACCATTTCCTCCGGCTCAGGATATTTAAGTAATAAATCCCCTTCATTAGCGCTAAAAAATGAAAGACCCTATGTTGTTTGGGTAGGTGATGGTGAAATGGAAGAAGACGGCAAAGTACGAAAAACCGCAAGAGTTCCATTTGGTAAACGCGTTGTAATGAGATTTCAAGATTCCAACGGCTGGGTAAGTACGTTTAGAAAATACGGCATTGATGTTCAGAACCCGAATATCAATAATTTATCCGGTTCAATAGAAGGATATTCATTTGGATGGAGCGAAGTATCTAACAGCGCGGTCAAATATGTTAATGGAACTAATATCTATAATATCTATCAAACAAAATCATCGGGATTAACCGGTAATTATGTGCAGCTATCGAACGGAGATAACTTTCAAGAAATGTTTCTGCATTCGTTTAATAACAGCTCGCTGCCTTACAGCTTCGACTTAACAACAGTAGAATCCACTACTAAATCAAGCACAATATCTCAAAGATTCGGCAGGGAAGGAATTCTTAGTTACGGCAGAACCGAGTACTACTTTGCAGTTGCGGATATCTTAAACGGTGAGGAAGTAATTGAATTTGTAGATTTGGAAGACAGTCCGGCTCTAACCATAGATGAACTAAATGATGCACTCTACACAAAAGCCTTTATGGTGCTGGAAGGAACACCGGTGTATTTCAGCGTAATGTACGGAATAGCAGATACAACCGGCACTGCCGATTTAAGCGAAGCGGAATATGTAAATTACGCGGTAGAATTAATTGATGAATCCACCGGTGAAGTAATAGGCGAATATGATAATGTAACCTACGACGCTGAAAATACATCAGGGCGCAAACTAGTAGCATACGAAATAAACACAGAAGGAATAGGCAGCCGTGAGGTAAGATTACGCTTAGCCGTAAATACTAATACCGATGCAGTTTACACATTGGGAGAATTAGTAAACGATGAACAAATAATAACCAAGCAGGGAACAAAAACAATTTCCTATGCCGGAAGTTTGGAAGTGAAGGAATATGCATTGAGTCAAAATTACCCCAATCCATTTAATCCTACAACAAACATAATGTATCAACTTCCGAAAGAAGGAAGAGTAGTCATAAAACTATACGACATACTCGGCAGAGAAATACAAACTCTAGTGAACAAACATCAACCACAAGGGCGATACGAGTTCACATTTGACGGCGGCAAACTTTCCAGTGGTGTTTATATATACAGAATTACGTCGGGTGAGTTTACGGCAAGTAAGAAATTCATATTAATGAAGTAAGATACGGCTTGCACTAATTTAACGGATGACGCAAATTAACCGGGAAAGAATTCCCGGAAGAAATGCGTCATCCGATTTATATAAACTATAATCTAAAATCCTTCATGTTGCTAACACGCTAATCCTCAAATCCGCTATTCCATAAATCCAACCATCCGCTAATCCAATAATCCATGCATCCAAATTTTCATTAATCCGACAATCCGTTATCCATTAACACATCCATGTTTTCATCCATTTATCTGGAGCGTTTTTTGCGACATCCCGATGACTTTTATCGGACGTCAATTCGCAAATCCGTTAATTTTTATCAACCGTCCTGTCCTCCGTAGCTTCAGCGTAGGAGGAAGCCTTGGCGAAGGTTGGCGCCAATTCGGTAATTCACTAATAGTTATTGGATTTGTAAGTGAGGCAAAATTTATTAGAGTTTAGTACTACGCAGCCGGAGTGAATTCGTTACTACCGATACCGAACTCAACGACATTGCAAGAGCGGCAAACATCGGATTTAGTAAGCCCAGTGCAGCTAATGGAATTCCAATAATATTATAGATAAATGCCCAGAAGAGATTCTGTTTAATTGTCCTGATAGTTCTGCGGGATAAATGAATGGCACTTACAACATCCATCAGATCTCCTTTAACCAAGGTGATTTGAGCGGTTTCAATTGCTACGTCGGTACCGGTTCCTATTGCGATACCAACATCCGCTTGAGCAAGAGCCGGTGCATCGTTTATGCCGTCACCAACCATTGCAACAGTCTTTCCATCTTTTTGAAATTCCTTTACTTTGTTTACTTTATCTTCCGGGAGCACTTCCGCCAGATATTCATCAACTCCTACTCTTTCAGCAATAGCTTGGGCAGTGTGAGAATTATCACCGGTTATTATAACAACGCGTAGTTTCATCTGTTTTAAAATACTAATTGCGGCTTCGGATGTTTTTTTAATCGGATCTTCAACGGCAATAATTCCAATCAACTTTCCATTTCTAGCAGCATAAATAACTGTCTTTCCTAATGACGAAAGCTCTTTAAGTGTTTCATTATATGCATCAAGATTAATAGAATATTCACTCATCAATTTTTGATTTCCAACAGCAACCGCATCGCCGTTAAGTATCCCGGTAATTCCAAACCCGCTCATACTCTGAAATGATTCCAATTTATCAAACTGAATGTTTTTATTCTTGGCAAAAGATACAACAGCTTCTGCAATTGGATGCTCTGATTTATTTTCAACGCTGCCAACAATTTGAAGTAAATTATTATCTTCAATATCAATTGGAATTATGTCTGTTACAGTCGGTTTACCTTCGGTAATTGTCCCGGTTTTATCAAGAATTATTGTTGATATTTTTTTAGCTTCCTGAAGACTTTCACCATTCTTTATCAAAATTCCGTGTTTAGCGCCAAGACCTGTTCCTACCATAATCGCAGTTGGTGTTGCAAGTCCGAGCGCACATGGACAGGCGATAATCAATACGGCAACAAAATTAATAAGCGCAACATTAAAATTATTTTCAGTTGCAAAAATCATCCATCCCGTAAATGTAATAATTGAAATCAACACAACTGACGGTGTAAAAATTGATGCAATTTTATCAGCTAATTTCTGAATCGGGGCTTTAGATCCTTGAGCTTCTTCAACAAGACGAATAATTTGTCCGAGTACCGAGTTATCACCGATCGCAGTGATTTCATAATTAAATGAGCCGTTTTTATTAATTGTTCCACCGATTACCTTTGAGTTCTTCCCTTTTTCCACGGGGATGCTTTCACCGGTTAACATTGATTCATCAATTGTAGAGTAGCCTGTTAGAATAATTCCGTCAGCGGGAATTTTCTCGCCGGGTTTTACAACAACTTCATGACCGATTTGTAAATCGGAAATATCAATAGTCTCTTCCGAACCATCAATAATTATAGTTGCATGCTTTGGTTTTAATTCTAGAAGCGCTTTAATTGCGCCTTTGGTTTTTCGTTTAGCCCGATGTTCCAATAATCTGCCGAGTAGTATCAATGTTATTATAACGCCGGCTGTTTCAAAATAAACGTGAGGAGTTTGACCGGCTGATATAACAAGAGTTGGGAATAGGGTTGTAACTACGCTGTATCCGAAAGCGGCTGCAGTTCCTATTGCAACAAGTGAATTCATTTCCGCAGTAAAATGCTTTAGGTTATTCCAGAAAATTATATAGAATCTTTTTCCTGAAATAAATATCACTGGGGTGGTTAATAGGAATAATATTTTGTTCGTATAGTCTTGATTAATTTTCCATATCGACTGGAAAAATTCAAAGTCCATGAGCATGCTGATTGCAAAAACAGGAAGTGTAAATATGAAAGCAGTAAAGAAGTCGATTTTTAGTTTTTTGTAATGAGAATCTTCTTCGTTATGTTGATCAAGAGTATTATCATCCTTATTTGATGATTTCGGTTTCTTTTCCTCGGATTGATAATTAAGTTTGTAACCATATTCTTCAATCTCTTTTGCAAGAGATTCCATATCAAAATCATCAGAAACTGAATCGAAGCTTATCTTCTCAGTCGCCAAGTTTACGGAAACATTCGTTACGTTTTCAAACTTCTTTGCGACCTTTTCAACTCTTGCAACACAGCTTGCACATGTCATTCCCTCAACGGGAATATTGTATTTTTTCATATATTATCTTTGTAAGCAATTACTTTGTATCCGGCTTCCTTTATTGCCGAAACGATATCTTCATGTTTTACTTTATTAACATCATATCTCACCTTGGCAGTTCCAATCTCAACATCAAAAAAATCAAGCGCCAGTTCGGAAAGTTCTTTTTTTAATGCCATTACACAATGATTGCAGCTCATTCCGTCAATTTTAAAAGTCTGTTCCATAATTTTCTCCTGGTAATTGTTTTGCATTAGTTTTATTTGGGTAAATCGAAAATATTCTGAAAAATCGAAGATGCAGACTTATTCAATTAATTTCGATTATTCTTTTTTGGTTTCAACGTGTAGAGATTTTCGTCTCCTTCTTCATCGTAATATCTGTTGAGGTTATCAGGATCTAATGATTTAAGATTGGTTTTAGTTTTTTTAATTTTTGCTTTATGGTAATCGTCTCTTTTATTCTGTTGAGTATTTTTCTGAATTTCATTTATGACTTGTATTCTATTTTCTCTTTTGGTGAGTTGTTTCTTTGCGTTTTCTTGAGCTTCCTGCTTTCTTTTATATTCATGATAAGTTTCAAGATCCATATACTTATCGGTATTTGTGATTCTCTTACTTGGTTTACTGGCATCTGATTTTTGAGAGTATTCCTTTATGTAACGGTATTTCTCTTTTTCTGAAGAACGGGATTTCCTTCTAGATTTGCTTGAGGATACATGTTTTTTCGCTTTTGTTGATTTTTCCCTTGCTTTTACTTTTGCAAGTAGTTTTTTCTTCTCCGCTTCCTCTTTTGCAGCAACTTCGTGAGGTTTTAACTGTCCCTTGGTTCTCACCTTAAATGAGATGTATGAAGAGATAATTGTTATCACCGCAAGGATAGCGAAGATGGTTAAACTCGTATATATTATCGGGAGTAATTCCATCTATGACTTATATTTTAAAAATTGTACTAAGATAAATAATTATTTGCAATTATGGGGGATAAATTATTCTCAATTCGATTGATAAAAAATCTTTCTAAATAATATTACTAAAAATCTGCGTAAAAGTTAAATATATCATCAACAGAAAGTTTTGCTCGATCGACTGCAATGGTTCCGCCATTCATACGTGTGGTGTTATTCACGGGGTGGGAGGTTCTTGAATTATATTTTTGATACGAAGTATGTGTATTTGATTTAACTGAGTTATTGTTGTAAGTATATGTTGAATTAAATTGGCTGCTTGAATTTCCGTTATCTAATATTTCATATCTTTTAAACGCTGAACTTGGCTTTCTCTTTTCAACAGGTTTTATGTATTTCTTAATAGGTTTCACCGGTTCATTTTTTATTGACTTATATTGATATGCATGTTGAGTTTTTTCAGCTCTATATTTTTTCTCTCTGCTGGGTAAAACGTTGGTTGTAGGAATTGAAGGCAATTTCTCTGAAACCGGAAGAATATTTTTACTGCGCACTTTATATAATATGTAGGAAATTATAATAACAGTTGTGAGCAAGGAAACAAAAATTAATAGGCTGTTATAAATTATTGGTAAAAGAGACATTAAAAATCCTCATTTGATTAAACGATTTCAATATATATTCTGCAAAGGTTGTGCCAAGCTGAATAACGTTCAAAAAAGGTGTTTTCAATGAAATAAACTGTCCCGATTCAAAACTCATCTCAAAATGAGACATTGTCAATTCTTCGAAAACGGTTTGAAAATACCGATTAAAGAAATTCAGTAAAAGTTGTTTTGAGGTGAATTTGATAATTGTTGGTTTTTTAATATATTACGTGGCTATTTATTAAACCAAAATAAAAAGGTGAGAGATGACCAAGGCTGATATCGTTGAAAAAGTTGCCGCAGGGACTGGCTTAACGAAACTAGAGACTGAAGCTATTATTGAAGGATTTCTCAATACTGTCATTCATTCACTCAGAGATGGAAATGGTATTGAGATTAGAGGCTTTGGCAGTTATAAGGTTAAGAAAAAAGATGCACGTTATGCGCGTAATCCCAGAACCGGGGAGAAAGTTTTTGTTGATGAACATTACGTGCCGGTCTTTAAATTTTCAAAGGACTTTAAGACCACAGTTGATAAGGGTATGAAAGAACAAACCAAGAAAAATAAGTGAAAAGTCTAAGATATGAATAAAAGAAGAATAGTAGTTTGCTCTGTTTGCGGTGCTCAAAATGATATTGATAGTATTGCCTGCGATGGATGCGGTGCTAAATTAGAGGGTGAAGAGAAAACTGTCGAGATTGAATCTACTCGGCAAACTAATGAAGATATTCCCGAAGCAAAACCGCAGACAAAACAAAAAAAGAAAAATAATAAATCCAAAAAGATAACTGAAAAATCTTCCGGGTTGGTTTTAGGCAGCACTTCAATTTTCTACATGATATTTTCTCTTGTAATTATTGGAGGAGTTCTGCTTTATGCTTCCGGTATATTTAATGAACCTAGAGCAATAGCGGTTTCAGGAGCCGGGCAGCAACAGCAATCACAAATGCAGACAGATCCTCACGGCGGAGCAGATCTAAGTAAACTACAAGAGATTAGAGATCTTGAAACAGCCGTTAAAAATAATCCGAATGATCTTCAATCAACTTTAAGGTTAGCGCATTTACTGAACGATTCGGGTTTCTATAATAAAGCGATTGAAAACTATCAAATTTATCTTAAAGCAGATCCTGAAAATCCCGATGTCTTAGTTGATATGGGAGTTTGTTACTATAGTTTGAATCAATATACACAAGCAATTGCCAATATGGAAAAAGCATTACAGTATCAGCCAAATCATCAAATAGCTCATTTGAATCTTGGTGTAGTTAACATGGCAGCAGGAAATTTGGTAAAAGCAAAAGAGTGGTGGCAGAAAGCTTACAGTCTGAATCCAAATAATGAAATCGGACAGAGAGCAAAAGAATTACTGGATAATAATTAAAAGGAGAAGAATATGCCTTGCGGAAAAAAAAGAAAACGACATAAAATGTCGACGCACAAGCGCAAAAAAAGACTAAGAAAAAATAGACATAAAAAGAAATTAAGATAGTCTATTAGCTATTCTTTGATAAGCCGCCTTAGCTCAGCTGGTAGAGCAATTCACTCGTAATGAATAGGTCGCCGGTTCGATTCCGGTGGGCGGCTCGTGATAAGTTCTTATAATTAAATAAGTTATGAGGATTTATCACTTTTTGAACACTGTTTCAAAACGATTCACTCCATAGGTTTTCCCTGGTAATTTTTATGGACTTTACTAGGGACTTTTCACTATTCAAAGAACTTTACTTAGTCGATTCATTTAAATAAAAAAAGCCGGTTAGGAAAAGCGAGGGAGTCCAAGCCCTTTTAAAACCTAACCAGCTTTTTTCATATATAGAGAAACTTTTCATTTGTTGGACTTTTCCGCTTTTGTTATTACTTCAATATAAATAAAAAGTAATGATAAATTCAACTACTTCCAAAAGACAGGAACAGGTAAGAACTTTACTATAAAAAACTAGCGGTCTTTTGAACGTCTCTGGATTCCGCTTTTATATTACTCAGAAAGTACCTTTTGATTTTTACCACCCCCCACCCCCTGTCTTAACTTCTTAACTACTCTGTTTATTATATATTATTATTATATTTATTTAGAAAACACAAAGAAAACAAAGAAAAATAGAACGGAGTACTTAAGACAAACAAAGTCTTAAGTAGGTCTTAAGTACGTCTTATGTACTACAGCTCATTTAGTCCGGTAAAAAGTTACATACCTATTTATTTGATTTTTTTCTTTTACTTCCTCAATCAAATCCTTTTCTTTTAAGTTGGTTAGAATTTCGTCCAAATCTTTCGCCTTACCTTTAAAATTATTCATTAAGTCCGATCTTAAAATTTTGCCTTTATACTTTGAAATTATGGATAAGATTCTTTGTTCTTTGATTTCAAATTTATTATCGATTAATTCATTATTAAGTAATTTTTCTACATTCCGTTTATAATATTCAGCTATTAGAATTCCATCTTTCATATCATTCAATTCAACTACTTTTCTTTGTTCCGTTATTGCAATCAACCCCGCAAACTTTAAGGAATAGATTAGTAATCTAGCCTTGAAACTTAATTCATTATCATTAGCTGAATTTAACAGTTCTTTATAGCTCTCATTATCATATATTTTATGATAATCAGCAGCATCTTTTGTAATTGTAAGTTCTATTATATCATTGATAGAAACTAAATAATCATATATTTCCCGTGTGTTGATATATCGATCTGATCTTTTAGTCAAATTCGAAAGTTCCAATAAAGGAATATGTGGTTTATCTGGAAAGTTATGTATTGAATAAATAAATCTTGCAAAGAAACCCGATCTCAAATCAGTTTCAGTACTATGTTCTTTTATCCAGTCGATTGTACTAGCTCCCAAAATACTGATATATGGTCTCTCTAAAAGTGTGTTCTCTTTTGTTACTCTTGAAACTTCATAACTATCCGGTACATCATAAATAGTTGTTAAAAATTGCTTTGCGTCCGCACTGTAACCCCGATTAAGTTGTAAAAGGAAACTCCCAAATTCTGAATGAGTTAATAGCCCTCTATCTGAACATGCTAGTATCTCTGATAAAGATTCAATTGTACTATCTTGTGGTAAAAGAATATGCTTTCTAATCGGTTTAATTATAGTTGATTTACTTTGCTTATTCCCCGAAGTTTCAAGTTCTCTTTGGTATTGTGATACCGCTTTTTTATACTCGTGAAAATTTTTTGTTTCAATTCTCTGTAAATCTTGTTTCACTATATTTAATGCTGTAGTCTTTTTCATTATTGTGGAACGTCCGATTATAACAGCCCAAACGTTAAGATGAATCAACATTGAATCAGTGATTTTAAAATAAACATTTTTACCAACAGCCCCCGAAAGGCTTGCTAAAGTTCCTGTCAATAAATATTCAAGTGGACTAGAAGAAATTGAATCATAATATAATATCATTCGTTTGAATGCAGTATTACTAAGTCTATTGATGTCAAATCTAACCTCAGTCTCTTTTGATGAATTTATTTTTTTTACTTCTATATTCTCGTTTCCTAATAAGTGATTATTTTGCATTGAAATACTCCGTTAAATCTTTGTGGACTTTTAACTTAATTACATTTATAGGTCTATCAAAAAGCATTGAAATTTTATCGATTGCTTTTTGTCCCGCCTCATCAGAATCAAAAGCCAAATAATTATTATAATACTTTATGATGTTGATTTGATTTTGTGGAAAGTTTGAAACTCCCGGAACTCCAATTGCATAAAGCCCGGTTTGATTTGTTATAATTGCGTCAAATTCCCCCTCTGTTATAATCAAATCTTCAAAAGCTCTCATCTTTTTTAGTATATCAACATTATAAAATCTTTTTGGAGAGAGAGTAAGAGTCCAATTGTTTAGACCAATATATTTTCCAAAATTATCCGGTTTAAAATTGCCCTCATAGAAATAACGTCCTCTAAGATATACGATCTTACCGTTTTCTATATATGGTATTATTAACCGGTGTTTAGTGAATAGAAAATATTTGTTCTTGAAAAAACCCGAAATTCTGATTTCATCTTTTGTAAAATTATCCTTCAGAAAATCAATCGTATCTTTAACGCTGTGGATATTGAAAATTTTGAATTCACTTATAGAATTATCGTTTAATCCTCTTTGTGTTCCGGTTAGATAAGAATATATATTTTCATCAATTCCTTTTGATTTACAAAATTGATATACCGCCTCATAAATTTTCGATTGAATGATTTTACGGTTAATCAGAATTGTTTCAAAAGCCAATTTTTCAGATGTGGTTCGGTCTAGCTTTTTATCAAATTGGCTTACCGCAGCTTTTTCATCAAATAATTCTTTTTCACTTTCCAACAATTTATATTGATCATTGATTGAATACTTTACTAAGTTAATTGTTTCATCAGATTGTTTATTTTTATTGTAATTGTTTTCTATGCCGAAAACTTCTGCTAGTTCTTTTATCGATTGTTTAACTTCGATCTTGTGATAATCAGCATAGAATTTTATAACATCCCCGCCGGTATCGGTTGCAAAACAGAAATAAGTATTTGTAGCCGGGTATATTTTCAGACTAGCAGTTTTTTCTTGTTTGTAGATAGAATGAATGAAATTACTTCTGTTAGGTCGGATCCCCAAATATGAAAGTAATTGTTCTATGCTGATTCTATTTTTTATTTCATCTATCATTTTCGTAAATAGGACTGCATCTTTATATCATAATTCATTTTACTATTAACAATATCTACAAAAGCAAAAAGCATCGAATCCACAAACCAATTCTTTTGTTTTAGATGAAGAATTTCCTCGATTAGCTTTAACGGTGTATCAACTTCATTCCAGTCAATAAAATATGTTGCATCATTAATAATTCTTATTATTATACCGCTATCAGTAACAGTAAATTTTTTGAGTGTTTCGGCTTTGCTCTCAATAACTTTATTACAAAGAGATTGGTAATCCTCACTGTTATCATTTTGGTGTTTTATTAATTGCCAAAATTCATCATCTGAAATACTCACATTGAATAAACCTTCAAGAAAAAGTTTCAGAACGCTGAAATTAAGTTTCCTAAACTCAAAATCATTGTTACTTTTTTTCGTACGATAAAGAATTGATTCTGGATAAAGTAAAAATTTGAACTCATAATTATCGTTTAAGTAACCCGTTATTTTTTGTCTGTCTTGTGTTTGCATTTTATACCCCCTTGATTTTTTGATAATTATCATTTAATCGATTTACAGCATTGATTAAATTTTCATTATTCATTTTTGCGTAATACTTTTGTGTTAATCTTATATCCGAATGCCCCAATAAAATTTGAATTTCGTGGATAGGGCAATCCCTGTAAACTAATTCACTTGCGAAGGTTCGTCTTAGTGCCTGAAAGGAATATCTGTTATTTAATCCCGAATCTTTGACAGCTCGTTTAAACTTTTTTGAAACGTAATCTTCATTTATTTTAACGCCGGGTATCCGGTAAAAAACATATTCCGGTTTATTGATCTTTCTTACTATTGGATAACGAGAGGAGAGCACTTTAAAACAATTTTCATTAATAGGAATGATTCTATTCTTTTTTGATTTAGTTATGAATGAATCCCGGTTTTCAACATTAATAATACTTTCCGATAAAGAAATTGATTTCCATTGTAAATTAACCAATTCGCCTAATCTCATACCGGTGTTTACAGCAACAGAAACAATATCATTAATCACGTTTTCTTTGATGTTGGATTGAATGATTTCTAATTCATTTTTGGGTATAGTAATAATATCTCTTTCCGGTATACGTGGTTTTTTAACTTTATTAAAAGGATTTTCAAATATGTAATTCCATTGGAGAGCTTTATTGAAAGCAGCACTTAAATGGTTGTAATATTGTAATGCAGATGAAGGAGCTCTTGAATATACTTCACTGATAAAAGAATCACTAGTTTTTACATCAATGTCTTTTAATTGTTGATTCCCGGTATATCTTATTAATTGATTGAAAGAACATTTTGCGGTTTTTATAGTTTTATTACTTCTCATAGATGCATTATATCTTATATACTCATCTCGAAAGGACTCTAATGTTACAACTTTATCATTAGTCAGTCGAAGTAATAACTCCTTATAGTCATTCGCTAATTTTAATATTTCATCTTGATTCATGTATAAACCAAAACAGCCTTTCAAAATTCTTTGACTATTGGTGGGTATAGTCTCCGAATCTCAAAAGGCTGTTATTCGTGTATAATATTTCTCTTAGCCCACCGCTAGAATGTCAAAACTATTAAGAACATTTTCTAGCGAAAACTAATCGATTATTTATATCATTTCATTCCTTTAACTTCCCCCAAATTCCCTAAAATTCCCCATGTTATTTGTAACGTTTTTTATAACTCTCGTATAGTTGCTCCTTTGTACCGCCTGGAAAATGCTCAAAAGTATATTTATCAAATAATCGAAATACACAATCTTTCTCACCTTTATATTCTGTTTTATTATTTTCGTATTCATGTTCAACTATCTCCATGCAAAATTCTTTTTTAGTGCCCTTCCAAATCTTTCTTGATTTATTTTCGAGTATTATATCACTGATATCAGTATTTTCTTTATCGTTTTTATGTTCTTTCTTAGTTAAACTCTCCCGTAATTCTTCAGCTTCCCAATTTTCAATAAACCATTTCAAAAATATTATATTTTGTCGCAGCTTATTATAGGTACTAGGTTCTTTCTTTTGTAATGGTATTTGATTTTTATAGACTTTTCTTATTGTAACCTTTTTTCTTTTTCTTTCCGGCAAGTCAAGAGAATCAAACTGTTCTTTGTAGAATTTATACGCTTCCTTTAGTCCCTCAATTGTAAAATCGAATGGTTTTCCGGTTTTTTCATAATCGGTCTTGATTTCTTTTAAAAATCTCAGCTCCTTACTTTTGAGATTTTCAATGAATAAGTTCTCCACCATAATTTACCCACCTAAATTATGTAGTTAAGAAAATAAAGTAGTAGTTAAGACGTAATTAAGACACGGTTTGTCTTAACTACTACTAGACCAAAATATTTATTTATTTACTATAAATCAAATATTCTGCATGCTGAATTAGTAATTAAGAAGTTAAGACAACTTAGGGAGTACTTTCAAGTTTTCTGTCATTTCTTCAACTGATTTCAGCTTTACTTTTTAATTAGTTCTGGAAATCTTCTTTTCGTTTTTTCTGCATAAGTTATTATTTCTGTTTTTTGGAAGAACAACTTCTACATGATTTAAAATACTGTTTAAAATATTTGATGTACTTCTACCGGTTTTAGAAGATAAATCAATAAGATATTTCGAATTTTCTGAATTTAACACTACGCTGAATCCTTGTTCTTTTTCCGAATTTTCTGAATTTAACATTACGCTGATTCCTTGCTCTTTTTTCATTTGTCCTACTCCTTATATTATTTTTGTTAAAAAGTCTCATCTCGTCTAAGTATTGGCGAAATTAGACCATTATTTTACCTGCTTTAAACTTTCCGAATTCGACAATAATTCTACAGCATCGAATAAATTAGAATTCTGTAAATGTGAATATATTTGAGTTACTCTAAAATCAGAATGCCCCAATAATTTTTGAACGGTTAACAAAGAACATCCCCTCTGTACCAAATTACTAGCGAATGAGTGCCGTAAAGAATGAAAATGGATTTTGTCATTTAATCCCGCTTTCCTAACTGATTTTTTAAATTTCTTTGAAACAAAATCAACATTCAATTTAACGCCGGGTATACGGTAAAAAACATAATCAATTTGATTGATCTTTCTTACAGTTGGATAACGAGTCGAGAGGACTTCAAATAATTTTTTATTTATCGGAACAATTCTTTCTTTTTTGCTTTTAGTCGTGAATGTTTCGGAGTGTTCAACTTTTATGATTCTTTCAGTTAGTGAAATTGATTTCCAGTCCAAAGTTAGAATTTCGCCTAAACGTAAACCGGTATAAAAACCAAATATGAATAAATCCCTTAGATAAGGTTCTTTAGTGTTGTTACAAATTAATTCTAATTCCATATCGGTAATGAAAACCGGGAAAGATACTTTTACTCGTGGTGGTTTAATTTTACTAAAAGGATTGTTTTGTAAGTAATTCCATTGGAGAGCTTTATTAAAAGCAGCTTTTAAAATTCGATAATATGTTAATGCACTTTGTGGAGCTCTTGAATATACTTCACTAATAAAAGAATCAATTGATTTTATAGTTATGTTTTTTAATTGCGGATTCTCGATAAAGTTTATGAATTGTTTGAATGCAACATTTACAGTTCTTTTATAGCTCTCCGATCTAATCCCGGAAATATAATTTTTATACTCATCTCTGAATTGAAAAAGGGAAAGGTTTGTTTCTTTAGGTTTTGTCTTTAGATGTTGTTCAAATTCAGATAGGAATTTTAACGCCTCTGATTTTATTTTTGTTTTTGTGCTTTTGGATGTAGGTTTTTCGTCTCTCTCATATATGATCTGATAAAATGGAGACTTGTTATTTTTTGTTAAATACATATTGAAAACTCCTGAATCTATAAGTAAAATTCTATGGAGTTTGAAAAAAAGTTTTGATTTTAAGTCCTATTCTTAAAATACCTGTTTTCTCGTAATGAATAGGTCGCCGGTTCGATTCCGGTGGGCGGCTCGTGAAGATAGAAACCCTCAATTCAACGAGGGTTTTGCTGTTTTAAAAGATATTCAATCCATATTAAGTTTTTCCCACTCATTTATTTTTGGTTGACATTATTGCGAAAACTGTTTAGTTTTTACTGTTTCAAAAATTTCAAACATATAAAACGTACTGATGACTTCAGAAGAAAGGATAAAGAAAGAAATAATTCAGAATTTTGGGCATGCCTACCGTGCTTTCGGTTTAAGCAAATTGATGGGACATGTTGTTGCGCTTTTGATCTCATCGCCCGAACCTGTTTCATTAGATGATATTTGTAAATACCTCGGAAGAAGTAAAGGACCTATTAGCCAGATTATGAAGCGGCTGCGTGACCGTAACCTTATTAGAAGAGTATGGCACGAGAACAGCCGTAAAGACTATTATGAAATTCAACCGGAAATTTTTGAAAACGCATTCCGAAATAATTTTGAACTAATCAAATCAAATACTCGACTTGCCAAACAATTGAAATCACTCGTTAATAAAGAAAAAAGTAAAAATCTAGATGCACTTAAAAATAGATTAACCGAGATGCACCGTTTTTATGAATTAACAGAGAAACACTACAATAACTTTTTAGATGAGTGGGAAGTTGAACGCGAAAAAATATATTCTAAATAATTTTTGACTATAGCTTTGCAGTAAATTTTTTATTGACTAAACGTTTTAAATTTTTCAAACGTTAAAAACGCTAAGAGGAAATTAAGATGAAAAGATTGGAAGGAAAAACTGCAGTAATTACCGGAGGGGCTCAAGGAATAGGGAAAGCCACAGTAATTAAAATTGTTGAGGAAGGCGCAAGTGTCGCTGTCTGGGATTTGAATGAAGAAAAAGGAAATCAGTTGGTAAATGAATTGAACAAAGACGAACAGAAAGTATCTTTCTACAAAGTGAATGTAGCAAATTTCGAAGAAGTAATTACAAGTATGAAGAGAGTAATTAACGACTTCGGCAAAGTGGATATACTTATTAATAATGCGGGTATTACCAAAGACGCAACATTAAAAAAAATGACCCCGGAACAATGGCAGCAGGTTATTGATGTAAACCTAACGGGGGTTTTTAACTGTACACAGTCCGTTTCTGCACATATGACAGAAAGGGGAAGCGGCAGAATTATTAATGCTTCTTCGGTTGTCGGTTTATATGGTAACTTCGGGCAAACTAATTATGTCGCAGCTAAAGCAGGTGTTATTGGTATGACAAAAGTTTGGGCGCGCGAACTTGGACGAAAAGGTATTTGCGTTAATGCTGTTGCGCCTGGTTTTATAGTAACTGAAATGGTTGCGGCTATGCCCGATAAAGTTATTCAAATGATGGAAGAAAAAACTCCGCTCGGCAGGCTCGGCAGACCGGAAGATATTGCGAACGCTTATTGTTTTCTTGCTGGTGATGAAGCTTCTTTTATAAACGGCACAACGTTATGTGTTGACGGCGGGATTATTAGTTAACTAATTCTTTGCGGATGGTATGAGAAAGGATTTTTAAACAATGTTCGAAAAAATACTGGATAAAGATGAATGCGAAATGCAGTAATTAAATCGGTCGGCGCTTATGCTCCCGAAAGAGTAATACCGAATTCATATTTTAATGAATTACTTGGTGAAGATGTCGATACATGGTTGAGAACAAATCTTACTATTAAAGAAAGAAGATGGAGCAGTGAAGAACAGGCAGCGAGCGACTTGGCTGTTGAAGCGGCTAAAATCGCGTTGAAACGAGCCGACTTAAAGCCGGAAGATATAGATTTGCTTATCGTTACTACCGATACTCCCGATTATATCTCTCCTTCTACTGCATCTGTTGTACAAGATAAATTAAATGCCCTTCACGCGGGAACATTTGACATAAACTCAGCTTGCGCGGGTTTTGTTACCGGAATTGACACTGCGGCAAAATTTATTAAAGCAGATGATAATTATAATAATATTCTCGTCATAGGCACTTACGCAATGAGCAAGTATTTGGATTTAACAGATAAAAAAACAGTTACTCTTTTTGCTGACGGAGCGGGTGCACTAATCCTTTCTGCTGAAAATTCCAAAAGTGGATTTGTTGAAAGCAAACTTCACAGCGAAGGGCAATATAATGATTGGATGGGAATTTACGGCGGCGGTACACGGAATCCTCTGACTCCGCAAAAAGTTGCAGCTAAAGATCATCTATTAAAATTTGTGAAAAAATTCCCTAAAGAAATAAATCCAACTACCTGGACGAACATGATTTCCGGGGTGATTGAAAAACATGATTTGAACCCCAATAATATTGACCATTATTTCTTTACTCAGATTAACATCAACTCAATTTGGGAAACGATGGATAATTTGAAAGTTGATAAATCTAAAGCGCATACAATCATGGATCGTTACGGTTATACGGGATCAGCATGTATCCCGATGGCGTTAAACGATGCATTCGAGAAAGGAAAAATTAGCAAAGGCGACAAATTAATTTTTATGGGCTCGGGCGGAGGATTGGCTTTTGCCTGTGCCTTATTTCAATGGTAAATACAATTGAGTTGTGAATGAACATAGCGTCAGATGAATTGGTAATAGCCGGCTGGATTTTGATAAGTTTGTATGCCGCATCAATTTTGGTTTTTGTAGTACGCGGCGCAATAAAAACCAAAAGCATGAAAGATTATGCTGTTGGTAATATTGCATTTTCTCCGGCGGCTGTGGGACTTGCTTTAGCAGCTTCTATGACCAGCGCGGCTACGTTTATTATTAATCCGGGAATAATTGCTTTTTACGGAATAAGCGGAGTTATATCTTACGCGTTCGTACTCCCGGTTGCGGCTATGGTTTCATTGGTAGTTTTAACAAAGGGTTTTAGAAAACACGGCAGCACTGTAAAAGCACTCAGCATGGCGCAGTGGATGGGAACACGTTATAACAGCAAAGGTTATTCATTGTTCTTCGCTTTCCTATCTTTATTGTTGATAACATTCATTGTATTGATTGCAGTCGGGCTTACTAAAGTATTGTCTAAAACTTTGAACGTCGGCGAACTTTTGATGTTAATCGGAATAGTTGTTTTTATTTTCGGCTACATGATGTTCGGCGGCGCAAACTCAATGGTATATACAAATACAATTCAAGCAATATTGATGCTGGTTGTAGCGTTTATTTTACTCGGATCAGGCTATGAACATTTCAGCAGCGGTGTGCATGGCTTTCTTGATGAACTTGCCGCAATTGATCCCAAATTGGTTTCAACTACCAATGATTCCAGCTTTTTATTCCGTGATTACTTTGAAATTTTCTTTGCACAAATAGTTGTTGGTGTTGCTATTGTCTGTCAGCCGCATATCATTACAAAATCACTTCTGCTTAAAACCGATTCCGATGTGAATAAATATTTGGTGTTCGGAGTTATAACAGAGTTTATATTCTTTCTTGTTGTGATAGCAGGTTTATACGCAAGATTGGTATTTCCCGGTTTAACTGTTGATGGAAAAGCGCTGGCTCTTGACGGAATAATCTCGGCTTATGTTGTAAAGGAGTTTCCTGTTTACGTGGGATTATTAGTTGTACTTGGATTAATTTCGGCAGGCATTTCAACTTTAGAAGGATTGATACAAGCGCTCGCCACCACAATATCCGCCGATATCGCTAAACCATTATTCGGTAATAAATATCCCGGGGATAATTTGAAGCGTGAGAAATTTGAAATCGGGTTGAATAGAGTTGTGATTGCCATCTTAGGAATTGTAACAATACTTATTTCGTACGATCAACTTGTAAATCCAAAGTTAAGCGTTGCGATATTTGCTCAGAACGGTGTATACGCATATTTCTCAGCCGCATTCGTACCGATACTGTTCGGAATGTTCCTGAAGGGAGTTGATAAGGTTGTTGCCATAGGTGCTTCGGTAACCGCGGTCATTGTTCACTTCAGTTATTATTACGGAAAACTTCCGGTTCCGTTTACGGCATCGACCGGAGAAAATCCCGGCGTTGCTGCTGCTATGGCAATTGTAGCTTCGTTAATTGTTGGATATGTTTTATATAGATTTACGTGGAGGACAGAAAGTGTCTAATTATCATTTGGATTGGCTTGCCAAATGGGCTAAGTACACTCCGAACCGAATGATGCTGCGGGAATATGATTCCGGTCTGGAATGGAATTACTCCGATTTTAACAACAGGGTAAACACTCTTGCTGTAAAGTTTTTGAATAATTACGAAATTAATTTCGGTGATAGAGTTGCTGTCTATTCTAAAAATCGTGCTGAATATGTTTTGCTGTTATTCGCATGTATTAAAACCGGCGCTATATTAGTTCCGCTGAATTTTAGATTAACACCGCGCGAGTTAGATGCTTTAATTACAGACGCTGATCCGGAATTGTTTTTCTACGAAAATGATTTTGAAGAGAGCGTAAAGCAGCTAAAAACATTTAAAAATATTTCACAGAAAAACCAGATCGAAGAAATATCCAGTTTATTAAAAGAAGATATCGAAGAAACAAAATTCAATCTGCAGCCAAATATTAATGAAGAAACAACTGTGATGATTTTGTACACAGCCGGAACAACGGGATTATCGAAAGGCGCTATAATAAATCATCGCATGTTGTTTTGGAATTCTATTAATACTGAATTGCGTTTGGATATAACATCAATTGATCACACCCAGAGTTTTGCACCGTTCTTTCATACCGGCGGATGGAATGTGCTGTTTACGCCATTTGTTCATCACGGAGCATCGCATACTCTGTTAACTAAATTCGAGCCCGGTTTAATTCTGCAGTTAATAGAAAAAGAAAAGGCTACGATTCTTTTCGGTGTTCCTACGATGCTTCAGATGATGGCTGATTCCGAATATTTTGATAAAGTTGATTTAAACTCGGTTCGATATGCTATTGTTGGCGGCGCACCCATGCCTTTACCTCTGATAAATAAATGGCATGATAAGGGAGTGTTTATTCGTCAGGGTTACGGCTTAACAGAAGTCGGTCCGAATTGTTTTTCACTTCACCAAGACGATGCTATAAAAAAGAAAGGTTCAATTGGATATCCGAATTATTATATCGAAGCAAAAATTATGAATGAACTCGAACAAGAAGTTGAAGTAAATGAGATAGGTGAGTTATGGCTTAAATCGCCGGTTGTTACTCCCGGATATTGGCGAAAAGAAAAAGAAACAAAAAGGGCGATAACAAACGGATGGTTTCATACCGGGGATATGGTAAGAAAAGATGAAGATGATTTTTATTATGTAGTTGACCGAAAAAAAAATATGTATATAAGCGGCGGCGAAAATGTATATCCCTCTGAAATTGAAAATTATCTTTATACAAATGAGGCAGTTCGGGAAGTTGCAGTTATCGGTGTGGCTGATGAAAAGTGGGGAGAGGTTGGTAAAGCGTATGTATCATTAAATGAAAATGCTGCATTAACTGAAGAACTGCTAAAAGAATTTTGCACAGGAAATTTAGCTAAGTACAAAATCCCTAAGTACTTCGAGATAATTAACGAAATACCTAAGAACGATGCGGGTAAGATTGATAAAAAGAAATTACTGGAATTACACAATAAACAATCAATATAATTATTAACAACAAGGAGTAGTAAAATGAAAAAAATTATTTCATTATTTGTTGTCGTTCTGCTCGCAGTTGGCTTTTCTGCCTGCAGCAAAGACGATACAACACCAACAGGCGCAACTACCTATAAAATAACCGGTAAAATTTTAGATGCCGACGGTGCAGGTGTCGAAAATGTAAGTGTAAAAGCTGTCAGCGAAGACGGTTCGGTTAGTAAAACTACGGTAACGGGTTCAGACGGCAGTTATTCATTTACCAGTTTAACGCCTAATGTTTTTTATACTTTAACAGCAACATCAGACAATTTTTATTTCACATCAACAGGAAATGAAGTTGGATTGGATTCTGATTCAGAAGTGAATTTCACTGCCATAGGTATTTACGGAACATGGGTTGCTGAAGATTATGATGTTTCAGTATTACTCTACACATATTTCAATATAAGGAAAATTACAGCCACGTTTAATCCGAATGGAAGCTATACTGTGGTTCAAGTTGATTCTTCAGGCGCAGAAAAAACAATTGGCGGCACATTCACCATTTCAAAAAGTGAAGTGGAAAATATTTTTTCTATAACTGCCGATCAAACAATTGGCGGAACCCTGACAGCACAAGGTATTTTTGAAATTAGTTCAAGTTCAACTCCATTTACAATGCAGTATGAAGTTGTTCAAACAACTCCTGATATTGGCGCTACTCCTCCAACTCCTGAAGCTGGTTTCGGCAGCACTAGCGGAGGTGCATACGGAACTACTAATATTCAGAAATATACTCGGCAATAACTATTAAGGGTCTGCAAAATTGTAGACCCTCTTATTTGATTTTTATATTATTAAGTGGTTATGACCATGAAAAAATTAATACTACAATTTATTTTATTTAGTTCAATAATATTTGCTCAACAAGGCAGTTGGAATTATGATGAAAATTATATCCCAATTGATTACCCGAAAGAATTTCAGTTTCTTGCTTACTTTATTAATCAAGGGGTGGCAAATAATGTTTATGCAACAAACGATTTGTTGAAAGGGCAAACAGTCGGACGACTTTTCGGTGGAAACACAACTTCAACCGGGCAGAACACCGCTTATTTTGAGCAAAGATTAATTCCTTTTTTTATATATCAACCAAAACTCTTAAATGGTAGAGCGCTGCTGCGTATGGCTTTTGAAATTGATTGGACATGGGGAGACGCTTCATACGGCGCGGGCGGTAATTTCGGATCAGCTCTCTCAGCCGATCAGGTGAATTTGCAGACACAGAATATTGAACTTGAACTTATACCATTCAAAAATTTTGCTATCAACCTTGGTTTACAGAGGCTTTATGATACCCCGTACAATCCGTATCGTACATTTGCAAGTACAATGCTTAAAACAGGTTACAGGTTGATGTTCTGGGGCAGTGATGCTGTTGGAATTTCTGCAAGATATGACTGGGACTATAAAAGAATAAAAGCAGGATTCTATCAACTTTATGAAAATAATATCAATCAAAATGATGATGTTACTCTTTGGGAATTAAATTTCGAAATGGATATCACAAAGGAATGGCGTCAAGGTTTTACGGCTTATTATCTTTATGACAGAGCAAACGGAGAAGGAGGCGTCTCAATTCTCGGGCAGGGTTTGAATAGTAATCTTGCTCCTTATAACGGTGTTTATCGTTTTCCGCTCGGCGCTGATCCCTACCAAGCCGACATTATTTGGCTGGGAACCTTTGGAAATTACAATCCTGAGTTTCAGTTGGGTCAATGGTCGGTTAACGGTTTTTTTATGACCAACCTTGGTGAAATTAGAACGGAAGTTAATAACGAATATAAAAAAGCTGCTGATGTATTCGGGTATTCAGCAAATTTAAGAGCGGGTTACAAATACGGTCAAACTCCGGAAGATAATGTTATGCTGGATATGTTTTATGCATCCGGTGATGAGAACAATCTTGATGATAAAGAGTACAGTGGAGTGATAACCGGAAATCAGTGGGGTTCTCCGGGCGCAATAATGATTGGTCACGGCGCTTATTTATTATACCCGCATGGCAATGTAGTGAACCGTTATGTTGCTGCGGTCAGTGATTTATCAAATATGGGATTGGGACAAATCGGCGGAACAATAAATCTATCTCACTCATTTATTCCCCATAAATTGTCGGCAAAAGTTGGCGCTGCATTTGCTCAGAGCTTGGTTGAACCAGCCGCTGGAGGAAAGACTATCGGTACTGAAATAAACGGTATGGTTGGATTTAAGCCTGCAGTATTCATGGATATTGAACTGCATGCAGCTTATTTAATGCTTGGTAATTTTTATGACAGCTCGCTTGTTAACGGCGGTGTAACCCTGAAACCGGCAAATCCATATACTGTATTTGTTGTCTTAAAATGGTTGATGTTCTAGAAATGCAAAAATAAAAACGAGTTTGAAATGATTAAAAAATCTATTTATATGTCACTACTAATAAGCGCCTTTTTAATTGGCTGTTCACCTTACGGGAACTTAACCAAAATGGAATTTAACGACCTGCAGTATCCGTTCGATGTTCATTACGTTACATTAGACGATGGTAGAAAAATAGCTTATGTTGATGAAGGTAATTTTGATGAAACAATAATATTCGTGCATGGATTGGGAAGTTATTTGCCTGCATGGAAAAAGAATGTTGAAGCGCTGAGCAAAAAATATAGAACGATTGCTCTCGATTTACCCGGTTACGGAAAATCCAGTAAAGAACCTCACACTGGTACCCCGGAATTTTATTCCGATGTAATTGCTGAATTGATGGATAAACTTGATATCGAAAATGCGAACATCGCCGGTCATTCGATGGGCGGACAAGCAGCAATGGCGATGGCTTTGAAATATCCTGCGAAAGTTAAGCGATTAATTTTAGCCGCTCCCGCCGGAATTGAAGAATTTAACGAAGGGCAGAAAGAATGGTTCCGTGAAGTTATGACAGTTAATGCAGTTATGCTTACCCCGGTGCAGCAAATTAGAGCCAATGTTGCCGCTAACTTTTTCAACATGCCTTCGGATGCCGAATTTATGGTTACTGATAGAATTGCACTTCGTGGAGCAGATCAATTTGACAACTATTGCTACACGGTTGTACAATCAGTGAATGGAATGGTTGATCAGCCGGTCGCTCATCTTTTAAAAAGAATTACTCAACCTACACTAATCTTATTCGGAGAGAATGATAATCTTATTCCTAATCCTTATTTGAATCCGGGTTTCACAAGTGAAATCGGTAAGAAGGGGAGGGACTTAATTCCAAATAGTGAGCTTGTTATGATACCTGATTGTGGACATTTTCTGCAGTTCGAGAAACCTGGTGAATTTAATAAAGCTGTTGAATATTTTTTAAATTAGATTAGACTAAAGCCCTCCGTAATGAAGGGCTTTAGTGATTTTGATGCGATTCTTAAAACAGTGAAAAAGTTCCTTCTTCCATAATCCAATGCTGATTTTTTTGTGTCGGATCTGCCGGTACGGTTTTCAACATATTCTCTTCAGATATCAAAGCGCCTGCTTCTCCAGGATAGATGTAGAATATGAAGGTGTTAGGTGAACCTTCAACTGATTTGAAATGGAATAATAACTGTCCATTCGGATTATAGGGCATCTGTTTTATGCCCCCTCCTGTTAGAACATTTCCTTCTTCATTTTTGGGAACGGTCAAAAACTGTTTAGAGAAGGAATTCATAACATAATAAATGCCTGAAGCAGTTGGATGATTTATAAAATTCCAGTTTGCATACATACTTTTAACATCGGATGTAGTTCCGATAATAGCGCCGGGGAAAAATATGTTTTTCTTTTCCGGCATTATAACTTGCCCGGTTGCCGCATTTCTCATTTTCTTTCTCAATGATAAAGCCCACACCTGGTAAGAATTTCCTTCGCTCATTTTATTTTGGAATAGCTCCTTACTCTCTTTGTTATATTCTAAAACTAAACCGCTGTGTTTCGATATTAGATAGCAGCCGTAACGGTATTTTACGGTGTCCCGTTGAACGTAAAATATTTGGTGCTGGGCATCTTTCTGATAATTTTCCGGGATAACTTTTGCATTAACTTCTTTCGAACCTCCCTCAACTGTCAACGCTTGTTTGTATTGATCATTAAATATAACGAATTCGCCTTCAGTCACCATCGTGATTTTCCAAAGCTGTCCCGGTGTTGAGTTGAATGAAGTTAACCTTAATAATGGATTTTCATTCGTTTTGGTATCAAGACCAACTTTCCCGAATAAGTCACCAACCAAATTATCAGCGGCTTTTTCTTCTTTTGACATTTTTTTGCCCGGTACTAATTCAAGCGTCTCGTGATCACCCAGATTCAAAATATTGTTGAAAGTTCCACCCTGAAATTGAGCAAATAAAGAAGTTGAAACCAGCATAAGAACAATAAGAAATTTTCTAATCATTTTAATACCTCTTGGAGTTTTAGTATTGTGGATTTATGTGAATTGAAATTCATTCCAAATTTAGATATATGCCTTAATTCATTAAAAAATATATTACAGACCTAAATATCTGAAAATAATCAATCCTTTTCAGTAATTTATTTAACAGAATGATTTTTAGTTTGGATTATGAATTGAGTTTTTCGCCAAATAATTCCTATTTTTATTTTTAACTAATCAGAAGAGTGTTTTTATGAATTCAAAATGGATAATATCTGCATTAGAAATAACGCGATGGATAACAGTGATTATAGGATTTCAACTTGCATATTTCATGGGAAACAATGACATCCAGCGAATTCATATTTTAATGCCTTGGATTGTTATTTCTCTTTCCGGTCTTACAGGAATTGAAAGTCTTTTTTTCGGGAAAAGTGCATCAGAAGTAACCGGATATGTTTACAGTGCTTACCAAAGGCAATCTGGTTTGAATAATGTTTCTGTTGCGATTACTGCAGTTTTAGTGCTTATACTTGGATGGGGAACTTTGGCAGAAATAACAATTTTATGCGCATCGTTAATTTTTCTGTTTCTTTCATCAATCAACCATTTCTGGTCGTTTTTAAAAGAGGGAAATAAAAACATTAAAAATCAATTAAGACCTTTGATGACGCTGCTTCTAATCATTTTTATTCTTCCATTGATCATTGGAGCTTTGGAGCAAATTCAAAAGTGAAAAACGATGTTAATTAATATATTATTCGGATTTATTCCCGGTCTGGTTTTCTTGGCGTTTTTGTTTTTTTTAGATAGCTATAAATTAGTCCGGCTAAGAATTTTAATGGGAACATTTATTACCGGTGGATTCTGTGCAGCCGCGGCATATTTTGCAAACACTTTTCTAATTGAAACATCCGGTATCGGTTTTATGAATTATTCTCAATTTGCCGCACCGGTTGTAGAAGAACTGCTTAAACTATCTATAATAGTAGTACTTATAAGGCAGAACAAAATCGGGTTTATGATTGATGCTGCAATACTCGGATTTGCAGTTGGCGCCGGATTCGCAGTAGTGGAAAATTATCACTATTTATTTAACATCGCATCCGGTGATTTTTTCGTTCTGATTGTGCGCGGTTTCGGGACTGCAATTATGCATTCCGGTACGACGAGTTTGTTCGCTGTAATTTCGGTCTATTTAATACACAAGAACGATACAGGAAAATTAATATTTTATGTCCCGGGATTTGCGGCTGCGGTTGTATTTCATTCTATCTTTAATCAATTCGTTTTTTCGCCTTTCATATCTACTATCTTTATTATTTCCACATTACCTGCTTTTTTGATTTTCATTTTTTACAGGAATACAAACTCAATTCATAACTGGCTCGAAGTAGAATTGGATAACGAAGCGCGTCTTTTAACAATGATTAAGGGAGGCAGGTTTGCGCAGAGTAAAACAGGCAGATATATTATTAACCTTCGTGAAAAATTTCAAAAAGAGATTGTGTTTGATATGGTTTGCTATGTTCAGTTATATATCGAATTATCAATACTTGCAAAGGGAATATTAATGATGCAGGAGAGCGGGTTTGATGTACCAAAAGACCCTGAGCTGGAAACAAAACTCGATGAATTAAAATCTTTGGAAAAACGGATTGGCAAATCGGCAGTGATTGCAATTTCACCGGTGCTTAGATTAAAAAAACAAGATTTGTGGAAATTGAGTTATTTGAATCGGGGATAGTTATTTGGTTAATAAGTTATTGAGTTATTAATGTTGTACGAATTGAATATTGACTACTGACAATTGAATATTGAAAAACAGACAATCCCGCATCCATGTTTTGATCCACAAATCCGTAAATCCGTCAATTCGCAAATCGTTATCAATTAACACATCCGTGTTTTCAACCATTTATCCACTAATTCGAAAATTCGCAAATCCGACAATTCGGAATTCGTTTATCCGTAAATTCACTCAAAACAAATTTCTCGCAAAGGTGCAGCGACCGCAACGTAGAAGAAAAAACCTCAGTGCCTTCTCTGAGTTTCAATTGAGATCGGACGAATTGAATATTGAATATTGACAATTGACTACTGAAAAACAGATAATTACACATCCATGTTTTCAAATATTTATCCACTAATTCGTTAATTCGCAAATCCGTCAATCCGCAAATTCGTTAATTCGAGAATCCCCAATTCAATAAATCCAACCATCCATTAATCCAATAATCCATGCATCCAAATTTTCATTAATCCGACAATCCGTTATCCATTAACACATCCATGTTTTCATCCATCTATCCACTAATTCGTTAATCCGTTAATTCGTCAATTCGAGAATCCGAAAATTTTTACCAACCGTCCTGTCCTCCGTAGCTTCAGCGTAGGAGGAAGCCTTGGCGAAGGTTGGCGTTAATTCGGTAATCCGCCATTCACAAGGGTGACACGGTCTTACCGTGGCATAAAAGTTATCCGCCATAGCAAGAGTCAGCGGCTGTCAGGTACTCGGGTCACGGTGGGACCGTGACTCCCAAGTCAATTCACTAGTTCATTAATTCAATTCGATACAAAACATTCTTACTGATATAAGAGAATTAGAATATTTTTCAAAAAAAATGCTTGCTTTAACAGGTAAAATAAATTAATTTGGGTCGTGGTGGGTAATTGTGTTTAATTTTCCCAAGGATGACAATAGAAAATGTTTATTGGAAGCTTTAAATATTCAGTCGATACAAAAGGACGTGTCAGCATTCCGGCAAAATTGAGGAAGTATTTAAGTCCGGAAGCAAATGATTCTTTTGTTATGACCCGCGGCACGGAAAAGTGTATAGATCTCTATCCCTTTGACGGCTGGAAGGAGCTGGTAGCCAAAAAGCTAAATGAACTAAACACATTTGATCCGAAAGAAGCCACATTCATTCGTCTCTTTCTTCAGGAAGCGGCGGAAGATAAACTCGATAGTCAGTCAAGACTTCTGATTCCCAAAAATCTTCTTGAGTTCGCCGATATCAAAAGGGAAGTATTCATACTCGGTGCAATTAAGAAGATAGAAATTTGGAACCCCGAGATTTACGATAATTACTTGAAAGAGAACAATGTTTCTTACATAGATATTGCCAAAGAAGTAATGAAGATGTAAGAATGTATGAATTTCATAGCCCGGTATTAATAGAAGAAAGTTGTAAGTATTTAATTACCAAGAATAACGGAAATTATTTTGACGGTACAATCGGATTCGGCGGGCACTCTCAAGAGTTCTTAAACATACTTGGTCCTAACGCAAAGCTCGTCGGTACGGATAAAGATGATATCGCCTATGAGCACTGCAAGCAAAAATTTAAAAATGAAAATCGAATTGTTCTTTATAAATCTGCTTTTACAAACATAAGAACAATATCCAAAATAGAGTTCATTGACATGTTTGATGGTATCTTTGCTGACTTGGGAGTTTCCTCATTTCAGCTGGATAATAAATCTTCAGGATTTTCTTACAGGGAAGATTCAATTTTTGATTTACGAATGGATAAATCAACAGGCATCTCAGCCGTTGAAGTCATCAATACATATTCGGAAGAGGAATTGGCAAATATTATTTATCAGTACGGTGAGGAGAGAAAGTCGAGACAAATAGCAAAGCGGATAATCGAATTCCGGAAACAGAAAAAAATCAACACCACTTTTGATGTAAAAAAAATAGTGGGGAAGGTCATACCGGGATACAAAATCAATCAATCGCTTTCCCGCGTGTTTCAGGCATTTAGGATTTTTGTGAATAATGAATTGGATGAGTTGAAGGAGTTCTTAGAAACTTCAGTCGATCTTTTAGCAAGCGGCGGCAGAATTGTGATTCTTTCATATCATTCGTTGGAAGATAGAATCGTGAAAGAGTTGTTTAAGTATGAATCAACTGATTGTATTTGTCCGCCGGAATCACCGGTTTGCGTTTGCGATAAAGAACGTCGTTTGAAAATACTAACGAAAAAACCGGAAATCCCGAAAGATGAAGAGATAGAGAAAAATCCCAGATCGAGAAGTGCAAAATTACGGGCAGCCGAAAAAATATGAGTAAAGAGAAAGGAACATTTTTCAGAAAATTGGTCGTGTCAACATTTTTATTAGCGCTTACACTTTTTGTGTACGTGTTTACATTACAGGAGATAAAAACGCTCAATAAAAACAGGGAAAAGAAACTTGAGTTGCTTAAAAGCAAACAATCTGCAATTGAGCAAAGGAAAATAGAAATTCAAAAACTATCCGCTGAAGACCGGATAGTAAAAATTGCATCGGATTCACTAGGATTGGTGAGGTCATTAAAACCTTTCGATGTAATTAATGTTGACCGCAGAAAAATAGAACAAATAAAGAGGATATTGGAAGACAAGTATGAATAATTCAAGAGCGCTGTTAATATTGATTCTCGTAATTTTGTTATTCGGTGTACTGGCTATTCGTCTCTTCAATATTCAAATAAACAATCACGATAAATACAAATACTGGGCGGAGAAGCAGCAGAACAAATCCGTAATGATCCGTGCGGAAAGAGGATTAATAAAAGACTGCAAAGGAGAAGTTCTCGCCTACACCAAAGATGATATTTCCTACCTCGCCGATACGCGCATGCTTAATGCTAAAGAGAAAGATTCGATTGCCGTAAAGTTTTCGCAGGTTTTCGGAAAATCAAAAGATTACTATCTGAGTCTTTTGACGAAAAATAAGGGCAACGTAATTCTAGAGAAAAAAGCTCCGCGTCATAAATCCGTATTGCTGAATGATTTCGTTTTTGACGGTCTGGTAAAAATCGAAGATTACACCCGGTCGTATCCCTATGGAAGTTTAGCTGCACATGTAATCGGTTACGTTGATTTGAAAAATATAGTCGGCGTCAACGGAATCGAACGGCAATTTAATGATGAACTAACCGGGAACGACGGATATGTTTACATAGAACGGGATGTTTTAGGCAGAACCGTTTCAGTAAATGATGAATTAAGCAGGCTCCCGGTTTCGGGGAACACAATCAGTTTAACCATAAATGCAACTTTCCAAAAAATTCTGGAAGCGGAATTAAGCCGCGGGCTGGCTGAATTTAAGGGTGAATCCGTGAGTGGAATAATCATGGATCCCAACACGGGTGCGATAATTGCAATGGCAAATCTCCCGTCTTATGATCCCGGCAACTACAACCTGTTTAATGACTTCGAAAGAAAGAATAGAGCGGTAACCGACACATACGAACCCGGTTCAACAATAAAAGCTCTCGTAATGTCGATGCTGGTTGAAGAAAACCTCGTTAATGAAAATGAGATTGTTGATACGGAAAATGGAAAGTATAAATTTTATAACGCAACGATAAAAGATGTACACAAACACGAATATTTAACCGTCCGTGAAGTGATCGAGCAGTCCAGCAATATCGGGATGGTAAAATTGAGTGATAGAATCGAAGCCAACACTTTTTACAAATATCTTCGTGATTACGGATTCGGAAACGGTACATCAATAGAATTACCCAGTGAATCGCCCGGTTATCTGAAAAAACCTTCTCAATATTCGAAACTCACAAAGCCGTTCATGTCGCATGGATATGAAATTTCAACAACACCTCTGCAGATGATAACAGCTTTTTCCGCATTGATTAACGGCGGTATACTTTATCAGCCTCAATTGATTAATGAAATTGTAAATCCCGGCGGAGAAATCATTCAAAAGTTCGAACCAAAGAGAATCCGAAGAATAGTTTCAGATGCAACTTCCGAAAAACTAAAAGATTTTATGAAGGGTGTGGTTGAGCATGGAACCGCCACGGCTGCGAGAATTGATAATGTATCGATCGGCGGCAAGACCGGAACTTCTCAGAAATTAATAGATAATAGTTATTCAAATGATAAGTATAACGTTTCGTTTATCGGGTTCATGCCTGCTGAAATGCCGCAGCTCGTTTGTATAATTTATATGGATTCACCGAAGATCGGTAAGTACGGCGGAGTAGTTTGCGCACCGATATTTAAAAGAGTTGCCGAACAATTACTCGAAGCAGATTTAAATATTATTCCGGATAAAGGTGAATTAAACGAATCCGAAAAATTTGCAGACCAATTCTTTGCGAATATTAAGAATAATGAATCCCAAGATTTATTAAAAACTAGCAACATCGAAGAACCATCAAACAATAATAAAAACGAAAAATTAATAGTAAGAACAGTAATGCCGAATTTAATAAACAGATCATATCGTGAAGCAGTTGCCCTGGTATCCGAACTTAATTTGGAATGTAAGTTTATCGGTACCGGCGTTGTTGTTTCACAGAGTATTAAACCAGGCGCAAAATTAAATGACGGTGATTTATTAATGGTAAAGTGTGAATCAAGAAGTAAACTAAATTCGCTGAGATTGAAATAATGAATTTAGCCGAATTGTTAAATAGCGTGGATGTAATTCAGGTAACCGGTAATGCCGAACTGAAAGAAATTAGAAGCTTAACATTCGATTCGAGAGAAGCGGGAAATGGTTCGTTATTTTTTGCAGTAAGAGGATTCAAAACAGACGGACATAAATTCATTCCCGAAGTGTTGAGTAAAAATCCGGCAGCTATTGTGATTGATAATCCTGAAAGTGTCCCGGCACAAATATTTGATAAATCCGAATGCGTGAAAATTATTGTTGAAGACTCTAGAAAAGCGATGGCTCAATTCGCAAATATATTTTATGGCGAACCTTCGAAAAAATTGAAAGTATTCGGGATTACCGGTACAAAAGGCAAAACTACTTCCGTTTTTTATCTGAAACATATACTTCAAAATGCAGGAATAAAAACCGGGTTAATCGGAACGATAAAAAATATGATCGGTGATAAGACTATTGCAACAAAACTCACTACACCGGAATCAATTACGATTAACGATTTAATGCATCAAATGATTACCGAAGGATGCACACACTGTGTGATGGAAATTTCATCTCACTCCTTGTCTCTGCATAGAATAGATTACCTGGATATTGATTATGCCGGTTTCACAAATATTACTTCGGATCATATGGATTATCACAAAACATTCGAGAATTACCTCGATTCAAAAAAGACTTTATTTGATCAACTGAAACCTGATTCGTGTGCAGTTGTTAACTGCGACGATCCAAGCTGGGAGAAGCTTACAGCTAATTCGAAATCCCAAATCAAAACTTACGGTGAAGATCGGAATGCTCAATTCAAAATAAAGAATATCGAATATGATTTTGAATCTACTTCTTATGATTTAGAGTTTGACGGAAATGAATATAAAATCAAAACAAGTTTAGTCGGAAAATTTAATGTGCACAATTCGGCAGTTGCATTTGCACTTGCTTACGAATCCGGAATTGATGCAGAAATCATAATAAAAGGAATAGAGACAGCGCCGCAGGTACCAGGCAGATTTGAAATAATCACCCGCGGAACTAAAAAAGTAGTGATTGATTACGCACATTCTTCCGACAGCTTGAAAAAGGTTTTGTTATCAATGAATCATGTAAACAAAGAGCATCGACCGCTTTATACGGTGTTCGGCTGCGGCGGCGACCGGGATAAAACTAAACGTCCGGTTATGGGAAGTATCGCTGAAGAACTGAGTGACTACGTGTACGTTACTTCTGATAATCCTCGAACGGAAGATCCTGTATTTATTATCGAAGACATTAAGAAGGGATTGAAAAAAGATAATCACAAAATAGTTGTGGATAGAGAAGAAGCGATTAAAAAATCTATTATGGAAAGCGAAGATAACGCTGTGATATTAATAGCCGGAAAGGGACACGAAAATTACCAGGAGATCAACGGAGTCAGAAATTATTTCTCCGATAAAGATCTTGCTGAAAAATATTTAGGAATGATTAATTGAAAATTACTATTGAAGACATATTCAATATTCCGACTGCTGTGATTTATAATCCCGATAAATATAAATCGACGGATAAAGTTTCTATTGATTCGCGGACGATCAAAAGGAACTCGATATTCTTTGCAATAAAAGGCGAAAATTTTGATGGTCATAAATTTGTGATGGATGCAGTGAAGCGCGGTGCAACAACAGTGGTAGTTAATAAAAACAGACTAAGATTATTTGATAAACTTGATATCACAATTATTACAGTAAAAGATACAACCAAAGCATTCGGCGCGCTTGCGAACATCTGGCGGAATAAACTCAACACAAAGGTCATCGGGATAACTGGGAGCAACGGTAAAACATCAACGAAGGAAATTACTGCAGTATTGCTTTCGGAAAAATTCAATGTTGTTAAATCAATTGCAAACAACAATAATCATATCGGCGTGCCGCTTACAATTTTTGATGCAAATAGTAAAACCGATGTTATGGTACTGGAACACGGGACAAATCATTTCGGAGAAATTGAATATACCGCAAAGATTTCCGAACCGGATATTTCTGTAATTACAAATATCGGTGACTCGCATTTGGAATATTTGATCGACAGGGATGGAGTTTACAGGGAAAAATCAGCCCTTCTTACAAATACAAAAAATGAGGGAATGATTTTAATCAATAATGATGACCCGGTAATCAAAAGAAACACAAAAAAGATAACAAATAAGAAAACATTTGGATTCAGAGGGAAGACGGATATTAAAGCATCAGTTTGCGGTTATACAGATAACGGCAGAACGATATTAAATATCGAATCGAATAAAATGAAACTGGATGTTAAACTTCCATTGTACGGGTTTTCAAATGCCCTAAATTATCTTACTGCTGTTGCAATTGCTCAAAGCATCGGATTGCCTAAAAGAGATATTTTGAACGGAACAAAAAAACTTAATGCAGTAAAGGGAAGACTTGACGTAAAAGAGTTTGATGATTTTATTTTAATTGATGATGCCTATAACGCCAACCCAAATTCAATGATAGCGGCATTTGAATTAGTAAAGCGAATCAAATCCAAAAAGAGAAAAATAGCAATCTTGAGCGACATGCTTGAGCTTGGGAAAAATGTAAAAGAACTTCATGCAAATCTGTCTGAGCATATTTTACGCAATAAAATTAATGAAATCTATCTGACTGGAAAATATTCAAAACAGATATATGATTTAGTTAAAAATAAAAAAGTGACGGCAAAATATTTTCGAAATAAAGAATTGTTATCGAAGCACATAGCAAAAATAAATTTGAGCGGAAGCGTAGTGCTTGTAAAAGCTTCGAGAGGTATGGGACTCCAAACAATTGTGGAACAAATTGAAAAGAGAGCTGCCTAATGTTTTATTACTTATTTGATTATATCAACGAAGTCTTTAATCCGCCGGGATTCGATGTGTTCCGTTTCCTTACATTCCGGTCGGCGCTTGCTGCCATCACAGGTTTATTTTTGTCTTTTTACATTGGTCCTAAAATCATCAATTATCTTAAGAAAAAACAAGTCGGCGAAAAGGTAAGAGAAGAAGGTCCGCAGAGTCACAAAGCCAAAGAAGGCACTCCCACGATGGGCGGAATAATAATGATCTTCACCGTTGTACTGCCTGTTCTGCTTTGGAGTGATATAAAAAGTTCATACATAATTCTTGTTTTAATCGGGACATTAATTTTAAGCGGCGTCGGTTTCATAGATGATTATTTGAAAGTAGTGAAAAAATATCCCCAGGGTTTAATTGCTCGTTATAAATTACTCGGACAAATATTCGTAGGATTGATAGTTGGTTCCGCAATTTATTTTCTTCCTGAATTTTCCAATTTCAATTCAATCACTACATTGCCTTTTTTCAAAAATCTCAATTTCGATTTCAGTTACCTGTACATACCGGTTGTGATTTTTATAATCACCGCAACTTCAAATGCAGTAAATCTCACAGACGGTTTAGACGGTTTGGCAATGGGCACGATGGTGATTGTAATGCTTGCTTTAGCATTTATCACGTATGTATCCGGTAATGTTATTTACTCGGATTATCTAAATATAATTTACCTCCCGGGTTCCGGGGAGCTTACGGTTTTTATCGCAGCGATGATTGGTGCGGGTCTGGGTTTTCTCTGGTTTAATTTTTATCCGGCTCAAGTTTTTATGGGTGATACCGGGTCATTAGCAATGGGCGGCGCTTTTGCGATCATCGCAATACTTGTTAAGAAGGAACTGCTGATTCCGATTTTAGGCGGGATTTATTTTTTGGAAACGGTTTCGGTAATAATTCAAAGATTGTATTTCAAATACACAAAAAAGAAATACGGTGAAGGCAGAAGAGTATTCAAGATGGCTCCGATTCATCATCATTATGAACTTCTCGGCTGGTCTGAACCTAAGATTGTTATTCGTTTTTATATCATCACCATAATTTTAGCAATAATAAGTTTAGCTTCGTTCAAGGTAAGGTAGTGAATTACAAAGGTCTGAAAATATCGATCATCGGGGCAGTGAGAAGCGGAGTAGCCGCAGCTAAACTTGCAAAACGTTTGGGTGCAGTTCCATTCGTGAGTGATACTGCCGAAGAGGAGAAGATTGCTCAAAATTTAGTGATGCTTAATTCGGAAGGAATCGCTTTTGAATCAGGCGGTCATTCGGGAAAAGTTTTTGATTGTGATCTGCTGGTTACAAGTCCCGGCGTTCCTTCGGATTCAGAGGTTTTGACAAAAGCGAAATCTTTGGGAATTAAAATAATTAGTGAATTGGAATTTGCATCGAGTGTATGTAAAGGAAATGTAATTGCAGTTACCGGAACAAACGGTAAAACTACAACAACAGCACTCTTTGCGCATGTGATTAACAATTGCGGTGGGAAAGCTTATACGGCAGGTAATATTGGCAGAGCATTTTCAGAGATTGCATTAAATGTAAGTGAAGATGAATATGTTTCATTAGAGGTTTCGAGTTTCCAGTTGGACTTTATCGAAAGATTCAAACCGAAGTTTGCAACAATTTTGAACATCACACCTGATCACTTGGATAGATATGGAAATGATATTAATAATTATATCAATTCGAAAAAAAGAATTAGTGAAAACCAGGATGAGAAGGATTTTTATATATCGAATGATGATGACGAATTGACACGGATAATTTACAGTAACGCTACACAGTATGCATTTTCTATAAAGAATAAAGTAAGCAATGGCGCATACTCTCATGATGGAAAAATATTTTTTGTAAGTGATAATAAATTTGATCATGTGTGTGATACATCGGATTTGAGTATTAAGGGTGAGCATAATTTATATAACGCTCTGCCTGTTGTAATTACCGCAAAAATAATTGGATTCGAAAATGATTTAATAAAAAAAGGACTTTCAACATTTCCCGGTGTTGAACATCGTTTGGAGTTTGTTCGTGAGATTGACGGAGTGAAATATATAAATGATTCAAAGGCAACAAATGTAGATTCCGTCTGGTATGCACTAAGAAGTTTTGAAGATCCGATTATTTTAATTCTCGGGGGCAAAGATAAAGGGAATGACTACAACCAGATAAAAGAACTTGTGAAAAATAGAGTAAAAAAAATATATGCAATCGGATCATCATCAAAAAAAGTTTTTGATTTTTTTTCTGAGTTTGTTGATACGGAAATAGTCGATACACTTGAGAATTGTGTTAAAAGAAGTCTGGGAGATAGAGAAGAAGGTGATATAGTCCTATTGTCACCTGCATGTGCGAGTTTCGATATGTTTGAAAATTATGAACATAGGGGTAGAGTATTTAAGGAAGCGGTGAATAATCTATAAATGAAAAACTTAGCGAAAATATTGATAGCATTGGTAATTGTACTGAGTATTCTCGGTGCAATCCTTGTGTTCAGTGCAAGCGGAACTTACAGCGCGGTAAAGTTCAACAGCATTTATACATTGTTCAAATCTCATGTCGGCAAAGTATTAATTGCGGCATTCGGATTGGTAATTTTCTCATCAATACCTTATGAAAATTACCGGCATTACAGCAAGCATGCTATGCTTGGTGTGATAATTCTTCTTTTAATTACACTGCTGTTTTCACAAAGTTTTAAAGGAGCCGCACGCTGGATCGACATTGGTTTGTTCAGATTTCAACCTTCTGAATTGGCTAAAGTAGTTTTGCTGGTTCACCTCGCAAACATGATTGAGAGGCAGGGTAGTAAAGTATCGGAATTTAAATCCGGTTTGGTTTACCCGATGTTCTGGATTTTTACAATCAGCCTATTTGTATTTCTTCAGCCGAATGTTTCGACCACTGTAATAATAACTTTGATCTCATTTGTTCTGCTATATGTCGGTGGTGCAAGTTTCAAACACGTTTTTGCGACTCTCGGATCGGGAGCCGTTTTTGCGGGACTTGCAATGATGGCATTATCACATTCAAGAGAAAGAATTTTGACCTTTGTCGATTCACTGATGAACGGCGGAGATATCAATATGCAGGTAAAACAGGCAAAGATTGCATTAGGCAGCGGTGGCTTTATTGGTGTTGGTCTTGGTCACAGCAGGCAGAGTGATTTGTTTTTACCCGAATCTTACGGCGATTTTATTTTTTCTGTGCTGGGTGAAGAAACAGGATTTTTAGGAGCAATTATTGTCCTACTTGTTTATCTGACAATCTTCTTTGTAGGAATTCTAATTGCAAAACGCGCAAAGGATACATTCGGACAGTTGATTGTATTTGGATTGTCTTTCAATATCGTAATAAGCGCACTTATAAATGCAGCGGTTGTTGTGGGCATACTGCCAACTACAGGTATAACGCTGCCCTTTATAAGTTTCGGCGGAACATCAATAATAATTTTTGCTATATCGATCGGAATAATTGTGAACGTTGCATTGCAAACCCATAGATACCGCGAACCAAGGTTGAATCAGTGATGAAAATAAACGCAAATCCATATCGTTTTATTTTTGCAGGCGGCGGAACAGGCGGACATCTTTACCCTGCATTAGCAGTTGCCGAACAAATCCGACTGATAAAACCGGAATCGAAAATTTTATTCATCGGAACGAAAGATAAACTTGAGTCTACAGTTGTACCGAAGTTCGGATTTGATTTTAAGTCGATTTGGATTTCAGGATTTGTCCGAAAACTCACATTGCAGAATTTACTGTTCCCGGTCAAACTTCTGGTCTCTGCTGTGAAATCGCTGATGATCTGTTTTAGTTTCAAACCAAGAGTAGCAATTGGAACAGGCGCGTATGTTTCAGGTCCGGTCGTCTGGGCGGCATCTTTCCTAGGTTCAAAAGTTATGCTGCTTGAGCAAAATAGTTACCCGGGAGTTACGAATAGACTTTTGGAAAAACGCGCTGATCAAATTCATGTTGCATTCGAAGATTCAAAAAATTATTTCCGGTTCAGTGAAAAACTTCATGTATCCGGAAACCCGGTGCGTGTCAATTTGCAGCTTATGGATAAACAAGAGGCAATAAAACATATTGGATTAAATCCAGAAAGAAAAACACTTTTAGTTCTTGGCGGGAGTCTGGGTGCGTCATCGATAAATAATGCGGTTGATGAAAATTTGGAAAAATTAATTTCCGGCGGAATACAGATCATCTGGCAGACCGGAAAAAGATATTTTGATCAATATAAAAATCTTGAAAACGAGTCTGTGAAGGTATTCCCATTTTTTGATGATATCGAAAATTATTATTCAGCTTGTGATTTAGTGATAGCGAGAGCAGGCGCAACGACAATAGCCGAACT
Source organism: Melioribacteraceae bacterium (assembly GCA_021740785.1). GTDB lineage: Bacteria > Bacteroidota > Ignavibacteria > Ignavibacteriales > Melioribacteraceae > JAIOZI01. The sequence goes on from JAIOZI010000010.1 coordinate 38,821, forward strand.
GGCATATTTGGGATTACCGTCGGTATTTGTCCCCTCTCCAAATGTGGCTGAAGATCATCAGTATAAAAATGCGAAATCTATGGTTGATAATGAGGCGGCAATTTTAATTAAGGATAATGAATTAGGTAAAAAGTTGGTTGATGTTTTAGTCCGGCTTTTTAATGACAGCATTCAACTTCAGAAGTTGAGTGATGGAATAAAGAAATTTTCTAAACCTGATGCAGCAAAGACAATTGCGGAAAATGCAATAAAACTTGCTGAAGGAATTTAAAGAGGCAGATCGATATGATGCAGAACGTTATTAAGAAAGTTCATTTTGTCGGGATTGGCGGAATCGGGATGAGCGGACTCGCAGAAATTTTATTGAATAGAGGATTTGAAGTTTCAGGCTCGGACTTAAATGAAACGGAAGTAACCGATCATCTTAAAGATCTTGGTGTTACTATTTATAAAGGACATTCACCCGAAAATTTGATTGATGCCGATGTGCTGGTTTATTCATCAGCGGTTACTACCGCAAATCCTGAGGTTGCTGCTGCAATCGATAGCAAAATTCCGGTTATCAAACGTTCCGAGATGCTGGCTGAAACGATGAGAATGAAATATGGAATCAGTATTGCCGGTACCCACGGAAAAACCACGACTACCTCAATGGTTGGGCTGGTGCTTACTGCCGGAAATATTGACCCGACAATTATTGTCGGAGGTAAACTTAGCGGACTCGGCGGAACAAACGCGCGTCTTGGTCATGGTGATTATATAGTTGTTGAAGCTGATGAGTTTGACCGTTCCTTTTTGAAATTAACTCCTACCATTGCAGCCATTACAACTCTCGAAAGAGAACATCTTGATATTTATAAAGATCTCGATGATTTGAAATCAGCATTTATTGAATTTGCAAATAAGGTTCCGTTTTACGGATTTGTTGCTCTTTGCTTGGATGAGCCGGCGCTGCAGGAAATCATTCCGTTGATCAACAAAAAGATAATAACCTACGGTGTCAACATACACTCTGATGTTCGTGCCGTTGATATTCAACATGATAATTTTAATAGTTCCTTCAACGTTATTTACAAAGGCGAGGATTTGGGAAGGATTACTCTGCAGCTTCCCGGTTTGCACTACATTAAAAATTCTCTCGTTGCAGTAATTACCGCAAGAGAACTTGGTGTTGATTTTGAAACTATTAAAGAAGCTCTTGGGTCATTCACCGGCGTATATAGAAGATTTGAAACAAAATACAGTAATGATATTCTTGTGATTGATGATTACGCACATCATCCTACTGAGACAGATGCAACATTAAGCGGAATTAGAAATGGATGGAAGAGAAGACTGGTGGCTGTTTTTCAACCACACCTGTACTCACGTACTCAGGATTTTTATAAAGAATTCGGCAGATCGTTGATGAATTCGGATGTGTTTATCTGTACTGATGTTTACCCGGCTCGCGAGGAACCTATTGAAGGAATAAACGGAAAATTGGTAGCGGATGCCGCAAAAAGTTTCGGTCATAAAAATGTTCATTATGAACCTGATAAAACAAAAATTCCCGAACTATTGAAATCAATTTACAAGAAGGATGATATCATAATAACAATGGGTGCGGGCGATATATGGAAATTCGGCGAAAAATTTATTGAGTTGATAAAATAATAGATGATGAAAAAATTTCTAAAAATACCGAGCATTTTATTCTTATTGATTTCTCTTGCATTGGTTTTTTATTTGTCAGTTTCACTGGAAGATAAAGCTCCGAAGATAGGAGTTATTGAATTAAACGGGAATTTCCATCTTTCAAAAGACATCTACTTCAAGTATGCGGGATTTGAAGACAAGGAAAAATATAACGAATTGACACTTCCGTTAATTAAGGATCGATTGGAAAAGCATCCATATATAAAAAGAGCGGATGTAATCTATGAGGGTGATAACGCGGTTACGGTTCAGATCACAGAGAAAGTATTTGAAGCATTGCTTTATTGGGAAAGTAAACAGTTTATAATTACCGAGGATTTGGAAACGTTACCGATTTTGTCTTACACTAAACGAATTGATTACCCGGTAATCAGCAATCCTTTTGTAAAGGATTCTATTCGGAATTTCCATAATGTTAAAAAATATGATGATGTCGTTACAGCTTTGAAAATTTTAACAACAGCGAAATTAACGGACCCGGAACTGTATGAAAATCTGAACGAAATTAATTTAAGAAACGGCGGGGATATTTTACTCTATTATTCATTTGCAGATTATCCGGTTGTAGTAGGAAGAGGAAATGAAATAGCGAAGGTAATTTACTTCGGAAAATTATGGAATAATATGAAAGGGAAGAGCATTAACCGGGTTATCGAATACATTGATCTAAGGTTTGCGCAGCATGTTTATTTAGGTATAACGACCGAAGCACAAGAAGATAAGGAAGTAAATTCATGAAAAAAAATATAATTGCCGGTTTGGATCTCGGTACGACGAAAGTCGGAGCAATAATTGCCGAGAAATCTGAAAATAATCTGGATATTCTTGGTTTCGGAGTTGCGCCTTCGGAAGGACTAAACCGGGGATTGGTTGCAAACATTACGAAAACTGCCGAAGCTATTAAAGAAGCAATGGATATTGCATCGAACCGTGCCGGGATAACAATAAAAGAAGTGAACGTTGGAGTTGCAGGAGAACACATTACGAGTTTACGTCATAGAAATTATGTTACGATCAGTAACCCGGATAAAGAAATTACAGAGGAAGATCTCGAGAGGTTAAAAGCAGATGTACGCACAATCAGAATTCCATCCGACAGACAAATACTTCACATTATTCCGGAGGAATTTTTTATTGATCATCAGGGCGGCATTGAAAATCCAATTGGTATGAGCGGGTCAAGATTGGAAGCGCTGAATCATGTTGTGCTGGCATCAATTCCCGCAATTCAAAATATAAATAAATCGGTGCAGCGAGCCGGGTACGTAGTAAAAGATTATGTACTTCAGCCAATTGCATCCAGTATCTCCGTGCTTGAAGATAATGAAATGGATTTAGGCGTTGCGTTGATTGATATCGGCGGCGGAACGACCGATGTTGCAATTTATCACGATAAAAGTGTAAAACATACCAAGGTTATCGGAGTTGCCGGTAATCAAGTTACTAATGATATTCGTGAATCTCTCGGAATTGTAACAGGTGAAGCAGAAAAATTGAAAAAAGAATACGGTTATGCGTCCGAGGATTCAATCATAAAAGATGAGGACATTTACATAAAAGGTGTCGGCGCCAGGGGAAATATTAAAATTCCAATTTCTTTATTGACTCAAATCATCAGTGTGAGAATGAGAGAATTGTTCACGTTGATTGATAATGAATTGCGCCATACAGGTTATAAAGGAAAAATTAAAGCAGGTATAGTGCTGACCGGCGGCGGTTCACTTTTAAGAGGATGCACAGAATTAGCCGAAGAAGTATTTGGGTTGCCGACTAGAATCGGTGTCCCGCTGGAATTAGGCGCCGGATTATCGAATGAAATTGAAAGTCCCGAGTTTGCAACAGTTGCCGGATTGATAAAAGGAATTCCCGGAACGACTTCAAGCGATACTATGATAAACATCAAAAGCGGAAGAGATAGAGGACAGCTTAAAGTAAAAAGTTTCTTTAAAAAGATACAAGAATTTTTTGATGAACTATAAATACCACAACAAGGAGGAAGTAATGACAAAATTTGTAACCTTAGACCGAGAGAGACCAATGTCCGCCGTCTTAAAAGTAGTTGGCGTAGGTGGAGGCGGGTGTAATGCTATCGAGAGCATGATGAAAAGAGGACTGCAGGGAGTTGAATATGTTGCAGTTAATACGGATGCTCAAGTATTGGAGAAAAGCAGCGCCCAGCATAAAATACAAATCGGAAAAAATATTACCCGCGGTCTGGGAGCCGGGGCAGATCCTAATGTTGGACGCAAAGCTCTCGAAGAAGATAGAGAAAAACTAACAAAGGTTCTGGAAGGAAGTGATATGGTTTTTGTCACATCCGGAATGGGCGGCGGTACCGGGACAGGCGGCGCACCGATCGTTGCTTCGATTGCAAAAAGCCTAGGCTCACTCGTAATAGGAATAGTCACAAAACCGTTCCGCTGGGAAGGAAAAAAACGTATGCTCAACGCCGAAGACGGAATTCATGAAATGCGTCAATACGTTGATAGCTTGATTGTTATTCCGAATGAAAGACTTTTGAGCATTTTGGATAAAACCGTATCTGCAGCCACTGCATTCGATAAGCCGAATGAAGTTCTTTATGAAGCGACACGCGGAATTGCGGATATCATAACAATCCCCGGAATAATTAATGTTGACTTTGCCGATGTCCGTTCCGTAATGAATGAAAGCGGTGAAGCTTTAATGGGCTGCGGAATTGCAAGCGGTGATAATCGTGCGGTCGAAGCGGCTCAGAAAGCAATATCTTCTCCTTTGTTGGAAGGTATCAGTATCAAAGGCGCCAAAAATATTCTGCTTAATGTCAGCGGTTCAACTAATCTTACTATGCAGGAGATTGATGAAGGAAATAAAATTATATATGACTCTGCCGGTGAGGAAGCCAATATTATATTCGGCTGGGTAAGCAAAGAAGAAATGAACGAATATGTTTCATATACGGTTATTGCAACCGGGTTCAATTCGGCATCTTATAAAGGCGGAATTAGTAATCTGAATAAAGTATCAGAAGAAGATGAAACAAGAGAAAAGAAAAAAACTGCAGCATCCGGGCTTGGCGCAGGTTATAAGGGAAGACCGATGGAAGTGAGTGAAGATGATGATTTGGATGTACCGACGATATTCCGCGTAAAAGGATCGAATAAAAATCTGCTTAAAGAAGATACGGTTACAGAAGGCGGATTTCAATTTGAACAATTTGATGCATTCGAGCAAAAAGAAAAAGAGAAAGATAGAAAACGAAACCGGGAAAACAGAGACGACAGTTCTTCGTTTTTAAGAATGATGATGGATTAGCATAAATTTTCTATTTCCTGTAATATAGGCTGTATGCAGATTTCACCTTGTTGTGGTAAACTAATGGTATTTGAAATCGGTACAGCCTTTTTTATTTTCATGTCTAAATTTGGATTGGGGTTTGTTATTTATCACCAAATAACTAAATTTGATGTTTCGAAAACGACTATGAATTATGAATGATAAAAAAGTATTTTTATTTAATTGTATTCCTCTTTGGTTTTAGCTCAATCTCTATTGCTCAAAATGAAGTTGGCTGGATCTCCAAATTCGGTACTGCGGTTGGATTTACACCGTATTACCTGATGCCTGATTATTCCGAATTAAATAAACAACTGCCTGCTTTTGGAGTTGACGATTTTTCCGGGGGATTATTCAGCTATGGCGGCGGCGGATACATTTACATTCTGGTTGTTGAGAATTTGAGAATCGGCGGAACCGGGTTTAACGGAACTGCTTCCGAAACAAAGTTTTTTAACGGGTTCGACCGTGAAGTGATTTATTCAGTTGGAGGCGGAGCGCTTACTATTGAGTACACAATTCCTTCAATCAGAAATGTTGCTGTTTCATTCGGAGCAATGATTGGCGCCGGTTCACAGGAAATTGAGATTTTTAGAAACAACCAAAATTTCAGTTGGAACGGTGTTTGGAGTGAATTCTCTGCAAGTCCTGATGCAGACAGTTACAGCAGAAAATTAACAAGAGATTATTATATTTTATCCCCGACAATAAACGTTGATATTCCGTTAAACAGGTTTATTGCATTTCGAATCGGCGGGGGTTATTTGTTTACATTAGGTAATGATTGGACGACTGAAAATGAAATAGAATTGACCAATGTTTCATCGGGATTAAAATCAGATTCGTTTTTTATTCAAACCGGAATATTTTTAGGCTTTTTTGCATTCTAGCCAAATGGAGAAAAATTGAAAAGAATATTAGTTACAGGCGGAGCGGGATTCATCGGCAGTAATTTTATTAATTACATTCTCGAAAACCGCGATGATGTTGAGATAATTAACGTTGATAAACTGACTTACGCCGGTAATTTAGAAAACTTAAAACCATCGGAAGATAAAAGTAATTACCATTTTGTGAGGGGTGATATTTGTAATCACGAATTGATTGATTACTTGTTCTCAAAATATAAAATTAATTCAGTCATAAATTTTGCAGCTGAGTCTCATGTTGACAGAAGCATTTTAGGATCCGAAATATTTTACCAGACGAATGTTATCGGAACAAATGTGTTACTTGAAGCTGCAAAACGATTTGAAGTGGAAAGGTTTCTTCAGATATCTACGGACGAAGTTTACGGAAGTCTCGGTGCAACAGGTAGGTTCACGGAGCATACACCATTATCGCCAAACAGTCCGTACTCATCCAGCAAAGCCGCAGCCGATATGATGGCGATGGCGTTTCATCATACATATGGATTGCCGGTAGTAATAACAAGATGTTCAAATAATTACGGTCCGCTGCAATTTCCCGAGAAATTAATTCCATTGATGATTATAAATGCGATGCATGATAAAAAACTTCCTGTTTACGGTGACGGAATGAATGTGCGGGATTGGATTTATGTAATTGATCACAATCGTGCGGTAGAAGCTGTGTTTGAGAAAGGAAAAATTGGTGGAGTATACAATATCGGTGCTGATCAGGAGATGCCGAATATCGAAATAGTGAAATTAATATTGAACAGCCTGGGCAAATCGGAATCATTGATTGAATATGTAAAAGACAGACCGGGGCACGACAGGCGGTATGCGATTGATTCGAGTAAAATCGAGACTGAATTAGACTGGAAACCGAAATATAAATTTGACGAAGCAATAGTAAAAACTATTGAATGGTACAAAACAAACAAAAATTGGTGGGAAAAAATAATTTCCGGGGAATATCAAAAATATTATGAGAAACAGTATGGGAAATAAAAGTAAATCAAAATTTAGTTTCATTATTATTCTGTTTTTTCTAATTAATAACTTTTTAAATGCTCAAATAAATGAAAGTAATTTTAATAATTTATTGAGCAATCAGTCCATCAGTGTTACAATTGGTGGGTCTTTTATAATAAATGGTACTTTTCAAGCAAGTCCAACTGAAAGAGTTGATAATTTTATAACAAGGATATTTAATCAAGCAAAAGCTCCATTACTAAACCCCATTAAAGATATGGAGTCTTTTACTAATATTACAGAAGAAATTGAAAATGTAGCTACTCGTAATATCAAGTTGATTAGATCAAGCGGTGAAACAGAAATAATTGATCTTCAAGATTTTCGATTAACAGGAAATTTTCAGAACAATCCTTACTTAAAAAATGATGATCTGTTAATTTTTCCGCCACTTGATTTGGATAACCAGTTTATCGAGATTTCTGGAGCCGTGAATGCAAAAGAACCTCTAAAATTTCAATTTGTTGAGGGTGATAAATTGTCGGACGCATTACTTTTTGCTCAGGGTATAAATAGTGCATATGAAAATGTTAATAAAGCACAAATTTCAAGACTCACATATGACGGTGAAGATGTTGAGGATATAATAGTTGATATCGAAGATGATATATTATTAAAGTCAGGGGACAGAATTCGTATACTTGGCGATACACCGAAACGAAAAGCCTATAAAGTTAGAATAAGAGGAGAAGTAAAGAGAGAAGGTGAAATATATATTACGAAAAACAACACAACTTTATATGAAACTATAAAGCAAGCAGGTGGATTTACTGAAAATGCTGATCTTAATAGAGCTGAACTTATTAGAGGTGTGAATTTTTTGAATTTACCTTCCTCGAACAGAGAAATTGAAATTATGTTAATGCAGCGGATGTCGAATATTGATCCGGCGGATTTTACCTCGTTTATAATCGACAACACTCTTAGATTATCCAGAGGCAGTACTGTTTTAAGTTTTCAAGGATTGGACGATCCTGAATCTGAAGACTCTGAATTTATTGTTAAAAATGGAGATGTAATATATATTCCTGAGAAGCAAAATTTAGTTTATGTATTCGGGCATGTAATTGACCCTGGCTATATTGAATATGTTGATGGTGAGTCTTATAAGTATTACTTAGAAAAAGCCGGTGGACTTGGAAAGTTTCCGCGTGGTGAAATTTATTTGATTAAGGGAAAAACCAGATCATGGATTGAACTCGAGGAAGATTCCAATACACTAATTGAAAAGGGTGACTTTATTTGGGTACCTCAAGAACCATACAGAGACTTTGATTATTATTTGACAAGAGTTGGGAACTTGGCTCAGATTGTTGGAGCTATTACAACTGTTATTGTATTAATAATCCAAATTACAAAATGACTTTTACCGTATTCTATTTTAGTTTAAAAACATCTAATTAACAAAAGAATAAAAATATTTTCTTTAATGATATATAAATTTGGCGAATTCAGTATATGAAAAATGAACAATTCACATTTTTAGATTTTTTAACTTTATTAACGAAGTGGCGAAAACAAATATTTTTTAATTTGTTAATTGTAGCAGTAATTTCTATTACAATTAGTTTGTTCCTACCTAAGTGGTTTAAATCTACTGCTATAGTCATGCCTCCGCAGCAAAGTAATTCTACAAGTGGTTTATCATCAATGCTAAGTGGTTTACCTCTATCAAGTTTCGGAATCAATTTGGGAGGGGGATCTGAACTCACCTATATGGCCATACTGAAAAGCAAATCGTTGGCAATAAATGTAATTGAGAGATATGATCTTCAACAGTTTTATGAAAAACCAACTATGGAAGAAACCTTTCTAAGTTTTTATTCTGATTATGAAGTTCTATTAACTGAAGAGAACATGATTTCAATTTCTTACGAATATACTGACTCGAATATGGTAGCTGAAATTGTAAATTATATGATAGATTATCTAGGGCAAAAATCAAATCAACTTATACTTGAAAGATCTGAGCGAACATTTAATTTAATCCAAAAAAGATACTTTGAAAACTTACATGACATCGACAGTTTAAAAATTGCTTTAGAAAACTTTCAGAATCGATATGGAGTAATTGAGTTTGTTGAACAAACAAAAGCAATTATTGCTGCAGTAGTTGATTTTGAGGCACAAATATTATTGAAACAGGCTGAATTGGATGCTGTAAAAACAAATTATGGCGAAGGTTCACCTCAGTATAATTCAATTAAAATTCAGATTGATTCATTTAAAAAACAAGTGGATGTTTTAAAATCTGCAAATATGCAATACTTAGAAAATCCGTTCTCATCAATGTTTATACCTATTGAAAAAATCCCAGAGTTAGGTAAGAAATACACAGATATATATACTAACCTCTTACTCCAGCAAAAGCTTCAGGAATATTTGCTGCCCGAATATGAGCAAGCCAAAATGCAGTTGATGAAAGAAAAACCGGCTATCCAGGTGATTGATTACGCAGTCCCCCCCGACTATAAATCCAAACCAAAGCGTGCCTTTATTGTTCTCGGGGCAATAGCAATTGCCTTTATAATTCAACTGTTTTTAATTCTACTCTTCAGAAAAATTGAATTTATTCGATTGAACGAACCAGAAAAATATAAAAAGGTTGAATATATTTTTGCCGCACTTAGTTTTCGTAAAGAAAAAAAGTAAATGAAATTCTTTAAAGCATTTTACATCACAGGAACCACAACAGTACTCGTGACAATTTTTGCTTTTTTAACGAATATTATTGTTACGAGATATTTGGGACCTGAAGGCAGGGGGCAATATAGTATTGTTGCTAATCTTATTATAATTATCACATTATTTCTCGGAGAAGGAATAAGAAGAAGTAATATTATTCAAATCGGAAGTAAAAGTAATAGTATCAGATCAGTGTTCAATTTCAATGGAATAATATTCATTGGGATTTCAGTATTTGGGTTAATAATGTTTTTTTTATTCCCGAAAATGTTCATTTTTCTATTTAAAATAGACATTGAGTATGTCCTAATTGGAGTTTCTGCTGCATTTCTCGGTGTCTTTTGGAAGGGTGTTCAAGCAATATTTCTTGGACTCCAAGATTATGTACGATATAATTTGATTTTGCTTAATTATACAGCAGGTATCTTTGTCCTTAATTTTATTATTATTTATATTATTGACCTTGGATTGGATGCGATATTATTTGCTTTTATTTTAGTTCCTATTTCTATTACAATTTATGAAATAGTTAAAATACTACCGCTGTTTGAAAATCACAACTCAGATTTGCTAAAAAGTAATAATAAGAAAAATTTGATTTTGAAGGCCACAATAACTTCAATAGCAGGTTTCTTTATTATACGAGGAGATATTTTTATAATGAACTATTTTAGTAATGTTTCGAATACAGGTATTTATTCTATTTCTAAAGTGTTTGTTGACCTATTTCAAAAACTTCCTTTCCTGTTGGGTCCGATTGTGATTGCCCGCTCTGCTGCGACGGAATCGTCTAAAGAGGTTGCCAATATAGCTAAGCTTTCTCGCGTTTTAATATTGGTAAATTTTATTGCAGTGGTATTAATATATCTATTTGGTGAGAAAATAATAGTAGTACTATTTTCTTTAGAGTTCTTAGCAGCCTACACATATTTGCTTTATCTATTACCCGCATTAATAATATTTTCATCGGGTCACATAATTAATGCTTTTTTACTTGGACAGGGAATCCCAACTATAGTTGTAATAAATAATGTTTTTATTGCATTTATTAATTTAGGACTTAATTTTATTCTTATCCCTTTACATGGCATTGAAATTATTCCAATTATAAGCGCGGCAAGTTTTAGCTTATGGACAATAATATTCATAATTTATGCATCTCAAAAATATAAGATTAGAATTAGTGATTTTTTATTAATTAAAATGGATGACATTAATTATATTTTAAAATTCGGCAAATGACAAGTATTATTAAGAATATTTTTGAAAATAAAACTTCAATAACTATATCATTGGTGTTTTGTGAGCTAATTATATTAGCACTTTATTATGTTAATTCTTATTTATCATTAGTGCCTTTTATATTTTTCTTAGGTTTCATCATATTATACTATGGATTTATTAGGGGACCGGTAATTTGGATCATGATAATGATTTTTGCTACCGGACTGGATATTTGGGGTCAAATATTTGCAGGCATCACAATTTTTCATGTAGGTTGGTTCTTCAGTATTTTTACAACTGTCATATTATACTTAATCCGGGATATTGATGAGATTAAATATTTATACTCAATTACCTACCCATTTTTATTTTTTATAATTATTGCAAGTATCTCTTTAATTTATACACCTAATTTTGAGAATGGCTTATATATAGTTGTACAGACATTGGCACTTTATTTATTTTTTGTGTTGGTTGCAAATTTTATTAAATCTAGAAATCACCTAATCTTGATTATATTGATATTATTATTTATCAATATATCTCAGACCTTTTTACTGGTTTATCAACTTCTCTTTGAAAATGTGACATATTTTGCAGACTCAACTGTTCAAACCAGCGAAGGGTTTAGAATTTACAGACCCAGTGGTACTTTTCATGATCCAAATGTTCTCTGTACATATATGATATTCGGGATTATTTATTCACTTAGTTATTTACTTTTTAACAAGGTTAAAATTAAATGGAAAATTTTACTCGGCATCGGAATCTTACTCTCTTTTATCGGCACAGTTTTAACATTTTCTAGGAGTGGTTGGTTATCACTTCTATTTGGAATAATTACAGTAATATTTTTCTATCCAAAGAAAAGGATTATATTTTATATCTTAACCATAGGTGCAATAATACTTAGCTTTGCATTGTTCTTTACACCTTATGGTGATTTAATAATTGAAAGATTCGCTTCAATCATAGACTTGATGACAGATCCTTCTATAAGAGTGAGATTGGCTCTAATTAATAGCAGCTTCCATATGTTTGTTGATAATCCTTTTTTTGGTGTAGGTTTTAAGGGGTTCCCAGTATTGTATGATCTATACCTTGATCCAATTGTTCCACAGATGTTGTTATATGTTAAAGAACCTCATACTTTATGGCCTGCATTGTTAGCAGAACTTGGAGTATTGGGTGTCGTATCAGTATTTATTTTATTCTATGTTTTCTTTAAAGAAAGTTATAAAAAGGCAATAGAATATTATGATGATTTTTCAAAATCATTTTATGTAAGTATTTTTGCTCTTTTTATTGCAATGAATGTTGATTTCTTTTTTTATGGGTTTCTTTTTCCTCAATTTAATTTACTCTGGCTAAATTTTGCGTTGTTTTATTCAATGAAGGATAATTATCAAGAATCGAATTAAACATATTATCGTACTAACAGCATTGTATCCAAACTCTGTAGTTTATAGATCCGGAATTTTTGTTCATGAACAGGTTAAAGAAATTCTTAATCTAGGTTATAAAGTCACAGTTATTGCACCAATTCCCAAAGTTGTATTTCCAATAAACTTATTAAATAAGAGATACTCAAAATATAAAAAAGTCCCTTTATTTGAATGTTATGAAGGTGTTGATGTATATCATCCTCGTTTTTTTGCTTTCCCTACTGGTCTACTTAAACAATACTGGCCTTATTTATACTATATACTTTTAAAACCTTTGTTTAGGAGAATACTTAAAAATCCCCAAAATTTTATTTTGCATATACATGGAGGATTACCGGATGATTATGGCGGTGTACTTCTAGCCAGCTACTTTAAATTACCAACTTTACTTACTATTCATGGCGCATCTGTATATGCAACTTTAAGAAAAAAGTCTTGGTTTGAAAAAACAAAAAAAGCAATAGAATCGGTAGATTATGTAGTAGCCGTATCAAGTGTTATAAAAAGAAGAATACAAAAATATACTGATAGAAAGGATAATATCATCACCATCCATAATGGCATAAATTTACAGGATACGATTAATAATAAAATCAATAATTCAATTACTATTATTACAGTATCGGCACTTATTGAAAGAAAAGGAATTGGTTATGCAATAAGTGCTTTTTCTAATGTTAATAAAAAATTTAATAATCTTAAATATGTAATTATTGGGGACGGACCTTTAAGAAAAGAGCTTGAGTTGCAAGCAATTCAACAAGATTGTAGTGGTAAAATAAAATTCTTTAGTTTTATGCCGCACGATTCAGTTTTAAAGATGATTAGTAATTCAGATATTTTTCTTTTAACATCATGGGATGAGGCTTTTGGTGTGGTTTACATCGAGGCAATGTCTTTAAAAATTCCTGTAATTGCTACTAAAAATGAAGGTATTTCTGATATCATTGTTGATGGAGAAAATGGTTTTCTGGCCAATTTAAAAGATGTTGATGATATAAGTAATAAGCTTGAATCATTGATTTGTGATAACAAGTTAAGAAATCAAATGGGTATGAATGGATATAATTCTGTAAAAAAATTAACATGGAATAAAAATGCAACTGAGTATTCAAAGATTTACGATCATATATTCGATATAAAGATATCACATTAATTATATACTGATAACAAAGAAAAGAAGAAGTTTTTTTAATTTTATGATAGAAAACAAAAAAATATGCTTGATTACGGAATATTTCCCTCCAGAAACTGGAGCTGGTTCAATAAGAGCTTTTGAACATGCCAAAGAGTGGGTTAAATTGGGTATCGAGGTCGAGGTAATTACTTGTATGCCGCATTACCCAACAGGGGTAATCCCGGAAAAATATAGAAATAAATTCTATTATTTTGAAAAAATTGAAGGAGTATCGATTCACAGAACATACACTTATGCTGCGGCTAGCAGGGGGTTTTTAAAGAGATTTATTGCTTATTCAGCTTTTATGCTTTCAAGTATTATTCAAGGATCATTTTTATTAAAACAAGTCGATTTTATTATTGCTACAAGTCCACCATTCTCGATTGGAATTAGTGGCTGGGTTTTAAGTAAACTGAAGAGAATTCCACTTGTTTTTGAAGTACGTGATCTTTGGCCTGAATCTTTAATACAGCTAGGTCAGGTTAAAAATAAAATTTTGATATCATTATTAGAGTTCATCGAAAAAAAAATTTATCAAAAGGCATACTATATCGTCAGCGTAACTGATTCTTATTGTGACATAATAAGGCAGAAAAATATTACAAAGGATAAGATTAAAGTAATTAAAAATGGTGTAGATACAGATTTTTTTAGGCCGAGTAAAAAGGATATTGGTTTATTAAATCAACATAATTTGGCTGAAAAAAGAGTAATTGCCTATTTTGGAAACTTCGGTCTATCGCAGCCAATTGATAGGATAGTGGATCTTGCTAGCATATTTACAGACAAAAGTGAAGTTCACTTCATTTTAATAGGAGATGGAGAACAAAGAATATTAGTTGAAAATAAAATAAAAGAAATGAATCTAACTAATATTACTTTGCTAAAAACTGTGTCCAAAAGTAAATTGATAAAATATTATTCTATTGCTGATCTTATGATAGTACCGCTTAAGCCGATTCCATTATTTAAGACTGTTATTCCGTCGAAGATTTTTGAAATTATGGCAATGGGAATCCCTATTTTATTGGGTGTTGAGGGAGAGGCAAGACAATTAATTGAAGTGTCAAAAGCAGGCAGGTATATTGACCTAAAAGATTTAAAGAATGTAAAAAATGTGATTTGTGACTTGCTTTCTGATAATGCGGGTCTTGAGTATTACTCAAAAAATGGTAGAAGATTTGTCGTGGAAAATTTCGATAGAAAAAGACAAGCTAAAATGTACATCGAATTATTATTTGAGTGAGTAAAAATTAGTAGAGTGAATCCATATCAAGAGTTTATCTTGACGGAAATTATATGAAAGAAAATTTAAAAATTTTATACATTGCAAGAAATATCCCTATTCCCGGAATAAAAGAAAATGATATTATTCTAAGGATAAGCAGAGCAGTTGAACAATATGGAAAAGCTAAAATTGATATTTGGTTCCCTAAAGAATTTTTACTAGATCTGCCTTTTATAAAAGGTAGAATGAAAGCTATTGCAAAATTATCTCCCAGCTTCTATTACGATGAAAAGAAGATATTTTCAATAAACTATTTGAGATTGCTTTCAGTCAGATTATCTTATCTTTTCATGTTTTCTATTTGGGTTTTTAATAAAAAATTGTTTAGGAAGGTGAATGAGTATAATTTAATTCATGCACATAATATAATGCCGGATGGTTTTATTGCTCTAAAATTAAAAGAAAAATATAAAATTCCATTAGTTGTTACAATGAGAAATGGAGATTTAGATAAAATCCATAAATTAAGCATTAATAGTTTCTTATATAGGAAATATTTGCAAATTTTACATGGAGCTGATGAAATAATTCTTCACAACTATGCAACAGAAGAATTCATTAAATCGCACAACTTGTCTTACTTAAAAATACCTCATGGAATTGAGAATGTTATTGTGGAAAAGTTTGAACGGAAAAATACAAAAAGAATTATTTGTGTAAGTCAATTAATAAGAAGAAAAAATGTTAATTGGCTTATTGAAGCTTTTAAACTAATCAATAAATCAGATTGGCAATTAATAATTGTTGGAGAGGGGTATTTAGAAAACAAGTTAAAATCTATTTCTCAGAATTTTAAAAATATTACCTTCCTAGGAAAATTATCGAGAAATAGAACTCTTCATGAGATGAAAAAATCTGATATTTTTGTTTTACCAAGCGATGATGAAACATTTGGTCTGGTATATTTGGAAGCTGCTGTTACGAGTTGCGCTATAATTGCAAAAAAATTTACCGGAATATATGGTTGGATGAAAGAAGATTTGGAAGCAATATTTATTAGTAATATTGAAGAGCTTTCAACCTCATTAAAAAATTTGATTGAAAATGAGGAACTTAGATTTAAAATCGCAAAGAATGGTCATACGAAGGTTACGAATGAGATGATTTGGGATGATCAGATTAAAAAATATTCCAAGGTTTATGAACAAATTTGCAGTTAACTCAGAGATAGAATAAGTGGAGAATAGTTTTAAAATCTTGTGAAATTCAATTACAATAGTCAATAAATATAAAAAATGAATTATACAATTACAAATTGGTTAGCACCGGAGAATTCTATTTTACCGGATTTTATTATCGGAGGTGCAATGAAATCTGGCACTTCTACTCTACATAGTATTTTAAATGAACATCCTAATGTGTTTATACCGAAGAATGAAATTAATTTTTTTGATATTGATAATATTCTTCAACATAGTGATTTTAATTATTACTATAGATCAATTGATAAGTGGATAAATCAAAGTATGAACTCATTCCCAACTGAATTGTGGAGTTGGTATTCACAACATTTTGAAGGGAAAAATGATCTAGTTATTGGTGAGGATTCAACTACTTATTTAGCATCTAAATTAGCTGCTAAGAGAATATCAATTCAGAAAAAAAAAATTAAGTTAGTCTTTACACTAAGACAACCAACTGAAAGAGCCTATTCTCAATACTGGCATATGCTTAGATCTGGTAGAGCCACACATAGTTTTGAAAGTACTTTGAAATTTAATCCTGAAACAGTTATTAATAGAAGTCTATATCTCGATCAATTGAAATGGTATTTTGAATTTTTAGAAAAAGATCAAATTATGGTAATTATTTTTGAGGAGTTCTTGAAGGATAAGAATAAAATAATTTTTGAATTATGTTCATTTCTCAATTTGGATTTTAATCTTTTTCCTGAGGATGCAAAAAATATTCATTCAAATCCAGCAATGATGCCAGTGTTTCCAAAACTCCAAGGCTTGAAAAATAAATTATTTAGAAGTCTCGGAAATCAAAGGTATATTAATTACCTACCGCTTAAATCTGAATCATATGGAAAATTTGGAACCTTAATTCCGAAAGTTATTGAAAAAGCTCATAATACTGTGTTTAATCCGAGAATAAGTATGAAACCCCCAAAGATGCGAGAATCAACTAGAAATTTCTTGAATGAATATTTTATTTCTGAATTAAATGGATTGGATGAATTATTAGAAAGAGATGTGCTTTCTTTTTGGTTTGATTGAAAAATTATTTTATTTCTATAACGATGTGGGATTATGAAATCAGTTTGAGAAAATATTGTTAATTCATATGAGATCTTTTATAGTTTTTTTGAAATCATTGCTCTTTCAACTTCTACCGACGTTTCCTATCTTTAGTTTTTAAATTTTTCATGGATATATGTCAAACAAAATCACCATCATCGGTGCGGGTATTGTTGGACTTGCAACGGCTTATCAGTTACTTAAAAAGAATCCCAATTTTAAGATTCAAGTGATTGAAAAGGAAGCGGATATATGCAAACACCAAACCGGTAATAACAGCGGTGTTATTCATTCCGGAATTTATTACAAGCCCGGAAGCCTGAAAGCTCAAAACTGTCATAACGGCTATAAGATGTTAATTGATTTTTGTAATCAACATGATGTGCGGTATGAATTGTGTGGAAAGGTTATTGTTGCAGCCAATGAATCTGAAATTCCGGCGCTGGAGAATATTTATGAAAGAGGGAACCAAAACGGTCTGGAAAACTTAAAATACCTATCGAAAGAGGAATTGAGAGAAATTGAACCGCATGTAAAAGGAGTTAAAGGTATTCGTGTCCCTCAAACCGGTATAATCGATTTTGTTGAGATGGCGGAAAAAATAAAAGTTGAATGTAAAAAGCTCGGAGCGGAATTTATTTTTAATCAGGAAGTAAAAAATATTATAGTCAAAAATGCACATACTGAAACTATCACAAATGATAAATCATTTGTTGCAGATTATGTGGTAAGCTGCACCGGTTTACATTCCGATAGAATAGCTAAAACAACAAACCGCAATTTGGATTTACGGATAATTCCTTTCCGCGGCGAGTACTATAAATTGAAAGATGAATCCAAACATTTAGTAACTAATTTAATTTACCCTGTGCCGGATCCGGCATTCCCGTTTCTTGGTGTTCACTTTACCAGGATGATAGACGGCGCTGTTGAAGCCGGTCCAAATGCAGTTCTGGCTTTCGCACGCGAAGGATATAAGAAGTTCGATTTCAATCTTAAAGATACGACAGATACTTTCACATGGCCGGGTTTTCATAAAGTCGCGGTAAAATATTGGAAGACCGGGTTTGGAGAATTTTACAGGTCATTCAGCAAAAAAGCTTTTGTTAAAGCTTTGCAGAAGTTGATTCCCAAAATTAACGAAAGTGATTTAGTACCCGGTGGAGCAGGTGTACGTGCGCAAGCCTGCGATATAAAAGGAAAATTATTGGATGATTTCTATTTTGCCGAACAAGAAAGAGTTATTCATGTATGCAATGCGCCGTCTCCGGCAGCAACGGCATCTCTATCAATTGGAAATCATATTTCTCAAAAATTGATTGCAAGTATGAACTAGGTGAGAATTGAATAAAAGATTAGAAAAAGTAATTATAATAACTACGGATTTTTTAACAATTAACCTCGCATGGATTGTCTATTTCTTTTTCCGTGTTGAAACCGGCTGGTTCGAGTTAATTACACGTCCCGAATTTTTCCTTCCGATGTTCGCAGTATATTTTTATTGGCTGGTGATTTTTTCATTTGTCGGAATGTATAGAACTTGGTTTGCATCTTCTCGTTTCGATGAACTTTCCACTTTATTCAAAGCATCTTTCGTTGGAATATTTTTATTGTTTGCCGTTATATTTTACGACGACCTGGCACACAATGCACCTTCCGGGAACCGGCTTCTTATTTTTATTTATTGGGGAATATTTTTAACCTTTGTAAGCATCGGCAGACTTACTGTAAGAAGTGTTCAGCGGAACCTGCTTATTAAAGGCTATGGAAGGAGAAATACTCTGCTCGTTGGATTTAATCCAAAAGCAAACAACATTCATAATTCTGTTAAAAAGTACAGAGCACTCGGTTTGGATATTGCAGGCTACGTTGCAGTGAAAGAAGAAAATGTCGGGAAAGAATATGATGGTAAGAAAGTGTTCGATACTTACATGAATATTGCAGAAGTAATTGAGAGAGAAAACATCAAAGAAATAATTATTGCGCTTGAACAGCATGAAGACGATGTGTTGATAAATGTAATCGGAAGAGTAGATACAACACAGGTAAAAATAAAAATCGTTCCCGATCTTTATGATATAGTGAGCGGTCAGGTTAGAACATCACAAATTTACGGTTTCCCACTGATTGATGTTATGCCGCAGCTAATGCCCGAGTGGGAGAAAAAAGTAAAAAGAATTATGGATGTTATTATTTCTTCGATAATTTTGGTAATCACTTCTCCGGTAATTTTGATGACAATGCTTGCGATTAAGCTGGACAGTAAAGGACCGGTTTTTTATCTTCAGGAACGGATGGGATTAAACGGGGAAGTTTTTAGTATTATCAAATTTAGATCAATGTGGGAAGATGCAGAAAAAGCATCGGGACCGGTTTGGTCACAGAAAGACGATCCGAGAATAACGAAGGTTGGAAAATTTATAAGGAGAGTGCGGATTGATGAACTTCCGCAAATGATTAATGTATTAAAAGGGGAAATGAGTTTGGTCGGTCCGCGTCCCGAAAGACCTTATTTTGTTGAACAGTTATCAAAAGAAATTCCGCTGTATAAAAGAAGACTTGCGGTAAGACCCGGAATAACAGGCTGGGCACAGGTTAAGCATAAATATGATGAAACTATTGATGATGTTAAGGCAAAGCTAAGATATGATTTGTTTTATATTGAGAGTATTTCGTTACGCATGGATATGAAGATATTATTTAGAACTATTTTTGTCGTGTTATTTGGAAAGGGTCACTATGAATAGTTCAATATTACCTTTAACTGGGGAATCCATATGAAAAAAACTATTGTAATTATTCCGACGTATAATGAACTGACAAATGTTCAAAAAATTGTTCATGATCTTCTTGAATTATATCCTGATTTTCACATCCTAATAGTAGACGATAATTCTCCGGACGGTACCGGAAAGCGTGTGAGAGAGATGGGTGAACAGGATAACAGAATTCAATTAATTGAAAGGGAAGGAAAACTTGGATTAGGTACTGCTTATGTAAAAGGATTCCAATACGCAATTAAGAATGATTATGATATTATAGTTCAAATGGATGCAGATTACTCACATGATCCAAATGAAATAAAAACGTTTCTTAATATGCTTAGAAATTGTGATGTTGTAATCGGAAGCAGGTATGTATCGGGAGTAAATGTAATCAATTGGCCTATGGCAAGATTGTTATTAAGCTGGTTTGCAAATAAATACACAAAGGTAATTACCGGACTTCCTTTACAGGATTCAACTGGCGGATTTAAGTGTTTCAAAAAAGAAGTATTGCAGTCTATTAAATTGGATAGAATCGGTTCGAATGGTTACGCTTTCCAAATAGAAATGAATTTTTATGCATGGAAGAACGGATATAAATTATGCGAATCTCCGATAATTTTCACTGACAGGGTAGAAGGCGATTCAAAGATGTCGAAGAAGATTGTATATGAAGCAGTATTCATGGTCTGGAAACTTAGGTTTAGAAGTATATTTGGTTTATTATAAAATTTATGATTGACCTATCAATAATAATAGTGAACTATAATGTAAAAGAGTTTCTTCAGAATCTCTTTGCATCGATAGAAAAAGCTGCACAAAATTTATCGCATGAAATTATTGTAGTTGATAATGCATCGGATGACGGCAGCAGGGAATTGCTGGATGAAAAATATCCGGACGTAAAATTAATTGCCAACAAAAAGAATGTCGGTTTCGGTGTTGCGAATAATCAAGGTCTGGAAATTGCAAAGGGCAAATATATTTTATTGATCAATCCCGATACAATTGTTAAAGAAGATACATTTACATCACTCATTAAATTTTTTGAAAACAATCCTGATGCCGGCATGGCTGGATGTAAAGTTCTAAATCCCGATGGTACATTACAATTAGCCTGCAGAAGATCATTTCCCGGACCTTGGGTTTCTTTCACTAAAGTTGCGGGACTAAGTAAAATTTTTCCGAAGAGCAAATTATTTGCACAATATAATCTCACCTATCTTGATGAAAATCAGTCATACGAGGTTGATGCAATCTCCGGCGCTTTCATGATGATGCGTAAAGAAACTTATGAAAAAGTGGGCGGTTTTGATCCCCAGTTTTTTATGTACGGTGAAGATTTGGATCTGTGCTACAGAATCAAGTCGGCAGGTTTTAAAGTTTATTATGTACATGAAACCGAAAT
Organism: Melioribacteraceae bacterium; assembly: GCA_021740785.1. Taxonomy (GTDB): domain Bacteria; phylum Bacteroidota; class Ignavibacteria; order Ignavibacteriales; family Melioribacteraceae; genus JAIOZI01. The sequence goes on from JAIOZI010000010.1 coordinate 60,012, forward strand.
AATTCATTATAAAGGTGAAAGCACTAAGCGGAGCAGCATTGACGAAACAAAAGTATTTTACGATGCAATGATGATATTTGTTAGAAAACATCTTTCGTCATCTTTACTGGTAAAACTAATTCTTCAATTTGCAATTTTGCTTCGTCAAACATTAGCGTTTATAAACGTATACCGTTTGGTAATTATCTCAATTTTTATTGATTTGGTTTTATTCAACTCAGCCATTTATGCAGCCGAGAAATTATACAATCCGGGTTCGTGGCCTGGATTTCCCGAGTATGTAAAGCCGTGGATTTATTTCGTTCCCTCTTTGATTCAGATAATAATTTCTGCTCTCGGAGGTGCTTATGGAAAGAAAACTCTCAGCGTACTCCGTGTGCTTGTTTCTCTATTTGTCGGATTGATTTTTATATCATCGATTACATTTTTCTTTAAGCAGTTCGCCTTCAGCCGCGCAATCGTACTGATTACTTATGGTTTCCTAATTATTCTTTACCCGCTATGGAGGATTATTAGTAAAGTTGTATTTAAGGTTGGACTGATTCACGAAACGAAAAAATATAAAACAATAATTGTAGGAACCGATCAAAAAGCTCGAAAACTTTTTTCAGCAATGAAAAGCACATTGGTTAGAGTTCATAACGTTCTCGGATTTGTAAGTTATACTCACAAAGAAGTGGGCGAAAAAATCGATAATATTGAAGTCATAGGTTCAGTCGAAAATTTGAAAAGGGTAATTAAAGAAAATCATGTTGACAAAGTTATTTTCTCATCGAACGAAATTTCCTTTAACAAAATATTTTCTATTGTATCTCAATGCCAGGGTGAAAATGTTGAATTTTTACTAGCGGGAAACGAACTTGATTATTTAGTCGGGAAATCTGCCGTAACAATGCTGGATGATATCGCGTTGTTAAAAGTCCAGTACAATATTTCCGCATTCACTCATTCTGTTATCAAATCGGTTTTCGATATCAGTATTTCAATCATAATTTTGCTTTTAGTTTATCCTTTCTTATTTTTGGCGGACAAGTTGGGCAAAAGAAAAACTGATTTTTCAAAATTTATTCTCGGAACTCCATCGGTATTATTTCGGAAGAAAAGTTTCGTTGGACCTAGAGACGAATCATTTCATAATGGATTATTCATAGGTAAGATTGGTTTAACGGGTTTGTGGTATACTGAGGAGTATAATCACGATGATGCAACTGAGCTGAATAATCTTGATGTTTATTATGCAAAAAATCAAAACATCTGGCTTGATTTGGAAATACTGGGAAAATCATTTTCTAAAATGTTTATTAATTAGAGGAAAAAATGGCTAAAAATATATTGGAGTTCGAAAAGCCGATTATTGAACTTGAGAATAAAATTGAAGAGATGCGTAAGTATGAAGATAACCTCGATATAAAAGAAGAAATCACCCTTCTTGAAGATAAGGTTACGAAGCTGAAAGAAAACATTTATGATAATTTAACCCGCTGGCAGAGAGTACAATTAGCGCGTCACCCGGAGCGACCGTTTACATTAGATTATCTTTATTTGATGACAAACGATTTTGTTGAACTTCATGGCGACCGATACTACAGAGATGATAATGCAATTGTTGGCGGTTTCGCGATGCTTGAAGATCAGAAGGTTATGATTATCGGGCATCAAAAAGGTCGTGATACAAAATCCAATCTTTTTAGAAATTTCGGAATGCCGAATCCCGAAGGATATAGAAAAGCTCTCCGGTTAATGAAGCTCGCTGAAAAATTCAACAGACCTGTAATAACCTTGCTCGATACACCCGGCGCTTATCCCGGGTTGGAAGCTGAACAGAACGGTCAAGCTGAAGCGATAGCACGAAACCTATTTGAAATGAGCCGTCTGCAGGTTCCGATAGTTGTTGTTATAATAGGTGAAGGCGCAAGCGGTGGCGCACTTGGTATCGGAGTTGGTGATAGAATTTTGATGCTCGAAAATACATGGTACTCGGTCATAAGTCCGGAATCATGTTCAAGCATTTTATGGAGAAGCTGGGATTACAAAGAACAAGCAGCCGAATCATTAAGACTTACGGCAAAGGATTTATTGGAACAAAAAATTATTGATAGAATTGTTGCGGAACCGTTGGGCGGTGCTCACAAAAATCATATAAAGATTGCCGAAACATTGAAAGAAATTTTACTCGAAGAATTAAAAGAGCTAACGAAAATAAAACCCGATAAATTAGTTCAGAACCGTTTGGAAAAATTTGGTTCGATGGGCGTATACGTTGAATAGAAATTATGATTAAAAACAAAACCATTATCCGTGTCAGGTATGCCGATACCGATAAAATGCAGATTGTTTATAACGGGAAGTATTTGGAATATTTTGAAGTAGGACGTACCGAACTTTTGCGCAGTGTAGGTTTGCCCTACAACGAAGTTGAAAAACATGGTTACCAGCTTCCGCTTATTGAAGCCGGAGTAAAGTATAAAAGTCCCGCTTTTTACGATGATTTATTGGAGATTGAATCAACTAATAACTCTTTATACTCAGCCAAAGTAAAAATTGAATATATTATCAGAAGAAAAGAAACCGGTGAAATTGTTACCGAAGGTTTTACAGAACATGTTTTTGTAAGGGTTGAGGATAGAAAACCGGTTCGACCTCCAAAGTTTTACATTGATTCGCTTGCAGAATTTTTCGAAGTAGATAAATAAAATTATTAACCGGCTATTCTTGATTTACTTATCTTTAATCTATGTTTAATAAATTAAAAGAACTCAGTAAAGACACCGCCGTTTACGGTATAAGCACGATAGTCGGAAGATTTCTCGGTTTTCTTCTCGTTCCATTCTACACCAATGTATTCCCCACAGATGAATTTGGAATTTACGCAACTGTTTATGCTTACCTGGCATTTTTTAATATATTGTTTATTTACGGAATGGATGCTGCGTTTATGAAATACGCATCAATCGCAGATGAAAAAGAAAAGAAAGATATATTCTCAACACCGATTATTTTTATAACATTCACGTCTATATTATTAGTGGGAGTAATTTATTTATTAAAAGCCCCTTTGCAACAATTAATGTTCATTCCGGAAAGACATTCTCAATTACTTAATTATGTTGTGTTCATAATTTTGTTTGATACGATAGCGCTCATTCCGTTTGGTCATCTTAGACTGCAGCGTAAAGCGGGCAAGTTTGCGCTGATCAAAATTCTGAACATCGGGATTAATCTTGTACTGAACGTGATTTTAGTACTTGGATATAATTATGGAATTGAAGCTATTTTTATAAGCAACCTCGCTGCATCGGCATTTTCACTACTTGCAGTTTCACCTGATATTTTGAAATATTTAAAATTCCGATTGAGGAAAGACATTCTAATCAAAATGCTGCAATTCGGAATTCCATATCTTCCTGCAAGTTTAGCCGCAATGATTGTGCAAGTTATAGACAGACCGATATTAAGATATCTCACGGATGAAAGTACGGTCGGAATTTATCAGGCAAATTACAAACTAGGAATCTTTATGATGTTATTTGTTTCTATGTTCCAATATGCCTGGCAGCCGTTTTTTTTAACTAATGCACAAGAGAAAAATGCCAAGGATATTTTTGCTAAAGTTCTGACTTTATTCACCATTACCTCTTCATTGATTTGGATAGTTCTTACCTTATTTATTGATGATCTGGCATCAATAGAATTTTGGAACGGTAAAACAATCATCGGTAAAGAATTTCTTCCCGGTTTATCAATCGTACCGATAATTTTATTGGCTTACATTTTTCACGGGATGTACGTGAATTTTCAGGCAGGAATTTATATTGAAGAAAAGACAAAATATTTTCCGCTGGTTACCGGAGCCGGAGCGCTTGTAAATTTACTGATGAATTTTTTATTGATTCCGGTTATCGGAATTTACGGCGCCGCTTATGCTACTCTTGCCAGTTATGTTGTAATGTCTGCCGGCTTATTTATTACATCTCAGAGGTTTTATAAAATCAAATATGAGTTTGCGAAAATCTTCAAATTATTTTCGTTAATCATTTTCACGATTTTGATTTATTATTATTTATTGAATAGCGGTCAGTTAATATTTGTTTATAAGATAATTATTTTGGGCGGATTTTTATTATGCATGTTTGTTTTGAGAATAATAAGGTTTTCTGAGATAAAAAATTTGAGTCAATTGATTAAAAACAGATCATAATCGAAACAAAAAAACACAATTTAAAAGTCAAGTTGTATTCTCAATTTCTCCGTTGTAATTTTGCCCTGAAATCAGATTGGATGTCATGGAAAAAATCAAAATAAAAATTAAAAGAATAGATCAAAAATTTAACGATATTCCTTTACCTGAATATTCAACAACCGGAAGTTCGGGACTTGACTTAAGAGCATCGGTTGAAAATGAATACATAATCCCGGCACGATCCTTTGCTATGGTCCCGACCAATTTAAGTATTGAAATTCCCCTTGGATATGAAGTTCAGGTTAGACCACGCAGCGGGTTGGCAGCGAAGCACGGAATAAGTGTTTTGAATACACCCGGTACTATCGATTCCGATTACCGTGGCGAGATAAAAGTAATTCTCTTCAACTTCAGCGATAATGATTATATAATCAAGCGAGGTGAAAGAATAGCACAAATGATTCTTGCAAAAGTTTATTTAGCTGAAATAGAAGAAACGAATACACTTGAGAAAACCGGCAGAGGTGAAGGCGGATTCGGTCACACAGGTAAAGTGTGAAAGTGAAGAAGGGAATTGGAGAAGATGAGAAAGGGAGAAGAGATGAAAGGGAGAAATGGAGAAAGGCGGACTGGCTCAATATGACAAACGCAATATTATTGTGTAAGATGAATGAAACAACTCTATAAAGACATAATAAAATATTGATGATTTTATCAGACTTATGATTTGATTACATTACAATTGATCCGAATTATAAATCATATGAGAAGCAGTAAATCCAAATAGAGATGACATTAAAAAATGGGAGAATGTAAAATTTTATTTTATCTCCAAATCAATCTCTACTTTTCTTTTACATTTTGATGCAGCAAAAATTTGAAACTTTCTAAACAATATGAAAACAAGGATTAATAAATAAAAGATGAGCGATTTTGTTCACTTACATAATCATTCACATTACAGTCTGCAGGATGCAGCGGCAACAATAGACGGATTGATAGATGCGGCGGTTAAAAACAACATGCACGCATTGGCATTAACCGATCACGGGGTGATGTACGGAGTTTCCGAGTTTCACAAGAAAGCGAAGAAAGCCGGAATCAAACCGCTTATCGGTATGGAAGCTTATATTGTAAATAAAGGAACCCGGTTTGATAGAGGTGAAAGCAGTAATGGAAGCGGACGAAAAAAATCGAAACATTACAATCATCTAATTTTACTTGCGAAAAATAAAACGGGTTATAAAAATTTAATTAAGCTCGCCACAATAGGTCATACCGAGGGATTTTATTATAAACCTCGAATCGATTATGAAGTTCTGCGAAAGTACAGTGAAGGATTGATATGTACATCGGCATGCCCTGCCGGACCAATTTCCGTTCATCTCATAAACGATGATTTTGAAAAAGCAAAAGAAGCGGCATTGTTGTATCATGAAATTTTCGGCGATGATTTCTATTTAGAAATTCAAGATCACAGCCTTGAAATTGAACAGCCGATATTAAAAGGAATGCCGAAGCTTTCAAAGGAACTCGGAATAAAATTAATTGCAACAAATGATATCCATTATATCGAACAGCAGCATTCTATAGCACATAATATTTTACTTCTTCTCGGTGATAAAACAGGAACTGCTGATTATCAATCACTACGATATAAAACCGATCAAGTATATTTCAAATCAACCGAACAAATGAAACAGCTCTTCAAAAATTATGACGGCGCAATTGAGAACACTTTGGAAATTGCGGATAAAATAGATTTGAATCTTGACTTCGAAGAATTCCATTATCCCAATTTCCCGATACCAGAAAATTCTACTGCAAAAAATCTTGATGAATATTTCGAGCAGCTTTCTCGTAAAGGACTTGAAGAACGATTCGATAAAATTGATCAAGAAATTGAAGATCGTTTCAAATATGAAATTGGTGTTATTACTTCGATGGGTTATTCGGGTTATTTTCTTATCACCCAGGATTTTATAAATGCTGCAAAGAAAAGAGGGATACCTGTCGGACCCGGACGCGGTAGCGCTGCCGGAAGTTTAGTAGCCTATGCACTCGGAATTACAAATGTAAATCCACTCGATTATGATTTACTCTTTGAAAGGTTTTTGAACCCGGCAAGAAAATCAATGCCTGATATTGACGTTGATTTTGCCGATGATCAGCGCGGTGATATAATTGAATACGTAAAGAATAAATACGGGGAAAATTCTGTTTGTCAAATCATTACATTCAACAGGTTATCTTCTAAAGCTGTTATTCGTGATGTTGCCAGAGTATTAAAAATCCCGATACCGCAGGTGAATGAAATAACAAAGTGGATACCTTCAAAATTCGGCAAGGTTTTTACGATTGACGAAGCGCTTGATAAAGTTCCCGAATTAAAACCGGTTCGTGATTCAAAAGATCCTGTCATTCAAGAATTAATTCAGTACTCACGAATACTTGAGGGAATGAACCGGAATGCATCCAAACATGCTGCCGGAGTTGTAATTGCTCCAGGCGAAGTTAGTGATTATGTTCCCCTGGCAAGAGCCGGAAGCGATGCCGATATTGTAACTCAATTCAATATGAAAGAACTCGATAATGCAGGTCTGCTTAAAATGGATTTTCTCGGGCTGCGTACTCTCACAATTATTCGCGACACTCTTTCTCTTGTTGAAAAAAATTATAATAAGAAATTAGATATTGATGATATCCCGCTCGACGATGAGAAAACTTATAAGTTATTCAGTAAAGGTCAAACAACGGCTGTGTTCCAGTTTGAGTCGGGAGCGATGCGTGAGTATCTTAAAAAGTTAAGACCGACAAGCATAAAAGATCTTGCTGCAATGAATGCATTGTACCGCCCCGGTCCCATGGATTTTATAGATGATTTCATTGACCGCCGGCACGGAAGAAAAAAGATTGAATATTTACATCCAGTGCTTGAGAATATACTCAAAGAGACATACGGAATAATTGTTTATCAAGAGCAGGTAATTCAGATTGCCAACAAGGTTGCCGGTATGTCGCTTGCCGAAGCTGATTTGCTTAGAAGAGCAATGGGTAAAAAAGATCTCGCCGCAATGAAGGAACAGAAGAAAAAATTTATTGAAGGCGCGGTAAAGAATAAAATTAGTAAAAAGATTGCTGAAGAAATATTTGCTAATATTGATAAGTTTGCTAACTACGGGTTTAATAAAAGTCATGCAGTTGCTTACAGTGTTGTTGCATACCAAACCGCATATTTGAAAGCTCATTATCTTGCAGAGTTTTTAGCCGCCAACCTTACGAATGAATTCGGTAACGCAGATAAGGTAACAGTGCTGCTTGATGACTGTAGAAAACTGAAGGTGAAAGTTTTATCACCGCATGTGAATAAGCCCTCCGTAACATTTAATGTTGAGAACGGAAATATTATCTTCGGAATGTCTGCGATAAAAAATGTAGGGAAGAATGCCGTACTCGAAATGATGCGGGCAAGAGAGGAACTGGGAAGGGAATTCAAAAGCATTTTTGATTTTGCATGTAATGTTGATACACGTATAGTAAATAAACGTGCATTTGAGGGATTAGTATTAGCCGGTGCGTTTGATAATTTGGGATTATACCGTTCGCAGAATTTTAGTCTTATCGAGGAAGCTCTTGAGTATGCACATAAATATCAGTCCGCAAAACAATCGCAGACTAATTCTCTTTTCGGTGAATCCGAGGATATTAAAATTCCAGTCCCCGATCCTAAAGATGTTGAACCCTGGGATACGAAGGAGAAGCTTGCAAGAGAGAGAGAAGTTCTCGGCTTCTATCTTTCGGATCACCCGCTTCGTAAATACGAATCAATTTATAAATCATTTGCAACTGTAAATCTCGGCGTGCCTGAGACATTTGAAAATAAAGAGCAGGTAAGAGCCTGCGGTGTTGTTACGGAAATACGGACAAAAATTGACAGATCAAATAATACGATGGCATTTTTTAAACTGGATGATTTAAGCGGATCATGTGAATGTTTAATGTTCGCAAAAATTTATTCGGAGTTTGGTAAGCATCTCTATAAGGAAGCGACCGTACTTGTTAACGGCAGATTGGAAAGCAGCGGCGATGCGATAAAGCTGCATGCTGAAGAGGTGATTCCCCTTGATGAAGTACACGAAAAATTAACTAAAGAGTTGTATATTGTTTTGGATATAGAAACGCACACGCCCGAACATATAAAAGAGATAAAAAAAATATTGGAAAGTAATTCCGGTAAGTCAACAACTTACTTATGTGTAAGAGGAAACGGAACGAGTCGTGATTTCTATATCGAATATAAATCAAAGGTAACGCAGAAATTAATTGATGAATTAACAGAACTTCTTGGCGAAGATAGTGTTAACTTCGGGTAATTGTTAGATTGCTTTACGGAAAGAGAATTACTAAATTTGAAAAATTTTTACGGAACAATTGGAAGGAAATCAATGCAAAATAAATGGGCTTTAATATTAGGCGCTTCGAGCGGGTTCGGCGGAGCTTCTGCTGTGGCTCTGGCAAAAGCCGGTTATCATATTATCGGGATACATTTAGACCGGCAGGTTACAATGCCGAATGTGAATCAGATAATAAAAAAAATTGAGAAGACCGGGCACAAAGCAGTCTTCTTTAATATTAACGCTGCCGATCAGATAAAGCGCAACGATATACTTGATGAATTAAAGGAGAGGTTCTCAACAAAAGAACATCCGCATATAAATGTAGTTATTCACTCACTTGCATTCGGAACACTTAAACCGTATATAACAAAAGATCCCAATGATAGAATTTCTCAACCGCAGATGGCAATGACCCTGGATGTAATGGCGCATTCACTCGTTTACTGGGTTCAAGGTTTGGTGCAGAGAGATCTTTTAGCTAAGGGCGGAAGAATATTCGGATTAACAAGCGCCGGTTCGCATACTGTAATTCCAAACTACGGAGCGGTATCTGCCGCAAAAGCTTCTTTGGAATCTCACATACGTCAACTTGCTGTTGAATTAGGATCGATGAAGGTTACCGCAAATGCAATTATGGCAGGAGTAACAGATACACCGGCGTTGAAGAAAATCCCGGGGTCGGATAAAATGCTTGAAGCTGCAAAGACAAAAAATCCGGGTGGAAGATTAACAACACCCGAAGATGTTGCCGAAGCGATTGTGCTTCTCTGTGATGAAAGAGCGCAGTGGATTTCAGGAAACGTGATAGCTGTTGACGGTGGTGAATACTCAGTAAATTATATAGGCGATAAAGTTTGTAAACCAATCAAATAATAAATTCCAGGGAAAGGATAATGTTCGAATTTAAATTCACTGAAGAACAGCTGATGCTGAGAGACATGGTTAGGGATTTCACAGAGAATGAAATTAAACCGATTGCACATAAAATTGATGAAGAAGAAAAAATTCCGGAAGAGTTAATAAAGAAATTAGGGGAACTTGGAATTCTTGGAGTTGCATTCCCTGAGGAATACGGCGGCGGCGGTTTTGGTGAAGTCGGATATTGTTTAACCCAGGAACAGATAGCGCGCGGATGTATGTCGACAGCAACATTTATCGGCGCACATCAATCAATTGGATCCAACGCAATTTATCTGGGCGGCAGCGAGGAGCAGAAACAAAAGTATTTGGTTCCGCTGGCAACCGGTGAAAAAATTGCAGCTTACTGTTTAACAGAAGCACAAGCAGGTTCCGATGCATTTAATCTTAGAACCAGGGCTGAGCTCGAAGGAGATGAATGGGTAATCAACGGAGAAAAATTATGGATTACCAACGGCGGCATTGCTGATACATTATCAGTGTTTGCAAGAACCAGCAAAGGCATAAGCTCTTTTATAGTTGAGACGGAGAGGGAAGGATTTCACGCAGGTCCGCCTGAAAAGAAAATGGGAATAAAAGGGAGTACGACAAATCCCATTACTTTCGATAACGTCCGGATTCCCAAAGAAAATATTATGGGAGTCGATGGTAGAGGATTTCTTCTTGCAATGAAAGTTCTGGATGCCGGCAGACTCGGTCTCGGCGCCGCATGTTTAGGAGCTGCAAAAGAATTACTGCAAATGTCAATCATGTATTCCAAAGAAAGAAAGCAGTTTGATCAGAGCATAAGTAAATTTCAAGCTGTACAGATGATGCTTGCTGAGATGGAGATAATGGTTTATACTATGGAATCTATTGTGTACAGAACGGCGGTTGATTTCGATCTTAAAAAAGATATTTCGAAACAAGCTGCCATCGTAAAATATTACTGCTCCGAGTCTCTTGATAAAATTGCGGACTTCGCTGTTCAAGTACATGGCGGAATGGGCTATTCAAAAGAATTACCTATTGAAAGATATTACAGAGATTCTCGAATAAACAAAATTTTTGAAGGGACCAATGAAATTCAAAAAATGATTATTGCCCGCGATCTATTGAAAAAAAGTAAAATTAAGTAAAACAAGAAATTAATTTTAGGAGATGAGATTAATATGGAACCAATTACATTTACCGATGACAATTTTCAAAATGAAGTGATTGAATCTGAATTACCTGTTATTGTTGACCTTTGGGCAACATGGTGCGGACCGTGCAGAATGATTGCTCCGATAATTGAAGAACTCGCTGAAGAGTATGAGGGTAAGGTAAAAGTAGGCAAACTTGATGTTGATAATAATCAGCAGACCGCTATTAAATATGGTGTTAGAAGCATTCCGACTGTTTTATTCTTTAAGGGAGGAGAGGTTGCCGATACAGTAATCGGTGCAGTTCCGAAATCAGTTTTCGTTGAGAAAATTAACGGTGTTGCTTAAATTAGGTGCTTTATAGTATAAAATTCTAGATAGTGCAAATAAAAATGCAGTACTAACTTAGACCTTGACAAATACCAAATGAAGTAGTAATTTTTTTTTAGATTATCAAACAATGTTATTAATAAGTAATTCTGACAATATTTTACATTATTGGTGTTGACATAATACATCTATTATATTATTTTGAGTCGTTCATTAAACTTATGTTAAAAAAATCTAATACATACGATAAGACGTACCAGCAAAAAAGAAGTTCCGAAAGGGCGAAGACAACAATTCTTTTCACCAACAAATTAAGGAGTAGTTATGTTTAAAAAACTTTTACTTTTGTTACTCGTTGCAGCTTTCATACCTATGTTAGCTCAACAGAGAGCTATCATTGATAATTATGGCAATATTACTTTTGTCAAAGGATCTATGAACGATGCTCTGAGTACAGCAAAAATGAAACTTCCAAGTCGTGCGCAATCATCCGACTTGAATTTTGCAGCAAAAGGAACAATCGACACATTGGGTTACGATGATTATTACGTAACTCCGGGTGTTAACTTTGGTATGGCAGCTAATGATTACCTGTACCAATATTTTGAAGCTTCGACTGAAATGTCATTATTGGCAGTCGGATTTCTACCATTGGAATGGAACGGTAGCTTCGGCAATGGAAACGCTACAGCTGAAGTTAAATTAGTAAATTCCAACTGGACAACTCAACAATGGAGAGATGCCGGTACTGTTTTACTAGGATATTATCCTGCAGCAGGCAATCAACCTACTGAAACAACCGCTTTCGCAAGCGATCCTTTAGCTTCCGGCGAATGGGTTGATTTGACTGAAGGTGAATTAAGTGAACCATTCGGCGATGACCTATGGTCGGCAGACGGTATTGGCGCTACACTTGCTCTTACAGATGAAGTCTGGGCATGGCAGGATTTAACTGTTCTTTTCACTCCTGAAGTTGTAGGCGGCGATGTATTCGGCGTTTCAGTTAAAAACGTATCAGGTTATGATCCTGAAACTTACGGAACATCAAACTGGAGCGCTTTCTCAGACGAAGAAGCTCCTGAAGTTGGCGCTAAATTCTATGGCGGCGGCAGATTAAGTGATGATGACTACGGCTGGTGGGTAAGAGGTGGTTATACATGGGATTTCTTAGTTGTTGTTGATATTACCGGCGACCCTCCTCCTACTATTGAGAACGTTACAAATTTATCAGGAACAACTCTTGAAACCTCAGACAGAGAAGTAAGTGCAACTATTACCGATATCAACCCTAGCGGCGGTGATGCCGGTGTTGCTGCTGCATCTTTATTCTATACAGTTGACGACGGCGCAACATGGACAGAAGTTGCAATGACTAACACAGGCGATGTTTATTCAGCAATTATCCCAGGTCAAGCACCTGGAACAACAGTATCATATTATGTTTGGGCTGAGGACGTTAATGGTAATACAAGTAGATGGGTCGAATATACTTATTTCATTTTCTTGCCCGAATCAGATAACCTGTTAGTATTCAATGGTCTCACCTATGATGGTGGCTATCCAACTGCTTATTATTTCGGTAAAGATGATTTCACAGATTATGTCCCTGCTGCATGGGATCATGATGTTTGGGCTTTAGGCGCGGTTACTGCTGGATTATTAGATAATTACAAAAACGTTTTTGAGATTACCACATCAGGACCTGACAATATTAATAGTGAAGTAGTCAGAGCTTGGTTAGAAGCTGACGGCACTAGAAACTATGCTGTAGCCGGCGACGAGTGGTTAGGTTCACAAACCGGTTGGTCTGATTCTAATTATGTTGAAGGCGATTTCCAATATGATATCTTAGGTATTGAGGCAGATTATAATGATATAGTTGCATCATCAGCAGACTCCTCATATGTAATGCCGGTTGAAGGTTCATTGTTAGGCGGTGAATTATTCACTCTTCAAGGAAACATTGAAGGCGCTGATTCAATGCTATACCATCCTAACTTTGAAATCGAAGTTACCAACTGGTTAGACGGTGCTGATTTCTTAGGGGATGTATTCATGAAAGCTATATTTGACGGAACGGAGTATGATATTGCAGCATCTAGAGTATTGGATGCAGGCAACAAAATTGCATTCTTCGGCTATGATCCATTGTCATTAAATTCAACTCCTACATACTACTGGTTTGGTTTCAGTGCAAGCGCTCCACAAGTTAAAACTCTTGAATGGTGGGGAATTGATGTTGTTACAACAGTGAAGAAAAACGAAGCTGTTCCAACTGATTTTAAACTTTCACAGAACTATCCAAACCCATTCAACCCATCTACTAAGATTGAATTTGCTGTCCCTTCACGAAAAGACGTATCATTGGTAGTTTACGATGTATTAGGTCGTGAAGTAATGACATTGGTTAATGGTGTTGTGGAAGCCGGAACATACGAAGTTTCATTTAATGCTTCTAATTTAGCATCTGGTGTTTATGTTTATACACTTAAAACTGGCGATTTCGTAAGCACAAAGAAGATGATGTTGTTGAAATAATATAACATCACTTCAGATATATGTTTAATTGAGGATTGCCCGTTTTCGGGCAATCCTCCTAATTTAATTGCGAAGGATGTTAGTTTACCTCGGCTTTTTATTCTTTAACAACATTTACTAAATTAATTAACAGCAGATGAGGTAAATAATGAGATTTAAGTTACAAAAAGATTATATTATCATCTTATTATTACTGATAAGTTCTATCGGGTTCTACAGTTGTGTAAACGAACCGACTATTGAACACGTTACGCGCCCATTTACTATGTTAAGAATGGGTAATTTTGTGATCAACAGCGATCTTACTGTACAAATAGATGATAGCGCTCCTAGGACGTTAGCAAGGAATACGGTTATGAGTGCGTTTGAAGTTAAATCTGGTGCACGTAATCTATTAGTGAAGGATGTCTCCGGAAATGTTATTTATAATAGAAGTTTCGATGCTTTATCTTATGATGAAACTACATTGTTTTTCGGCGGATGGGCTTCACCAGTAGACACGGTAACTACTTTTGGTTTGAATTCTTATAGTGACGGATGGACATATTTGAATGATTATACTCCACCGAAGGATTCCGGCGGTGTTTTCGTTTATAATTTCTTTGCAGATACACCAACTGATACAGCATTTACGATTGATGTGACTTTTCATGAACCAGATTCATTACAAGATACAATAAAAATGGTTAATGAAATTGACTTCTTGGAAAGAGACAATGTACAGTTAGCTGCCGGTAACTATCAAATGGTAATTAACGAAGTAATTGATGATGGTAGTACAACAACATATAAATTGATCGGTATTCATGATATTACAGTTGTTGAAGGAAAACGGATGTATATAAGTATTGTCGGGACAAAGTCCTCATATGATATTGTAACTAAGGGAATTAATCCTCTTCCATCGAGGCCCAAATGAAAAAAATAAGGGGAGAAGATCATGTTTAATAAAATAAGATTTTTCATATTGTCACTTATTTTTATCGTTCCGGCACTTACTTATGCACAGACCGGTAAGATAGTTGGTAAGGTTACTGATTTAGAAACCGGTGAAGCTTTGATTGGTGCGAATGTGCTCATTGAAGCAACCAGTCTTGGTGCTGCGACTGATGAAAATGGTGATTTTATTATACTTAATGTTTCACCTGGTTCTTATAATATAAAAGCCAGGTTTATCGGGTATAAAGAACAATTAGTACAAAGTGTAAATGTTTCCGTTAACTTAACGACTGAAGTTGATTTTGCTCTTCCCCCGGAAGATTACCAAACTGAAACTATAGTTGTTATTTCGGAACGACCATTGGTTGATAAAAACATAACAAACTCAACCAGTGTTGTAAAAGGGGAAGATATAGAAAATCTTCCTGTTAGAGGAGTTAACTCCGTTGTTTCAACTCAAGCGGGTGTTGTAAGCGGTAGAGGCGGCTTAAATATTCGTGGAAGTAGAAATGACGCAGTTGCTTATTATATTGACGGAGTATTGGTAAATAACCCGGTGTTTGGCGGCGCGCAATCTGGCGCTATTACAAATGCTATCGAAGAAATCCAGGTTCAAGCAGGCGGTTATTCTGCTGAATATGGCGGTGCAAACGGTGGTATTATTTCTACTCAAACAAGATCGGGTTCCGAACAATACAAACTCACATTTGAAGGGATTACGGATAATTTTTCCGATGTGGGAAAAGAATTTATGGGTGGCTATACTTATGGTTACTCGGAATTGGTGCTTACAGCCGGTGGTCCGGTAATCCCATCTTACAAAAAACTGAGGTTCTTCGTTGCTGGTAGTAATGTATTTACCCGCTCTAATGCTGCTTTTTACGAAGGATATGATTTCAAGAATATTTATGAACCGGGTGTATCTACTGATACGTTTGATGTGTACTATCCAAAGGGATATGTTGTGAATAATCCCAACAACACATATCAGATTCAAGGTAACATAACTTGGGATCTTAATCCTTTCACTATTCGATTGAATGGTAACTTCCGCCGTCATGACGGAAGAAGCGGTGTTGGTGTAAATGATTTAGCTGCTGAATCTAGCGCTCAGCTTAATGAAGATCACACAATGTCGGGTAGCTTAAAGCTTACTCACCTATTAAGTAATAATTCATTCTACGATTTAATTGTGAATTATTTTGGTGATTTTTATGTTTCTATGGATCCTGATTTTCGTCATAATATTGTTGCTTATGGCGATTCGATTGCAAATGCCGCTATAGGTAGACAGCTCAGGGGCGATGGTCAATCAATGACAAGAATCCGTGGTTATGGGTTTGCTTTAAGACCAAACGATTCTCCGCTATCAGGATATCTTAAGCAAAAAACTCAGAGCTTCGGTGGTAAGTTGAATTTCTTGTACCAGTTGGGAAAACATCATGAATTAAAAACTGGTGGAGAATTTACATATTATACCATACGTAGATATTCTTTAGGAAATGCTTTTGGTATTGCTACATTGCAAAAATCTATCGCTGATGGCAATATCTATGATGTTTACAACCGTCTTGATAATTATGGGTATGATGTTTATGGAAACGAGACAGATGAAAGCTTAGAGGCTCCCAAAAATCCTGTCTTTGCAGCATATTATATCCAAGACAAGATGGAATTTTCTGACTTAGTTCTAAATGTTGGATTCCGTCTAGACTATATCGATATTGATGGTGAGGTATTTAAAAATCCTGGAAATATCCTTTTTACTAATGAAGGCGAAATTGATCCCAAAGGATTAGAGGAAGTTGAACCGTTATTACAGATTACTCCAAGATTAGGTTTCTCATTCCCTGTAACTGACCGAACGGTTTTCCATGCACAATATGGTAAGTTTATTCAACAAACACGCCTTAGAGACGTATATCAGGGCTATAATGTGGTTGCAGATAATATTAAAGGTGGATTTGCAATTTCACAACCCGTTGGATTTGGCTTAAGACCTGAAAGAACTACATCTTATGAAATTGGTTTCAGACAGCAATTGGGTGAAAACTTTGCATTTGATATTACCGGTTTCTACAAAGATATAAAGGATCAAGTTCAAATTCGATCAATTTTTGCTGATGAAGGTGCAAACCACAAACAGTATTATGCATGGGTTAATGGTGACTTTTCTACGATTAAAGGTATCGAGATAAAAATTGATTTGAGAAGAACTGAAAGAGTTGCATTACAGTTGGACTATACTTATTCTGACGCTCAGGGAACGGGTTCGAATCCTTCAACAGGATTCCGTCAGATCTGGCAGTCGCCAACTGCTACGCCATTCTTTCCCCAGCAGATAGCTCCTCTTGATTTTAACCAAACTCATAGAGGCTTTCTGAATGTTGATTACCGATTTGGTAATGATGACGGTCCCTCGGTTGGCGGCAGTAAAATCTTATCTAACCTTGGTGCTAATCTTCTCTTTTCTTTTAATAGTGGTTTTAACTATACTCGTTGGAACGGATTTGGTAATGCTAGAATTCCTCAAGAACCTTTGAATTCTTCATCTACACCTTGGACGTTTCAGTTAGATGCCCGAATTGATAAGTCATTTGACATTGGTCCACTAGGATTTAATGTTTACCTCTGGGTTATTAATGTTATGAATACGAAAAACGTAACAAACGTATTTCCAAATACAGGTGACCCATATGACGACGGATATTTATCGAGCACTGATGGTAGAGCTGCGGTTGAAGGTTATCGCCAGAATTACGGCGAAGATGTTGCCCAGTTGTACCAGGATATTTACAGGGCTCAGATATATACTGCTGGTAACTTCGGCACACCTAGACAGATAAGATTAGGTGTTCGTCTTAGTTATTAATAATCATTTTTTGAACTAGTCGGAGAACAATAATGCGTAAAAAGTTAAGCTACATTCTGACGATATTTGCTCTTGTGAGTGTTGCTTCTCTTAGTTTTTTCAGAGGATATGCCGATGGGGATAAAAACCTAAGCAAAACCAACGTCAATGATAACTATGCATATATCGCAATAAATCAATGCTTTATGTGGGTTTCAAATAATGGCGATGGTAGTCATGATCCTCGTACCGATGGCAGCGGTTTTTACTGGCCTGGCGGTGAAAATGCAACTATTCCTGCAATTTTTGAGGATGGTTTGATTTTTGCCGGTAAAATCGGTAGAGAAATTAGGATGAACGGTAATACTCATAGGCAAGGATTACAAGCTGGTGTTATTAAAGAAGATGGTACACCGGATGATCCAAGCAAAGACGAATATAAAATATATAAAATCCGTAAGGGTTGGGAATTACTCCCGCCCGGTGATTTAAAAACGAACTTAAAATCAGATTATGAAAATTGGCCTGATCACCAGGGTGCACCATACATAGATGTTAATAATAATGATGTATTTGATCCTTATGTTGATGATCCTTTTATCGGCGACGAAGTTTTATTCTACGTTGCAAACGATATGGATCCCTCGAGATCAACATTTACTTATGGAACCCTCCCGATGGGACTGGAATTCCAAACAACTATCTGGGCTTTTAATAGAGCAGGTGATTTAGGCGATATTGTATTTAAGAAATATAAAATTATTAATAAAGGTTCTAATACTATTCGAGAAATGTATCTGGGATTTTGGTCTGATACCGACTTAGGATTTGCCGGTGATGACTTTACCGGATGTGATAGTTTATTGAGCTTAGGTTATACATATAATGGTGATGAAAATGATGACGATAATTATGGATCACCTCCACCGGCAATTGGATATGATTTCTTCCAAGGTCCAATTGTTCCTTATGATGTTAATAAATATCCAATTATTGAAAAGAAAGATCTTCCTGATAGTGCTAAATTTTCAAATGCTAAAGGACAACCTATATGGAAAAAAGATTACACTAATTTACCCATGACAGGATTTACCTTTTACATAAATATTGCCGGCACTATATATCGTGATCCACAGCAGGGTGTAGCCGAAGGTTCAGTAGAGTTCTATAATTATTTATCTGGTTATATCTGGAATGGTGAGCCTTTTATTGATCCGCATACAACTAAAGAGACGAAGATTATTTTAGCTGGTGATCCTGTTCTTGGTACCGGTTGGTATGAAGGTCCAGGTTGGCCAGGTGGTCCGGATGCTGATGATAGACGACATCTTCAAGCTTCTGGTCCATTTACTATGTCTCCGGGAGATACCCAGGAAGTAGTTGTTGGTATTATAATTGCCAGAGGTAGTAGTTCAATTAATAGTATTGCTGAATTAAAGCGAAAAGACCTTGCTGCACAAATTGCATATGATCTTGACTTTAATTTAACTGATGCACCTCCAGCTCCTAAATTGCATTCAAGACCGCAAGATCATGGGGTTACTTTATGGTGGGAACCTAATGCAGAGGACTATGATGAATTTGATCCTTTGATTCCTGAACAACTGACATTTCCGGATTCTGTTGTAATTGTAGATGATACCACCTATAATTTTGAAGGTTATCGTGTATGGCAGTTTTCTGATTTGGCTGGTTCTGATCCACAACTGTTAGCCGTATATGATATTCAAAACGGAATAAAAGATATAAGTAGTTACGTTTATGATTTTGTTAATGTAACCGGTATTGATCCTGATCCAGTAATACAAGCACCGGATGATGGTATCAAGCGATTTATTTATTTAACATATGATGCTTTTACTAATACACCATTCAATAATGGTTCCCCGTACTATTTTGGTGTTACAGCATACGGTTATTCCAAATGGAGTGATCCTCCAATATTAGAAAGTACTCCTGTTGTTATCGAGGTAAGACCATCAGCAAGATCAATTGGCTATACTTCTGAGTACTTAGCTGATGAAGATGTTGTTGCCACCCAGATTTCAGGCGATGGAGACGGACGGGTTACATTTAAAGTTGTTGATCCGGATGGCTTAACAGGAAAACCTTATCGAGTGGTTATTAACGGTGATGCTGTTAATGATAATTTAACCTACTCATTATTCAGAGACGACGGAAATACTCTGTCGAATGCTATGGGAACAGGCGATTCCCTTGATGCTGAGGGAAATCCTGTAAATGATTATACTATTTTAATTGATTCATCCAGGATTCCTAAGATGCCATATTCAATGTCGTGGATCGATACTCTTAAAAATTGGATAAAGGCTGACTCAGCAGGTTATGAGGATTTTGTTAATTACAATGATTATGCAAATAAAACTAAATTATCAACCGCAGTATTTGACAGCGATACTTCTTCAGTAATTGTAATGGATGGATTTATTCCAATTATTGAGAATGTTGGACAGAATAAAATCAATGAAGTAGTTACTAATCACAGGGTTAAAGGTATTTCTGAATTTGCAAATGCTGATGGTGAGCTTTCAGAGCCTGTTGATGTTTATTACAGACCTCAAGACACAACTGTAATCAGCTCTACTGGTAATTGGTATGTGAAATCTAGTAAAACAGGTCAATTTGTTTTCCAAAAACTTCCTGCGAATGAAGGTCTGGGTTTTAACACATATGAAATTAGGTTTACCAGTACTGGTTCACAATATTACTTAATGAACTTCATACCGGGATTTACGTTCGTTACAAAAAACGATACAATGGGACGAGGAACAATTCCATTCGAAGTTTGGGACCTTGGTAACGATGTTAATTCCGATACTGATGATGTTCGACTCACTGTAAAAATAGTAGATTATGATGGAGGTAACCTCGAAAGAGCTATTCAAGACTCTATGTGGTCACAAACTCCATCAGGTGTTTGGGAATCAATATATGTATATGATGCATCAGGTTCCTTCTCGCCTGATTCAATGCCCGCGAGAAGTGGGAATTCAAGTGAAAAAGATTTCAAATTTGGTAATTTTGATTTCGTTGGCGAAATACCAGATGAAGGTACTGTGATAAGAGTTTCTTCTTGGAAACCACTTCAAAGTGGAAATAGCTTTGAATTAACGCTTAATTCTGCAGATTTCAATGATAAAACTGCCGCTAGAACTAATGTTGATAAAATTAGTGTTTTCCCGAATCCTTATTTCGGAGCTCACTCACTGGAGTTAGGTAAATATCAAAGATTTATGAGATTCATTGGATTACCTCAAGAGGTAACAATTCGAATATTCTCATTATCTGGTGTATTTGTCAGAAAGCTTCAAAAAAATGATAATTCCGAATATGTTGATTGGGATCTCTTAAACGCTGATGCTTTACCAGTTGCAAGCGGTATTTATATTGCATATATAGATATGCCCGGAATTGGTACAAAAACGATGAAACTAGCAGTTATTCAAGAACAGCAGTACATCGATAGACTCTAGAATATGCTTGGGAAATTGTTCCTTAAGCAATGTTGAAATAATTATAAAGGAGAATAAAGATGTTAAAAAAAGCAATAAAAATATTAGCAATTTCGTTAATGTTTGTTGCTCTTACGGTTGATGTATTCGCTGGCGGTGGTAAAAGAAATGGAACTGCAGCAGCAGCTGAACTATTGATTCCTGTAAGTGCGCGAGGATTAGCGATGAGTGGGGCATATTTAGCCGGATTCGAAGGATTAGATGCTATCTACTATAACCCTGCGGGTTTAGGTGTAACCAATAATAGTGCAGAAGCAATGTTCTCTTATATGAATTACATTGCTGATATTGGTTTCTCTTATGCAGCGGTAGCAATGAATTTCGAAAGTTTCGGTGCATTAGGTTTTAGTGTTAGAACTTTGGATTTTGGAGATATCCCTGTTACTACTGTCGAAAATCCATATGGTACTGGCGCTACCTTCTCACCAACCTACGTAACTCTAGGTGTGACTTACTCAAATGCACTGACCGATAGAATTCGTGTTGGTGTTAACGTAAATATTATTACTGAAGAAATTATGAGAACATCTGCAACCGGTTTTGCTTTTGATGCCGGCATCCAATATAACGGTTTAGCCGGTGTTGAAGGCTTAAAGATGGGTGTGGCACTTAGAAACTTAGGTCCGCAGATTAAATTTGAAGGACCAGACTTGTTGAGATTTGCCGAAGAAACAGGTTCAAAAAGAGGTCAGAACTTTTATGCTATTCAATCCGCTGACTTTGAACTGCCTTCTCAACTTGAGTTAGGTCTGGCTTATGAAAGAAGATTCTCAGATTCGTATAAAGCATTATTTGCTACTTCATTCCAGAATAACAACTTCTCGCATGATGAATATCGTTTTGCAGGTGAATTCGCCTACAACGACATTTTCTTTTTGAGAGGCGGTTATACTTATGTTGGTGAAGCTGTTGATGATGCTGATCAATACATTTGGGGACCATCTTTCGGTGCAGGTGTTAAATTGGAATCAGCTCTTAATATTACTGTTGATTATGCTTTTAGAGCAGTAACTTATTTTGATGCTAACCATATGATTACTGTTACATTGGGATTCTAATTACCCTACATCTAATTATTGATTGAAAAAAGGCTGATTAATTTCAGCCTTTTTTCATATTATATAAATAAATATCTTGCCGACATGAAAAAAATTATAGTTATTCTTTTAATGTTCGTATCAATTGCCATTTTAGGTCAGAATAAATTTGAAATGGAATTTGATTATGCCCGTTTTTACTTGGATGAAAGCATGGGTTTCCTTGAAATATATTATGCTTTTGACCAAGCAACCATGAGCCCTTTGGTTAAGGACGGTCAATCTTTAGTTTCAGGTGAGCTTGGGATTAAAATTCAGAATGTTGAAACCGGTGCAGAGGTTGTAAATAAAAACTGGAAATTTGATATTCCTTCTAATAAAAGTAATCCAAATCAGCAAATTTTGACCGGAGTACTGCGGTTCCCATTAAATAATGGGAATTATAGATGCGCTGTTATTGGGAAAGATTTAAATGGAAGTGTCAAGAAAGACAGTTCGATTTTTAATTTGGAGATGAATTCACTAACTCAAGATTCATTCTCAATAAGTGATATTGAAGTTGCCAGCTCAATAAAACAGTTTAGTGAGGATACAGAGTCGATATTCTATAAAAACACATTGGAGGTAGTTCCCAATCCTAATCGATTATTCGGTGAGGGGATACCTGTGCTGTATTTTTATTCGGAAATTTATCACCCTGGCGAAAACTCAGATAAACAATACAGAATTGATCACTATCTATTCAATGATAGAAATATTGAAAAGTTCAAAAAGACAAAATACCTCACATTAAAAAATTCAGCTATTGTTGAAATTGGCGCCATTAAGGTTAATGATTTGCCTTCCGGCGGGTATAATTTAGTTGTTGCTGTATCTGATACAAGTGAGAAAGCAACTATTACAGCGACTAAAAGGATTTACGTATATAATCCCTCCATCTTGGATTCGACAACGACCATTGAAGGAGACGTTGATTTGCTTTCATCCGAATTAGCAGTTATGGCAGAAGATGAACTTGAAGAAATGTTTACCGTTTCTAAATACATTGCTTCAAAAAATGAAATTGACAGTTGGAAGCAGATGACAACACTTGAAGGTAAGAGAAATTTTATCTATGATTTTTGGAAAAGACGTGATGAAAAAATCGAAACTCCCCAGAATGAAACTAAAATAGAATATTTCAATAGAGTTGCGTATGCCGATGAACATTTTTCAAACCTGCTCCAGAAACGCGGCGCGAATTCTGATCAGGGTAGAGTTTATATAGTTTACGGGCCACCTAGTGAAATTATACGTCACCCGTTTGAATCCGAAACGGTACCTTATGAAATATGGGATTATGAACATATCGAAGGCGGCGTAAGATTTATTTTTGCAGATTTTTCGGGATTCAAAGAATACAATCTTATTCATTCCGATAAGAGAGGTGAATTACAAGATGTAAATTGGGAAGAACGTATTAGCAGGTAGTTTATTTTTCTTTTTTAAAAGGGCAGGATTAATTCCTGCCTTTTTTTTGCTTAAAAATATTCATGTATAACTTAGTTTTTAATTAAATTTGTTATTTGTAAAATAAATATCGGAATACGGTAAATTAGTCTATGGAAACTAATATCAATTGGAAATCACTGTTTCATTTTGATTTAGATAAATCAGAAAAAAAGAATTTGTTCGTTATCACCGCTATCGGATTTATTCTTCGCCTTATTTATGTATTGGAAACGCAGAGTTCGCCCTTCATTCAACATCCTTTTTCTGATTCGGAGATTTATGCCAATTGGGCGCTCGATTTGATTGACTTCGGAGGGTGGTTCGGAGCGGAAACTTTCTTCATGTCCCCGGCATATCCTTACATACTTGGAATAGTGTTTCTAATATTCGGTAAAAATTTTATAGTAATTCGGTTAATTCAAGTAATTGTCAGTACACTGAATATTATATTAATCTATTTCATCGGAAGGAATCTACACTCAAAGAATGCTGGCTATTTATCGGCGGTTATTGCATCGGTATATTCCATATTTATTTTTTACAGTGGAGCAATCCTTTCCGAAACATTCCAGGTATTTATAATATCATTTTTGATCTTGGTACTAACAAATGATTGGAAAAAATTTAATTATTCTGCTTGGTTTGCTGTTGGTATTACAACCGGTTTAGCCGCAGTATTTAGAGCAAACATTTTAATATTTCCGCTATTAATTTTGTTGTGGTTTGCATGGAAATATATTAAGTCGAAAACTGAGTTTGCAAAAAAGGGAATAGTGGGAATATCAGCAGGAATAGTTTTAATCATCGCACCCGTTACCTTGAATAATTATTTAGCAAGCGGAGATTTTGTTCCATTAACTTCAAACGGCGGAATAAACTTTTATATCGGTAATAATGAAAATGCTGTTGGGGTGTTTGTAACTCCTCAGCAATTTGATTATTACAATGATATGTCGGGTAAAAAATATGCAGAACAGCAAATGGGAATTGAATTATCCCCATCGGAAGCTTCTAATTATTGGTATGAAAAATCAGTGGATTATTTAACATCGAATCCAGTTGATGCGACAAAACTTTTTTTAAAGAAGTTGATTCTTTTTTGGGGAGAAGGTGAAAATGCACAATCCTCAATTATGGATGATAAATATTTTGCCGAGAATTATTCATCAATCTTACAATTACCATTAGTAAACTTTATTCTCATTTCTATCTTTTCTTTGATCGGAATCACGCTTAATTGGAATCGAAAACCTAATCATTCACTAATAATACTGCTGCTATTTGCATATATATTTGCGACGGTTTTATTCTTTGTTAACGGGCGATTTAGATTGGGTATTACCCCGCTGTTAATTGTATTTGCATCAATTGGAATTATTAATTTATATAACATATTCCGTGAGTCAACTTTTGATAGGATAAAAATCCCGGTAATTATTGTTTTGGCATTTATGGTTTCTTATTATTTTATTATTGATAAGCCAAAATTTACAGATTATGATGCATATCTAAAATTAGGCGATATTGCTTATAACGAAGGTGAATATAAAAAAGCTGTGGAAAACTATAAGCGTTCACTTTTCTACAATGAAAATTATCAAGCATACATGAATCTTGGAAACTCCTATGCAATGCTTAAGGATTACCGACAGGCAGTCGCCGCATTTAATCTTGCTATAAACAGAAATGATAATTATGCGCTTACTCATTTCAACCTTGGATTTGCATATACACAAATGGGCAACCTGGAACTAGCATCAAAAGAATATCAAAAAGCAATTGATATCGATCCGCAGTTCGCTGATGCGTACCGTAACATGGGAATTGTAATGTACATATCCGAAAGGTACGAGGAAGCAATTTATTATTATGAAAAGTTTTTACAATTCGCAATGGATGAAGAAATCAAATCATCGGTTAGGCAGGATATTAGTACTCTTAAAAAACTTATTGAAGGGGCTGATATAAGGAATAATTGATTATAATGATAAGAAAAATATTTATTTCGATTTTATTTTTAACTGCAGCTTCATTTGCACAAAAAAAACTTTCATTCGATTTTGATTATGCACAATTCGGATTCGATTCCGCTTCAAATTACATCGAATTTTATTATGCATTTCAACAAAACGATTTACGTGTTGGAGCAGAAGATTCTAATTATTACGTGTTGGCAAAACTGCACATTACAATCAAAGATACGAATTCCCAATCCATTCTTTTGAATAAAGAATGGCAGATAAAAAATAGAATCAGCGATTCTTCTCAACTGAGGAAATCACTAGTTGGTGTTTTAGATTTTGTATTACCGGTCGGTAATTATATCTGCGAAGTTGTCGGTAAAGATGGACTTGATACTTCGCGCACTCATTCATTTATTGAAGAAATCAATGTCGCATCATTTTACAATAAGGTATTTGCGTTAAGTGATATACAGCTTGCACAAAACATTAAAAATGCCGATGTAGATACTTCATCTATGTTTTATAAAAACACATTCGAAGTTTATCCTAATCCGACAATGCTGTATACTGAATACTCTCCAATCTGTTTTTATTATTTGGAATTGTACAACTTGTTGAGTGATTCAATAAAAGGTAATTTGCTGCTGCGAAAAGATTTGTACAACAGTAATAGAGAAATTGTATATACCAATTCTAAAGTGTTAACTAGAAAAAATAACGCCGTCGTTGATGTTGGGTTCATAAAATTGAATAAATTTCCCTCCGGTTCCTTTAATTTAATTGTTACTTTATTTGATGACTCGACGAACATGGGAACTTATTCGGCAAAAAGATTTTTTGTTTACAATCCTACTGTTGTTGATACCACGAAAAAGAAAATCGGCAACATATCTTATGTAAGCAGCGAATATGCAATCTTATCGATGGAAGAATGTGATTTATTATTTAATCAATCACAATATATAGCGAGTCCGGATGAATCGAATATTTATGAAGCAATTGATTCCTTGGAAGCAAAAAGGCAATTTCTTTATAATTTTTGGTTGAAGCGCGATCCGAATCCTTCAACACCTGTTAATGAATTTAAAGTTGATTACATGAAGCGGGTGCAGTTTGTTGATCAAAGGTTTTCAACTTTTAGAAAACCGGGGTATAAAACTGAAAGGGGAAGAGTTTACTTAATGTACGGTGAACCTGATCAAATTGATTCTTATCCAAATGAGACTGATACAAAACCTTTCGAAATATGGTATTTTAATTCAATTGAAGGTGGGGTTCAATTTGTGTTTGCGGATTTATCAGGTTACTCTGATTACGAATTACTGCATTCCACGAAGAGAGGTGAACTTCGGGATGAGAACTGGAAACGAAGAATAATTACAACTGAATTATAAACATGAAAAAGAAAATCGAATATTACATTTTTATTTTTTTTGTGAAACTCCTCAGGTTGTTTGGAATACACCGTGCAAAATCTGTCGGAAATATACTTGGAGCATTTGTATTTCATGTAATCCGGATTAGAAGATCGGTAGTAATATCAAATTTATCAAAAGCATTCCCGGAAAAGAATCCCGCTGATATATATAAACTTGCTCTTAATAATTATAAAAACATGGCGGCAACATTTGCAGAACTCGCATGTGTTGATAAAATTTCCAGAAAAGAGTTGCATGAATATTTGAGAATTAATGAATCCGATTTGAAATTCATGAAAGAAAAGTTTGTTATTGGGAACGGATTAATTTTTTTAACGGCACATTTTGGTAATTGGGAATTAGGAGCGCTGGGTGTTGGTTCGCACATGGAAACCTCTATTCAAGTTCTTGTAAAACCTCAGAGCAATAAATATATATCTAAATGGATTGATGATGTTCGGATGCAATTCGGGAATAAAGTTATTCCACTCGGTGCATCGATCAGAAACATATATAAAGCGTTAAAAGAAGGTAATGCAGTCGGCATCGTTGGTGATCAGCGAGGATCACGCGAGGGAATGAGAGTAAAATTTTTCAATCAATCGACCGCGGTTTACCCGGGGGCTGCACAGATTGCAATTAAAAATAGAGTCCCGATAGTAACAGTAATTGCCGCCCGTGTTAGCGATAATAAATTTAATACTTTCATCGGTGAAATTAGGACTGATGATTTGACTGGTAGTATTGAGGATCAGGTAAAAGAAGTAAACCAAAGGTACATGTCCGTACTTGAAGATATCATCCGAAAATATCCTGATCAGTGGTTTTGGATGCATAACATTTGGAAGTATTGATGGTACAAGAAAAAATACTTGTTATTCAGACAGCATTTCCCGGCGATGCAATTCTAACCTTGCCATTAATAGAAGAATTATTCAAGAAATTTAATTCACCTTTGATTGATGTTATCTGCACACCTCTAACACAACAGATTTTTGATGCTTCAGAATTTGTAAATAAATCAATCGCCCTCGATAAACGTGGGAAACATAAATCGCTGGTTGAGATGACGAGGTTTGCATTAAAGATTAGAAATAGCAAATACTCAAAAATTGTTTCGCCTCATCGATCATTCCGAACATCATACATTGTTATGCTTTCAGGAGTAAAAGATAGTACGGGATTCGATGTTTCATCATGCAGTTTTGTTTACAAATTCAAGAAACGATATGGATTTGATTATCATGAGGTCCAGCGTAATTTATCATTGATTGATGAGTTTTATGTTGAGGGAGATAATTGGAAGATTTTGCCGAAGATAAGTTCCGATGAAAAAATCAGCGAAAAAGCAGCCGGTGAGATTATTGAAAAAGGTAAAAGGGGAGTTGTTGCAATTGCACCCGGCTCGGTGTGGGAAACAAAAAAATATCCGCAGAAATATTTTAGTGAAATAGCCTGTAATTTGAAGAAGGAAAATTACAGCGTTGTTTTAATAGGCGGCAAGGAAGATTTTGAATTGAATGAAGAAATAAAATCAGAATGTAGTTCTAATATTTTTAATCTTGCCGGTTCATTAAAGATTGTTGAATCAATAAATTTCTTAAGGAAATGCAGCCTTTTAATTTGTAATGACAGTGCGCCAACACATATGGGAATGATCGCAGACATTCCTGTACTGACGCTTTACTGTTCAACAGTTTCGAGATTTGGATTTTATCCGTATAACAACAAAAGTGAATACCTTAGTTTTGATGATCTGGAATGTAAACCGTGCGGAATACATGGTAGGACTGAATGTCCTTTAAAAACTTTTGACTGCGGTTGGAAGTTGACCCCGGAAATAATTTTAAATAAAGCCTACGAAATGCTCAACCGGTAGGAAATTCATTCCCCAAATAATTATATTTCATAATTAAGTAAAATGGTTTTCAATGGGATTTATAAATTTAGACGAACTAAAAAAATCATCGGTATATATAACTCCGAATTTTCCTGTACTGCAAACACGAAGATATAAATTCAGCCTGTTTAAAGTTGCCGGTTATGTCTCTTTGTATACATTCTCAATTGCTGTTCTAATCGGACTCATATTAATATTCACGCCCGCAAAAAAATATTTATTCTTTGTTGAAAACGAAGTTCTAAATAAACAGAGTGAGCGTATTGACGAACTGGAATCCAAAGTCGTTCAGCTTACTACTGAATTGAGCGACATGGTTTCGACAAATAAAAAACTTAAGCTGGCTATGATTCTCGGAACTACAGATTCAATAGATTCATCAGCGGCGATATATGACTCTTTGAGAATAGAAGAAGATTCACTTAAAGGGGGTAATCTCTTCATGATTACCGAGATGATTATTGAGAAAATATTTAATACTGCCCCGCTTGATGATTCACTGATTTTTGTAAGACCAACAACCGGTTTTATCATAAAATCATTTGATCCGGATAAGGGTCATATGGGAACTGATTTCGCGGCGAAAACCGGTTCACCGGTATATGCAGCAGCCGGGGGAGTTGTTCTTTTTTCAGATTATACAATCGGTAACGGAAATACAATTATTATTCAGCATAAGAATGATTACCTAACCGTTTATAAGCATCTTGATTCAAGAATAAAGAGTGAGAGAGATATAGTTGTGCAGGGAGAACTGATCGCCTTTAGCGGTAATAGCGGGCAGAATACTTCCGGTCCGCATCTTCATTTTGAAATTTGGAAAGAGGGAAGAGTGATTAATCCCGAGAAGATTTTAATAAATTTAAAGGAGAAATAATAACGATGGCTCAGAGAAAAGATTTCAATTCATCCGCCGAGGACGTAAGTATTCTAAGTAGTGGAGTGAAAGTTGAGGGTAAACTCTACAGTGAAGGAAATGTCAGAATAGACGGCGAAGTAACCGGTGATATTACCGTCAATGGAAACTTAACTTTAGGCGATGGTTCTGAAATTAGCGGTGATGTAAAAGCGAAAAATATAACCATCAGCGGAAAGTTAGAGGGTACTGTCCAGGCAACTGAAAAACTGATACTGGAAGCATCCTCCTCCTTAAAGGGAGATATTTTTGCAAGGATTTTGGTAGTAGAAGAAGGAGCAAAATTTGACGGAAAAAGTTCGATGAGTCAAGCACCAACTTCGCCATCGGTCAATAATACCACACCTTCAACCGAAAACGACTGATGAATAAAAATGATGATTCCGGTAAATACGTACGGATTTACAAGGATGTAGGTCCATATCTTGGGCTGGGCACACAATTAGCGGCAACAATTGTTTTAATGTTTTTTCTGGGTCGATGGCTGGATTCGGAATTTGATACAGAGCCTCTTTTTATTTTAGTATTTTCTTTTCTTGGCGGATTTGCCGGAATTTATAATTTTATAAAAGCAGTTTTAGATATAAATAAAAAAAATCGTGAAAAAAATAATTAAATTTACTTTGATACCTGTTTTTAGTGGAATTATTATTCTACTAATCTTATATTTTCTTGACATTATTGATGATATAATTCTTTACTCGACCGTTTATGCAGCCGGATTAAATTTATTAAATTCGATAGTAGCTTTCTCGATGTTTGAGAAATCGATAAAGAAGTCGAACCAGACCTTTCTAATTTCAAATTTAGGAGGAATGGGGATCAGGATGATATTCTTACTAATTGTCCTTTTCTTATCCATAAAGTTCTTGAAAATTCACATGGTTAGCTTTATATTAGTATTCTTTATATTTTATTTTTCCCTTTTAGCCATGGAAGTCTATTATTTCAAGGTGAGAATAGAGGAAAAGAAAGAGAATAATTCGTAAAGGAACTATGGAAATATCTTCTTTTAAAGCAGTGAGCGATACGGTTAAGAGCAGTGCGGCTGCCGAGGATACCGGATGGATTGTACATCATATTCTTGACAGCAAACAAATATTGGGATTGTTTTCATTACCAGAGATTCATCTTTTTGGAATTGATTTAACAATTACCAATCATGTTTTCTTTATGTGGCTCGCTTCAATACTAATGATATTCGGTTTTACGAGACTTGTAAAAAATTATAAAACATCATTAGTCCCAAAAGGATTTTCAAATTTCTTAGAAGTTATAATTGTTTTTGTAAAAGATGAAATTGCCAGACCAACCATCGGCAAGGGGTATGAGAGATTTTTACCTTATTTACTGACAGTATTCTTTTTCATTTTGACGTGTAACTTCTTAGGTTTAGTTCCATTTGGATCTACTGCAACGAGTAACATTTCTGTTACTGCTACACTTGCAACAATTTCGTTCGTTGTTATTCAAGCAGGCGGTATGATGAAAAACGGAGTTGTAGGATATTTTAAGGGATTGATTCCACACGGAGTTCCCACATGGCTTCTGCCGATTATGTTTGTTGTTGAGATTTTAGGTTTATTTACGAAACCATTTGCATTGGCAATAAGATTATTTGCGAACATGACTGCCGGTCACATTGTTATTCTAGCATTAATAGGATTAATATTTATTCTGAAAACAATTTTCGTTGCACCGGTTAGTGTAAGTTTCGCGATATTTATTTACCTATTGGAAATATTAGTAGCCTTAATTCAAGCATATATATTCACAATGCTGTCTTCGTTATTTATCGGGATGGCAGTTCATCAAGATCATTAAAATAAATCAGTTGTTAAAGGAGGAAAATAAATGGACTTTGCATATTTAGCAGCAGGATTTGGAGCAGGTTTAACAGTTATAGGCGGTGCATTTGGTATCGGTAAATTAGCAAGTTCTGCAATGGATGCAAGCGGACGCCAACCGGAAGCTGCCGGTGATATCAGAACATCAATGATTATTGCTGCCGCTCTTATTGAAGGTATTTCGCTGTTCGCATTGGTTATTTGTATTTTACTTGCACTTAAATAAGTTTAAGGAGTGTGAAAACACTCCCTCTTTTTTTATCAGTAAAGGAAAGTTAACATGCTAGCTTTTGCAAAATTAGCATTATTGGCTTTTATAAGCGGTGGTGAACAACAAGGCGGATTACTTGATGTGAATCCGGGATTGATGATTTGGACGATTGTTACTTTCGTCGCCTTATTGTTAATTCTTACAAAACTCGCTTGGAAGCCGATTCTCAGTTCATTAAGTGAACGAGAAAATTTTATTAGAGAATCTCTCGAAAAAGCCGAAGTTGCTCAGAAAGAAGCACAGAAAATGATTAGTGATAATCAAGCTAGTCTAGCTAAAGCTGAAGAAGAGGCTCAGAAAATTATTGAACAGGCTAGAGATTATGCTGAAAATTTGAAATCGCAGATAGTAAATGAAAGTAAAGAAGAAGCTAAAAAAATGATTGAAAAGGCTTCGGACGAAATAGAGAGAAAAAATCAAGAAGCTTTCAGTGAGCTTAGAGAGCAGGTTGCGGATATTGCCGTTCAGGCAGCCGAAAAAATTATTCTTGAAAACCTTGATAAAGAGAAGCAGAGAAAAATTGTTGATAAATTTATTAACGAGTTGTCAAAAAATTAATATATGAGCATTTATAATATTACATCGCGATATGCATCGGCTTTTATGGAGATTTCTGATGAAAAGGGTACGATCGAAACTACCGGTAAAGATATCGATTTAGTATATAATACTCTCTCAGCCTCAAAAGAATTGAGAAAGTTTTTATTGAGCCCCATCATAAAAACAGAGAAGAAGCGATCAATATTAGTTGAGATATTTAAGGATAAAGTCACAGAAGAGACTTTAAATTTCATCTTATTTGTTCTAAAAAAGAATCGTGAAGAATTTCTCTTTCCGATTTCGAAGCGGTTCCTGGAATTAAAAGATGTTCGTATGGGAATGGTTGCTGTTAATATTAGAAGTGCCGGTGAGTTATCCGAGAACCAAAAAGATAAAATGAAAACGCAGTTGGAAAGTTATTTATCTAAAAAAGTTAGATTGAATTATAACATTGATGAAAAATTGATCGGCGGATTCATTGTAAGGGTTAAGGATACTGTGATTGATGCGTCAATTGTTAATCAATTAAAAGTATTGAGACAAAAATTTAGTGCAGAGAATTTATCTCTGAATTAAAAACGAAAAATTTTTAGGGAATAAAAATGGCAGAAGTTAGACCAGAAGAAGTATCGGCGATATTAAGGAAACAGCTATCAGGTTTCGACAGTGAAGTTGATATATATGATGTGGGTACCGTTTTATCAGTCGGAGACGGTATTGCACGCATTTACGGATTATCACAAGTTATGGCAAGTGAACTGGTAGAATTTCCTAATGATGTTATTGGTATGGTACTTAACCTTGAAGAAGACAGCGTTGGTGTTGTACTCTTCGGTGAAAGTAGTATGATAAAGGAAGGTGATACGGTTAAACGTACAAAGCGCGTAGCATCCTTCCCTGTTGGCGATAAATTAGTAGGTCGAGTTGTTGATCCTTTGGGTGTCCCTTTAGATGGGAAAGGACCAATTGAGCATGAAAAATATTCTCCGATTGAAAGGAAAGCGCTAGGTGTTGTTGAACGTCAGCCTGTAAAAGAGCCGGTTCAAACAGGAATTACAGCTATTGACGCAATGATTCCCATCGGACGCGGGCAGCGTGAGCTTATTATCGGTGACCGTCAAACCGGTAAAACTGCCGTTGCAATTGATGCAATTATCAATCAAAAATTTACTCATACAGAGGAAGCTAAGAAATACGGTGTTGAACCTGTATTCTGTGTTTACGTTGCCATAGGTCAAAAGAGTTCTACAGTTGCGCAGGTTGTAGCAAAGCTTGAAGAAAAAGGTGCAATGGAATTTACTACCGTTATTTCTGCTCCTGCTTCTGTACCGGCGCCGCTTCAGTATATTGCTCCGTATTCGGGTGCAACTATGGGAGAGTATTTCAGAGACAACGGAAAACACGCACTTGTTATTTATGATGATTTATCAAAACAAGCTGTTGCTTATAGAGAATTGTCGCTGCTTTTACGCAGACCTCCGGGTCGTGAGGCTTATCCCGGGGATGTTTTCTATCTTCACTCAAGATTATTGGAACGTGCTTCCAAATTAAATGATAAGCTTGGCGGCGGCAGTTTAACTGCATTGCCGATTATTGAAACTCAACAAGGCGACGTTTCTGCATATATTCCCACAAACGTAATTTCGATTACTGATGGTCAGATTTATCTCGAACCTAATTTGTTCAACGCGGGCGTTCGTCCGGCTATTAATGTTGGTATTTCCGTATCACGTGTCGGCGGTAATGCTCAAATTAAAGCAATGAAAAAAGTTGCCGGATCGCTGAAACTTGACTTAGCTCAATACAGGGAATTAGAGGCATTTGCAAAATTTGGTTCCGATCTTGATAAAGCCACAAAAGCCACGCTGGCTAAGGGTGAAAGATTGGTGGAATTATTGAAACAGGGTCAATATGAACCAAACCCGGTTGAAAGACAGGTGGTAAGTGTTTTTGCAGGTACAAGAGATTTCTTTGAGACAATAAGTGTGAAAGATATAAAGAAATTCGAGAAAGAAATGCTCGAATACATTGAAGTAAAATATCCGGAAATTTATGAAGAAATTCGTGATAAGAAACAATTGAGTGATGAGCTTATTGAAAAAATCACAAATGCAATAAATGAATTTTTAGGAAAATTTAAGAAAAGCGAACATTAAAATTGATTATATAATAATAGATTGATACCTTCAATAAGATCGATCTATAATGTTTTTACTGAATAATAATTATGGCTACATTAAGAGACATAAAAAGAAGAATAGTTGGTGTTAAAAATACACAACAGATAACCAAAGCTATGAAAATGGTTGCTGCTGCGCGTTTAAGAAAAGCGCAGGAAAATATGATTAACGCCAGGCCATATTCGCGTAAAATCTCGGAAATGCTGACCAGTCTTCTGAAAGTTGAAACTCATTTCAATCATCCGCTTTTAGAGGAGCGTGAGGTTAAAAGAATTGCGTTGGTTGTTGTTACATCAGACCGCGGGCTATGCGGTGGATTTAACATGAATGCAATAAAGACAGCACTTGATTTAATGCAGGATGAATATCTAACTTATTTGAGAGACGGTAATCTGGATCTCTACTGTATTGGAAAAAAAGCTAACGATTTCTTCAAACAGAAAGAATATGAAATCCGGGAATCGCATTTGGGTGTTTTTGGAAGCGATCTAAATTATGAGTTTGCAGCTTCTTTTATTAATAGTGTACGAGAAAGATTTGAGAACGGTGAGATTGATAAAGTTGTTATAGTATTTAATGAATTCAGATCAGTGGTTCAGCAAACGATTATTACTAAGCAGCTGCTTCCGGTACTTCCTGATAAATCCGATACACTTGAGGAAGAAAATTTAAATGTAGAATACATTTATGAACCGGATAAGACAAAAATTATCGGTACATTGATTCCCAAATATCTTAATGCTCAAATGTGGCACGCGCTTTTAGAATCTTACGCGGCTGAACTCGGAGCAAGAATGACTGCTATGGATATGGCGACCGAAAATGCGAAGGAAATGATACGATCGTTGCAGTTGACTTACAATAAAGAAAGACAAGCTGCTATTACAACTGAAATTTTAGAAATTGTTGGTGGTGCAAACGCTCTTAAAGAAGGGTAACTAGCCCCCGTATTTGAATTGATAATTCTTTTTTAGTATTTTTATTAAAATGGTATATGCTCGAAGACTTAACCTTAAAACTTGACAAAGCTCTTAAGAGGATTACCGGTCAAGGACGGTTAACCGAGAGCAATATTTCTGATTCTCTTAGAGAGATAAGACGTGTTCTTTTAGATGCTGATGTAAATTATAAAGTAGCCAAGCAATTTATTGATGACGTTAAGGAAAAAGCACTTGGAAAAGAAGTTGTAGCTTCGGTTACACCCGGTCAACAAATTACAAAGATTATTTTTGATGAGTTGGCGCAGTTGATGGGTGGAACAAGATCCGAACTTCAGGTAAATCCTTCAGGAGTTACGGTTATTCTGATGGTTGGTTTGCAAGGCTCAGGTAAAACTACTTTTTCCGGTAAACTTGCACGTTACCTAAAATCTAAAAATCGTAAATTGCTGCTAACTGCGTGTGATATTTATCGTCCGGCTGCTATAGATCAGTTGAAACAGCTCGGCAGCAGAATTGATGTGCCGGTATTTACAATTGATGGAAATATGGACGCTGTTGAAATTGCTGATAAGTCCGTTAAATATGCAAAAGAAAACGGGTTGAATACTGTAATAATTGATACTGCCGGTCGTTTGCATGTTGATGAAAAAATGATGGATGAAGTTGCAGCAATCAAAGCAAAAGTTAAACCGACTGAAACTTTGTTTGTTGTTGATTCTATGACCGGGCAGGATGCCGTGAATTCGGCAAAAGCATTTCATGATAGAGTACAATTTGACGGAATTGTTCTTACAAAACTTGATGGTGATTCAAGAGGCGGATGCGCACTCTCGATCAGAGCTGTTGTAAATGAACCGATTAAATTTATTAGTTTGGGTGAAAAACTTGATTCAATTGAAATTTTTCATCCTGAAAGATTGGCTTCAAGAATATTGGGCAGGGGCGATATGGTTTCATTCGTTGAAAAAGCCCAAGAACATTTCGATGAAATTGAAGCCGAAGATATGCAGCAAAAATTACTTTCGAATAAATTTGACCTTGATGATTTTCTTAAGCAGATTAAGATGATAAAAAAAATGGGTTCGCTGCAATCGATAGTCGGGATGATTCCGGGTATGGGTGCGGGATTGAAAAATGTTGATGTTGATGATAAGCAGCTCGTAAAAGTCGAATCGATTATTCAGTCAATGACGAAAGAAGAACGCAGTAAGCCAAAAGTTTTAAATGGAAGCAGACGGAAAAGAATTGCCCGTGGAAGCGGTAATTCGATTCAAGATGTGAATAGATTGATAAAGCAATTTTCTGAGATGCAGAAAATGGTTAAAATGCTTAGCGGAAAAGGCAGTAAAAAGATGATGAGAAGTTTGAAGAATTTTAAGTTTAATTGAGAAAACAGTAATTCATAATTTGGAGGAAATAATAATTTGGCAGTAAAGTTAAGATTAAGGAGAATGGGAAAGAAGAAGCAACCGGTTTATAAGGTAGTTGCTGCGGATGTTAGATCTCCTAGAGACGGTAAATTTATCGAAGCGATTGGTTTGTACAATCCCAGAACAAATCCTGCTACGATAGAAATTCAGGAAGATAGAGCTTTGTATTGGTTAAGTGTTGGTGCTCAACCGACAGATACTGTTAAAAATTTACTAAGTTCGCTGGGAATTATTCTTAAAAAAGAACTTACTAATCGCGGGTTAACCGAAGATCAAGTAGAAGCTCAACTAAATGAATGGAAAAAGCAAAAAGAAGCAAAATTAAATTCAGTAAAGAAAGACGCTGTTAAGAGTGAAAATAAAGATGAAAAGAAAGAAGAAAAACCTGAAGAAAAGGCAGTAGAAAATACTGAAGAAGTAAAGCCAGAAGCAAAGAATGAAGATGAGAAAAAAGTGGAAGTGACTGAAGAGAAAGTTTCAGAGGAAGAGAAGGATACTGCTTCCGAAGAAAAACAAGACGGTGAGAAAAAAGCTGAATAATTTCATGTCTTGTTGCTCTAATTAATGTATCCCTTTTTGCTAATTTAACAAAGGTACTCCTATGAAAGAATTTATTGAATTTATTGCTAAGCATCTTGTTGACAATCCGGATAGTGTTGCAATTGAATCTACTCAACCGGATGAAAAAACAATTGAGCTTACTTTGAAAGTTAGTGCCGATGATGTTGGTAAGGTTATCGGTAAACAAGGTAAAACTGCTCAAGCAATGCGTACTCTGCTAACAGCAATAGCAGCTAAAGAAGGAAAACGAGCAATTCTTAAGATATTAGATTAAATTGATCGTTTTTACTAAACTTGAACGAGTTTTTTTTAATAGCTGAAATTCGATCGGTTTATAACGATCAGGGGTATCTGGTTTTTGATTTATTTTCTGATTTTCCGGAACGATTTTATGATCTAAACGAAGTTTATATCGAGGTTTTCGGAGATTGTAGAAAGTTTATTGTCGAAGATATTGCAGACAAAAAAACCTTTTTTGTTGTTAAGTTTAAAAATTTCGATGATTCCAAGGATGTTAGATTTTTGTTAAAAAAGAAAGTCTTTATTCCTTCAGAATCAGCAGTAATTTTGGATGATGATACATTCTTTATTCATGATTTGGTTGACTGCAAGGTCTTTAAGAACAATAAGTTCTTTGGTGATATGATTGATGTTTTGCGGACACCTGCAAATGATATATATGTTATTAATAAATTTGATGGCATAGAAATTATGATCCCGGCTGTGAAAGAATATATTAAGGATATCGATATTAGTAATAAGATAATTCACCTTACACCGGATTCTGATTTTTTAGTTGATGATGAGAATTGATATTATTTCAGCAGTGCCTGAATCTCTTGAAAGTCCTATTAATACTAGTATTGTAAAGAGAGCCCAAAATAAGGGAAAGGTTGAGATTGTTATTCATAATCTGCGTGATTATGCTTACGATAAGCACAAGCAGATTGATGATAAACCATTTGGCGGCGGACCCGGAATGCTCCTTAAGCCTGAACCGTTCTTTGAATGTATTGAAAAATTGCAGAGTGAAAGAACTTACGAACATATAATTATTACAACACCGAAAGGTAAGTTATATGATCAAGGTTATGCGAATAAACTTTCACTCGGACATAATATTATGATTCTTGCCGGTCATTATAAAGGAATTGATGATCGTGTTAGAGAAAGGTTTGTTACCGATGAAATTTCAATCGGCAATTTTGTTTTAAGCGGCGGTGAACTGCCTGCTTTAATTATTCTTGATTCAATCGTTAGGCTGGTTCCGGGCGTTCTGAACGATAGTGAATCTGCATTGAATGATACTTTTATGGATGGAGAATATTTGGAACCGCCTTATTATACTCGACCGGCAGAATATAGAGGAATGAAGGTTCCTCAAATTCTTCTCTCCGGGAATGATAAGAAAATTCGCGAGTGGAAAGAGGAAGAATCAAAAGTTTTAACGGAAAAATGGAAAAAAATAAATAGTGTGGAGTAGACAATGGACAAATTAAAAGAAATGGTGCAGGATCAATTCAGGACAGACCTTCCTGAATTTAAGTCCGGAGATCGCATTCGAATCTTTGTTAGAGTGGTTGAAGGAGATAAAGAAAGACTGCAGCCTTTTGAAGGTGATGTTATCAGTATCCGCTCAAGTGGAAATGATAAAACATTTACGGTTAGAAAAATTTCGAGCGGTGTTGGTGTTGAAAGAATTTTCCCGTATAACTCACCGAAGATTGCAAAGATAGAGGTTGTTAGACAGGGTAAAATTAGAAGAGCTAAACTTTATTACCTCAGGAATCTATCAGGTAAAGCAGCAAGAATTAAAGATAAGAATTTGCGCTAAGCTTTACATAAGTGTTTTTAAGCCGCTTTGAAGCGGCTTTTTTATTTTTAACAAATGGATTTATTATGAGATTATTAATACCGCAGAATATGTTCTCTGCGATATTTGCAATGACTTTAAATGATGAGATGAAAGAAAACTTATCGGTTGTCCCATCTTCATTAATTAGTAAGAAACTTGAAAACGGCGAAGGTGACATAGGCTTTATTCCGTTCATGGATTTGATTACTCATGACGATTTTTATTTGTCTAGTAAAATTGCAATTTCATTCGACGGAAGACTTTCTACATCTTATTTATATTTTACTCCGGAACAGAAAGAAATAAATCATCTTTACCTTTCCGGTGATGTATCATCAAATGAAATAATTTTAACGAAAGTTCTTTTTTCCGAAAAATATAATACAGATATAAATTTTACTTTAGATACCGACCCGGTAGAAATCGGGAGAAAGAATTATCTAATTGCCGGGAATGTAAATTTTGAAAATGAAAATTTTAAAACAGGCATAAGTTTTTCTGATCAAGTGGCTGAATTAATTGATAGACCATTTGTAAATTTTGTTGCGGCTTCAAAAGATGAAAATAAATTGAACGAATTCAACAAAATGTTCGGACCAATTGATCAGAAAATTGAAAAGAATTTGACTAATTATTTGGGAAAAATAGGATTCGATACGGAACTGACCGGATTCATAAATGAGAATTATAATTCAGTTTATTATGATCTAACTGAAAATGAAATTGAGGGAATGAACGAATTAATTAAATTGGTTTTTTATCGCCAGATAATCAATGAAATTAAAGAGCTAAAATTAGTCTAAACATTATGAGATGTTTCAACAGTCTCAGAACTCCTTACCCCGTGAATAAAAATAAGGAATTAAGAGTTGTTGTTCGCAAAATAAAAATGCATTAAATTAAGTATAATATGCAATTACAACTACCATTATATCCGAACGAGACAAAATTAATATCCCAAAGCG
>JAIOZI010000063.1:0-22500 GCA_021740785.1 Melioribacteraceae bacterium
TTTGGGATATTAATTTTGTCTCGTTCGGATATAATGGTAGTTGTAATTGCATATTATACTTAATTTAATGCATTTTTATTTTGCGAACAACAACTCTTAATTCCTTATTTTTATTCACGGGGTAAGGAGTTCTGATATTACTTGATATGCAGCATTTTAATAAGTGATTATTAATGTGACAAGAATTAGTACTGAAAAGTAAGTGACAATTTTCAACACACTTATTAATGTTTTTTTTCTTCTTTGCTTTTCTTCAAATAAACTTGTTGATTCTGTTTCTCTTTCGTAGTCGCCTTTTTCAATCGACCATTTATTTTTTATTTCGTTTTTATTCATTTTTCTCAATTGTTTTGTTATTCAACTTGCAATATAAGATTAGCATTTTAACATGTAGTGATGTTCATCAAATACGGTGATTACGTTAGTTTTTGATTGACTGTCTCTTTAATTTAATAACTTCTGGATTTATCATCATATAATGGGAATTAAAGAATAATCCTAGTGCCTTGATTTAACATACTTTCTACCTGGAAGGTTCCATGATTCTTTTTATCAAATTCCCGGCAAACAACCGGTCAAATCCAGTACTGGATTCTCACCGGGGTTGAATTCCAACTAAATTAACTTAATATCGGTAAGATTCTTGAAAAAATTATTATTGGATGAAACCAATTTATTAAAGTCAATTCGCTTATCTTCTATTCAATTATAAGTAATAGTATCAGAATTAAAGCTAAAATGTAAATTGTAATTTTTAAAATTGTTGTGATAAGTTTCTTACGTTCCTGCTGCTTGTGATAGGTTCTGGTAGATTTATAATCTCTTTTATAATCACCGTCTGTTATTGACCAACCTTTATTCACTGACTTTATTTCGTCTTTATTATCCATAGTAATGAGGTTCTTTTTAATT
Source organism: Melioribacteraceae bacterium (assembly GCA_021740785.1). Lineage (GTDB taxonomy): Bacteria > Bacteroidota > Ignavibacteria > Ignavibacteriales > Melioribacteraceae > JAIOZI01. The sequence goes on from JAIOZI010000063.1 coordinate 913, forward strand.
AGAATAAGAATATTGTAATAATATCAAATGACGGTCTTCAAAAAAAATTATCTTTTATTGAATTCCGAAATTATCTTTTGAATCTCGCTTTCGGAAATTCCCGTGCCCAGAGTTGATTTCTTAACCTCAGGATTATCTTTTGTATCTATTTTCTTATTGAAAGGATTTACAACCGGGTTACCGGCTCTTGCTCTCAACCTTTCTTCAATTGTATTTGTGAAACTACTTGATGAGTTTGCCGGGGAAAAACTATTTCTCTTGATTGAAGAATCTTCAAAAATATTAATAGAATTACCTTTATTCATTACCCTGGTTTCGAAAGCCAGAGTTTTCACATTCATTAAATGATGTGCTGTCACATTTTCGGATACAATTGATCCGCCCCATGTTCCAGGTCCGAGTGTCATCGATGGGTAAAGTGCCGTTGAATACCCGACAGCACCGAGTGAGCTGGGAGTATTAGCTACAATTCTGAACGCTGGTTTTTCGAGAGCAAACTTAAGAATTATATCTTTATCATTTGAGTGTATTGCCATTGTATGACCGATTCCGCCGAAATTTAAAAGATCGATGCATTTATGGCATCCTTCAAGCCATCCGTCAACAACATAAAATGCAAGAATAGGGGAGAGTTTTTCCATTGAAAGAGGTTCATCTTTACCTACATTTTCGCATTCAGCAATTAACACCTTAGTTTTTTCCGGTACTGAAAATCCCGCATATTCTGCTATCCAAGCTGCAGGTTTACCCACAATATCCGGATTAATTCTACCACCTTTTGTAACCGCATTTTCAAGTTTACTTTTTTCTTCACCTTCAACAAAGTAACAGCCAATGCTTTTTGCTTCTTCTTTTACTTTATCTTTTATCGGTCTATCAACAATCAAAGCTTGTTCGGAAGAACAAAGTGTTCCGTTATCAAAAGTTGTTCCGGTAACAATATCAGCGACTGCTTTTTTATAATCAGCAGTGCGTTCAATGAATGCAGGAACGTTTCCCGATCCGACGCCGTATGCCGGTTTCCCGGCGCTGTATGCTGCGCGTACCATTGGTGTGCTTCCTGTTGCTAATATTACCGCAACATTTTTATCACGCATTAAAGCTTCGGTTCCTTCAATTGTTGGATTTGTTAAACACTGCATCAATCCTTTCGGTGCGCCTGCTTTTTCGGCTGCATCTGATAATACTTGCAAAGATTCACTTGTGCAGTTAACTGCTTTCGGGTGCGGACTTGCAACAATCGCATTTCTGCATTTAATAGATATTATTGCTTTAAACATCGCCGTTGATGTTGGATTGGTTGACGGAACCAACGCTGCAACAACACCCATCGGTTCAGCTATCTTTACAATTTTACCATTCTGTTGAACATCAATCACACCAACTGACTTTAAATCTTTTATCGATACATAAACATCGCGGGTTCCAAATTGATTTTTGATTACCTTGTCCTGCCAATTACCAAAACCGGTTTCTTCATGAGCCAGCTTTGCTAAACGCTCTGATTGAGCGTAGCCTGCATCCGCCATTGCTTTAACAATCTTATCTACCTGGTTTTGGTTGTAATGCTTGAATTCGAGTTGAGCTTCTTTAGCTTTTGCTGCTAGCGTGCGTGCTTCTTGAATGGACTGCAAATCTTTATCAAAATTCATTATTTCCCCGTCTTTTTACATCCCAAAATATAAAGACTAGTATGTTAAAGTTCAATGATGGTTTTCTTTATTTGGTTATTTAGTTATTGAGTTAGTGAGTTATCCAGTTATTGGGTTAATAAGTTATTGTGTTATTAGTGGCGTATGAAATAGAGTAAAGGGTCAATAGTGAACGGCGGAGAGCAGAGAGCATAGCGCAAAGGGCATAGAGCAGAGTGCAAAATGAAAAGTTATCAGACCTTCAATCGGCAATTCTTTAATTCGCAAATTCGGAATACGCTAATTCGTCAATTCTTGGGTAGTTATTGGGTTAGTATGTTATTGTGTTATTAGGGGCGTAAGAATTAAAACGCATAGCGCAGAGAGCATAGCGTATAAGCAGAAAATCCTAACAGCCTTCAATTCGCAAATTCGTAAATTTTTACCAACCGAAGCCTTGGCGAAGGTTGGCGTCAATTCTGGAATAGGGTACTGGTTAGTATGTTATTGAGTAATTATGCAGCTAAAACAGTAAACTAATTTTATTTATCTGGAAACTCCACTTACGCAAAAATCGCTTCAGTGGTCAAGTTCGTCAAAAACCGAATACGACTCGGATTGCATCATCCGTTCATCCGTTCATCCAATCTTGCAATCACTCAATCACCCAATCTTTCAATCAACAATTCTTAATTCACTAATTCGGAATATGTTATTCCGCCATTTATCTCAAGAATCTATTTTAGAAACTCTTTTAGATTAGAATAACCGCTTTTACTAACCGGAATTTTATCCCCGCATTTTAATAATGCCCGGTAGGTTTCTTTCTCATGTAAATACAGTTCTTCAATCTCATTCAGATTAACAATATATGAGCGGTGAACTCGAATAAATTTGTTTGCTTGAAGATGTTCTTCAAAATATTTCATGGTTTTTTGTTTAAGATGGTTGCCCTGTTTTGTATGGAGCATAACGTAATCGTCTTGTGCTTCAAGATATTGTAAATCTTCAACTGGTATCACGGTAATTTTTTGTCCCGATTTTACCACAACTCTATCAAGTTTTTCATCCGATTGATCTTTATGATTCACCAATTTTTCAATTGCCTCTTTCGATTTTCCGCGGTCAGCCATTTTATCGATAGCTTTGGCAAGAGCTTCATCAAACCTGTCGTAAGCAAATGGTTTCAGCAAATAGTCGGTTGCATTAACTTCGAAAGCTTTCAACGCATATTGGTCGTAAGCCGTTGTGAAAATTATTTGCGGTGTGGTTTCCAGCAGCTCCAGCATTTCGAATCCGGTAATTTTCGGCATCTGGATATCTAGAAAAACCAGGTCAGGTTTAAGATCATTTATTGATTTCACACCTTCAAATCCGTTCGTGCATTCGGCAATTAATTCAACATTGTCATGTTCTCTTATGTAATTTTTTAATATATCTCTTGCCAATCGTTCATCATCAACAATAACAACTTTTACTTTATCATTCATTTTTTCCTCATTAAAGTGGTATATACAAGGTTACGATAAATTTATTATTTTCTTTTTTGTATGTCAGTAAATTATCCTGGTTATAGATTAACTGCAATCTGTTTTGAATATTTTTCAATCCGATACCTTCACCTTTTCGCGGGACTGATTCCGGGTCGTAATCATTAGTTACAATTATTCTTAAATAATCATTTTCTTTTTTACAATCCACATTAATCACAACATTTTCAATGCTCTCGTAAACACCGTGTTTAATTGCGTTTTCAAATATCGGCTGTAGAATCATGCTCGGAACCTGTGTCTCTTTGCATTCATCGGATACATTTTCAACTAAATCAAACTTATCTTCGAAACGAATTTTTTCAATATCCAGGTACAGTTTGATGTTTTGAATTTCCTCTTTCAGCTTAACTTTTTGATTGTCGTTCCTTGAGAGTGTGCCCCGTAAAAAGCTGGAGAGTTTAATGGTCATTTCCTGTGCTTTGGTTGGGTTTGAAATGGTAAGTGAGCTGATTGAGTTGAGACTGTTAAAAATAAAATGCGGATTAATTTGATATTTCAGCGATTTTAATTCCGCCTCTTTTACTAATGAATTCAACTTTGATTCCTTAACAACCTGCTCACGGAAATTTGTATAATAGATTAAAGTGTAATTTAACGAAGTGATAATAACATAGAACATTAACCCTGTAACAAATCTTACCAGCAGTGTATTAATTATAAAATCATAACCGGTTTTGTCAACTTTTACTGCGAAGATCAAAATTAAATACCCGGCAAAAAGCCAAATACCGGTTACCAATAATGCAGCCGCAAAATGATTAAGCAAAACTCTGCTTACCGAATAATTCTCAAAAGTGATATACCTCGAAGGAAACCACAAGCTTAATCCAACAACAGCAAAAAGGAAATTATAAATTACACTGTCCCAAACCGCGTATTCAAAATCAATCTGCAAAACATTGAACAAAATAGTAAAGTGAATTAAACCAATAAGAATCCAAACTGCGCCATAGATTAATATCACGTTACGGTTACTCACATATGGATTAAACATCTTTGCCCCAATTTAATTCCTAAGGTCCATTCCACCGAAAAGTACTAAGCCTTTAATCACAACTACCTGATCACTCCCTTCGGTTGTATCATAAGATTTAGCGCGCTTATCATCAATTCCTCCGAAAATGGAAGTAACGTTTACAACAACTTTCCATCCGACGGGAACAAATAAATCAATACTTCCGAACATAGCCACAGTATCAATTATTTTTTTATAGTCGGCAACCTTGCACGCACGTAGATCTAATTCTACTGAGCCAAAAATTGCAGTAGCCTTTCCGCCTTGGAAATTATCCGAAGACAAAATTTTTCTTGATGAACTAAAAATAGCAACTTCGTCAAAATAATCTTGATCAGACATTACGAATCCTTCTCCAAAAGTTGATGATGAATCAGTATTCCCGGAATTGATACCGGGCTCATCGGTTTCACCGTAATAATTATGATTTTTCATCTTATGATTTTTGGAATCATCACTTTTTCTAAATAGTAAATATCCGCCTAATATTATCAGTAATACAGGCCAATATTCTCCGAAGAAATGCCAGAAAGGATAGCCGAAATACCTGGCGGTAAGCCAGAATCCGCCTATTAAAATTAACGCAATACCCGAACCGCTGCCGGGAGAATTAATTGAAATTATTATCCCGATAAGTAAAAGCATCATGGGCCATGAGAAAAGCATATGACGCAGAGGAAAATGGAAGAAGGTCATATTATCCAGGAAAAGAACCGCTCCAATAACAATTAAAATAACACCTATCCAATATCTTCCGTTTGATCTTTCCATAATAAACTCCGATAATTAATTTTTTATTTCACCGCCGCCGAAGAGAACAATTCCCTTTATTTTTAATTTTCTATCCGATTGATATACAAGATTCGGGTCTTTCCTTCTTTCATCCCCGAACCCTCCGAAAATAGGAACAAGATCCACAACAACTTTCCAGTCAGAAGGTACAATAAGTGTAGTGCCGCCGAAGATAGCGGTTACTTCGAGTTCACAATCACCCTCGGCGAGCTTGCAGTCTCTTAAGTCCAATTCCGATCCGCCGAAAATTGCAACAACATTTCCGCCTTTAAAGTTATCGGAATGAATTATTTTATTACCGCCGCCGAAAATCGCAACCTCATCTATGTAATCATTTTCAACGAAAGCATTATCGGTTCGACGCGAAGTTTTGTCAAAGCTTCTATTTCTCCGGTAGATCAGGTAAATGCCAAATCCAATTAACAGAAGTGGCCATAATTCCCACATTAGATTGAGGGTTCCGACCGCAATAAATATTACGCCAACTGTTTTATTTTTTGAAGCAAACAGAAGCGCCACACCAACTATTATGAAAATTGTCTGCCAGGAAACAAGGAAATCCGGTACATTAATATGAAATATATTGTAATTATCCAGCAGAAATAATGCGCCGAGGATAATCAATACTATTCCGAACCAATGTCGGGCTTTTGAACTTTTGTCTGTAGGCATTTTGTCCTCCTTTTTTCATTCTGACGCCAAATTAATCCCGTGGTTTCAAAATATGAAAAAGAAATCGGTAAATTGAGGATTTTTATCGGTGAATGAAGAAAAACTGTTTACATGGTTAGAAAATTTAATGAAATACATGAGGCGAACGAAAATTAAAGGTAGTACATAAAAGTATTCATTATTTTCGTATATTCTCTCTTTCTTTTTTCTAATCTAGAATTGACGATAATTAATTTTTTTAGAATCTAATAACAGCAGGAAATATGAGAGGAATCAAAAACATAGTTTATAATTCAAAATTATATCAATGTTATCAAGACCAAAAAGAGATCAAACGCAACCATAAATGGAGTTCGACTGATGACAAAATGCTGAAATTTTATTCATCATTTATAAAATCTGATGACCTGGTTTTTGATGTCGGGGCAAATAGCGGCAATAGATCAAAAATCTTTTTAAAATTAAATGCCAGGGTAATAGCAATTGAACCGCAAAAAAGATGTGTAAATATCCTTGATAAATCTTTCGGAAAAAACAGCAATATTAATATTGTTTCTAAAGGTCTTTCTTCGTTGCCGGGTAAAGCTTCAATACGCATAGGTGATTTTCACACTGTATCATCACTTTCTGAGGAGTGGATAAATTCTGTAAGAGCAAGCGGAAGATTTGGAGATTTAAGCTGGAATAAAACTGAGGAAATTGAACTAACAACTTTAGATAATTTGATAAAGGAATACGGTGTCCCCGGTTTTATCAAAATTGATGTAGAAGGATATGAACTTGAAGTACTTAAGGGTTTGTCACAGCCGGTTGGCTGTATTTCAATTGAGTTTATTCCTGAACGACTCGAACAAAGTTTTCGCTGTATAGATTATCTTTCAAAATTAGGAAGCGCCGAATTCAACTATTCCTTGAATGAATCTATGGTGCTTGATCTTAAGGTTTGGACTTCAAGTTCGGAGTTGAAAAATATTCTCGCTAAATTCAAAGGAGATGCGGTGAATTTTGGTGTTATATACATAAGATTTGTTTAGAAAATTATCTGCTTTGAAAAATTGGATTTTAGTAAAAACAGCAAATCCCACCGGAGATTTTATCAAATCTATTTTTCTAAAATTTTCATGATTGAATTAATACCGTTTTTTGGGGGTGATACAAACAGGTATAATAAAACTTGAATGTTACCTCTATTTTTTCGTTTTTAGTTACCTGATCTTAAAAACATTTTTGGATGAAATGCATCAGAAATCATTATTGCAGTTTAAGTACGGATTGGGTTTTCTTTTTACTTTAATCATAGTAGGCACTATCGGCTATGAGTTATTGGAAGATCAATATTCAATTATCGATTCACTGTACATGACCGTTATAACGATTTCTACAACCGGCTTTAAGGAAGTGCATGACTTATCGGAAACCGGTAGATTGTTTACCCTATTTTTAATTATTACCGGCGTCATAACAATAGCATATACAGGAAGTAAGGCAGCTCAGTTTTTGATAGAATCACAAGTTTTTAGGAGGAAAAGAATGAGTAGAAAATTGGAGATGATTGGAAATCATTATATTGTTTGCGGATACGGTAGAATGGGTAAGCAAATTTGTGAGGGACTTAAAGAGAATAAGGAGTTATTTGTTGTTGTAGAAAATGATCCCGTGAAAATTGATGATTTAATTGAGAGGGAACTTCTTTATGTAAATGGTGATGCTACTAGTGACGATGCGCTTATTAAAGCCGGAGTTGAAAGAGCAAAAGGACTCGTCTCTGTTGTTAAAACAGACGCCGAAAATGTTTTTACAACCTTAACGGCAAAAGAACTGAATAAAAATATTTTTGTTGTTGCCCGTGCAATCGACGATGGTACGGAATCAAAACTTATGAAGGCGGGGGCAGATAAGGTAGTTTTACCTTATGAGTTGGGCGGCAACCGGATGGTACAACTTTTACTTCGTCCGGGTGTAATTGATTTTATTGATGGAGTAGCGCGAAGCACCGATGTTGATATTAGTCTGGAAGAAATTACTGTTCACGCTTCATCTCCACTGGTTGGCAAAACTCTCGCCGATTCGCCTGTGAGAAAAGAACTCAACATCATCATTGTTGCAATCTCACGAGAGACGGGAAAATTTATGTACAATCCGAAATCGGATACAAAATTCCAAGCCGGCGATAAATTGATAGCAATCGGCGAAGAAAATGAGCTAATCAAATTTAATGAGCTTTGCATGCAGGAAAATTAAAAGCTGCAGGCGATAACTTTTTTATTCATATTGATACCAATCAATAGTTCCGGTAAATAGACTTAATGAAATGTTGTTTTAGCTTGTATTCAAAAAACGCTTACCAATAATCTCAAATCAATATAATTTTTTCTTGACTCTACCCTTGGGGCATTGCTTATATTTGAAATTGAAAGTCGACTTTCTTTTTAATTAACCGGAGAGTTATGAAATATAGTATTGGTGAATTTTCAAGGATAACTTCGCTTACTGTAAAATCATTGCGTCTTTATCATGAAAAAGGAATTTTGATTCCCGCTGAAGTAGATGAATTTACAAACTATCGTTATTACAACCATTTAAATTACGAGCGGGCAAAGACAATCAAAATTCTCAAAAGTTATGATTTCAGCCTGTTGGAAATAAAAGAAGTACTGGACGAATGCAGCGATGAAGCGGACATTTTACTTCAACTGAAACATAAGCTTGAAGAGGTAAATGAAAAAATCGACCGTTACAAAAATATATCAAACTCCCTGGAATCAATAATTCAAAAAGAAAAGGAGAGTAAAATGAAAAATGATGTCAGTTTTGAAATAGAAGAAAAGGTAGTGGACACTTTATTAATTGCCGGGTATCGTATGAAAGGAAAGTACAGCGAAGCCGGGAAAGGCTTTTCGTTAATTGCAAAAAAGTTCGGAAGACAGATTAACGGCAAACCATTGAGCATTTATTACGACGGTGAATACAAGGAGGACGATGCGGATTTTGAAACGTGTTTGCCGGTTAGGAAAGGAAAAAATGTTGACGATATAAGTGTGCGCGAATTACGAGGGGGCAGGTGCATAAGCTTAATTCACAAGGGACCTTATGATTACCTTAGCGAAACCTATAAGAAATTATTTGAATACGTTAAAGAGAAGAACATAAAAGTAATGTTTCCTTCAAGAGAAATTTACATCAAAGGTCCGGGTATCATTTTCAAAGGTAATCCCGCTAATTACTTAACCGAGGTTCAATTATTTGTGGAGGAAGAGTAATGATAAAATTGGATTTAAAAAAAGAATATAGGTCACTTTACAAACCCTCTGCAAAAGAACCGAATAGAGTAAATGTACCTCAATTGAAATTCTTAATGATAGACGGTGAAATTGAAAAAGGATTTTCACCCGGCACATCACCGGTATTTCAAAAATCGGTTGAAGCACTTTACGGAATTGCATATTGCATAAAATTCCTATCGAAAAACAACAATACTAATCCGATGGATTTTGTTGTTATGCCGCTGGAAGGATTATGGGACTTGAAAGACAAAACAGTTGATGCAAAATTGAAAGATAATTGGAAATATACACTGATGATTTTACAGCCGGATCATATAACCAAATCAATGTTTATTGAAGCCGTTGATAAAACTAAAAAGAAGAAAGAAAACGGTTTTATTGATGATGTCCGGATTGAAAAATTTTTGGAAGGTGAATGTTTCCAAATGCTCCACATCGGCGATTATGATGAAGAGTACAAAACAATTTACAAAATGGAAAGCGCCGCAAAAAATGAAGGCTGTAATTTAGTAAAGTATCACCATGAAATATATTTAAGCGATCCGAGGAAAACCGTGCCGGGAAAAATGAAAACCATTTTACGAAAGCAGGTTATAAAAAACTAATTGTAGTTGTTATTTTGTGGTTGCAAATGGTTGATTAAAAAAAATTATACGGATAAAAGCAAGGCTTAGTGAGGGTATGTATAAAAGAATGCATGTGGACGTTAGTAAATAATAAAGTGAGAAAAGATAGATAATTTATTACATACACCACTAAGCCCTTTGCGTTTTGTTTCTAATGATTTTGTTTGTTCAATTCATCTTTGTTGGTCTGTGTCTTCTGCGGCTAATTAATTTAAGGTCATTTCAATTGCGCGGTTTTTACAACTGGGAAATCTTGATTGAACACCACGGCAAAAGTTGATAAATATAAAAGCTTTTGATGATTAGATTAATTATCAATCCTCAATTTCCCGGCTTTGCTGATCTTCATCCTCACTCATTAAAAGATTCAGCGTATCGGTTGAAGGTAATTCCTGTACATCCCGAAGCTTGCGTTCAATCGTCCGCGATTTTCTTGAAGCGGTATCAATCGAGTTTGTAGCCTCTTGAAGTTTTTTGTGTGTCTTATCCAGCAAGTCACCGAACTTCCCGAATTCTGTTTTTACTGCACCGAGCAATTTCCAAACTTCGCTCGATCGTTTTTCGATTGCAAGTGTACGGAATCCCATTTGAAGACTGTTCAATACTGCAAGAAAAGTAGTTGGACCTACAATCGTAACACGGTATTCGCGTTGAACGAAATCAAATAATCCCGGTCGGCGAAGAACTTCGGCATACAAACCTTCAATCGGTAAAAAGAGAAATGCAAAATCAGTTGTATTAGGCGGGGCTAAATATTTTTCGGAAATAGTTTTTGCTTCCGACTTGATCCTATTTTCCAATGCTTTTGATGCTTCTTCAAGAGCCGCAACATTTGCAGTATCCTGGGCTTCGACCATTCGCTGATAATCTTCCAGCGGAAACTTTGAATCAATCGGCATCCATACAACTTCATCTTTTTCATTATTTCTGCCGGGAAGTTTTATTGCAAATTCAACCCTTGCATTGCTGCCCGGTTTTGTCGCAACATTCTTTTCATACTGATCAAGTGTGAGAACTTGTTCTAATAAATTTTCAAGTTGAATCTCACCCCATGTTCCGCGTGTCTTAACATTTGTAAGTACTTTTTTCAAGTCCCCGACACCGTTAGCCAATGATTGCATTTCACCCAAACCTTTATGAACTAATTCCAATCTTTCACTTACGAGTTTAAAAGATTCCCCGAGACGTTTTTCCAAAGTTTCGTGCAATTTCTCATCAACCGTTCTGCGCATTTCCTCAAGCTTCTTCTCGTTATTATCAACCATTTTATTCAGATGTTCCGATACTTTATCCTGAAGTTTATCCGATTTCTGTTCGAGTGTCTGAGTTAGTTTATTCATTCGTTCTTCAAAGCTGCCTAGCTGGTCTTTAAAATTACCAAGTTGATCTTTCTGCATTTTAGAAACTTCACTCATCCTGCTGAATAACTGATCGCTGAATAGTTTTAATGAGTTGCTTAATTCTTCCCGCTGATCTTTTGAATTGCGCGTTATTTCTTCACGGTTGCGTGAGAATTCATCGCGAATAATCTTTTCAAATTTTTCATTAGTTTGCGTTAATTGATTTTTAATGCTTTCTTCAATTGCCGATGTATTTATTTTTGATATTTTTGAGAGCAGAACTAAAAGAATAAAAATGATTCCAATAAGCGAAACTGCAATTATGATTGATATGATATCCATGAAACGCCTCGATTAAGTAAATGACTTTGAAGACAAATATAAAGATTTTGATTAACTCTTTGTAATTCAACCAACAATAAATATGTGACAAAATGAAAAAATGGCATAAAATTTCAATCGGTGTTGTGAGTACTATTATCGTGCTTCTGGCTGCAGCGGGAGTTTTATCTTATCAAATTTTGACAGGACCCGTTCCTGATTATGAAGGTGTTATTTCCGTTAATGGAATTAATAAATCAATAAAAGTATATCGGGATAGTTTCGCCGTCCCGTATATTATTGCTGGTAATGATGAAGACGCCGCCTATGCTATGGGTTATGTTCACGCTCAGGAGAGATTATTCCAAATGGATTTAACACGCAGAGCCGCCGCCGGAAGACTTTCGGAGGTGCTCGGTACTCAAACATTACCGTTTGACAAAATGTTTAAAACCATCGGTTTGATGAAGCATGTTGTTGAGAATTATCATAATTACAGCACAATAAGCAGATCACTCGTTGAAGCTTATTCAAAAGGAGTTAATGAATTTATAAGAACTCACAAAGGAAATTATCAGATTGAATTTGATCTGCTTGGGTATGATCCGGAATTGTGGAAACCGGAACATAGTTTAGTGATTGCAAAATTAATGGCTTGGGAATTAAATATTAGTTGGTGGATGGACATTGCGTTCACACATCTTCTGCAAAAATTTGATGAGGAAAAAATTAGGGAAATTATTCCGGATTTTCCTGAGAATGCTCCTTTAATAATCCCGGAAGGAATAAAAGAGTTTGCAGAGGTATCCACCGATTTAATTAAAACAGATCAAAAGTTTAGAGAATTTATGGGAATTCCCGGTACGCATATCGGTTCGAATAATTGGGTAGTGAATGAAAAAAAATCCGTTTCCGGAAAACCAATAATTGCCAACGATCCGCATTTGGGATTTTCAATTCCCGGAAAGTGGTTCACTGCCGTTGTTAAATCACCAAACTGGAATGTGATGGGATTTAGCCTCCCCGGTGTTCCCGGAATGGTAATTGGTAAAAACAACAGCATAGCGTGGGTGATGACTAATGTAATGGCGGACGATGCCGATTTTTATGTTGAAAAATTCGACAGCACCCGCACAAAATATTTGCTTAATAACGAATGGAAAGATCTCGAGTTTTTTACTGATACGATTTATGTAAAAGATTCCGCCGATGTTGAAATTGATATTTATAGCACTCATCGTGGACCGGTGATTTCCGGTATTCATTCTTATAAATCAATCGCTCCCAATGAATATCAAAATATAGCTGATGTAAGTATGCGTTGGACTGCACTCGATTTTAGTGATGAAATGTACGCGATCATTAATGCAAATAAATCGAAGAATTGGAAAGAGTTCGAGAATGCAATCGGTAATTTTACTGTGCCGGGTCAAAATTTTGTTTATGCAGATGTTGATGGTCATATTGGTTACGTTTGCGCTGCAAAGCTTCCGATTAGAAAAAATCTAAGTCCCTCGCTGGTTTATGACGGTACATCATCCGAAAATGACTGGGTTGGATTTGTTCCCTATAATGAAATGCCGAAATTATATGATCCGCCAGAGAATTTTATTGCATCGGCGAATAATAAAACGGTTAAAGATTTTCCATATCATATCGGGAATCTTTGGGAACCTCCGTCGCGAATCGAACGAATTGTCGAACTCCTTACTTCAAAGAATAAACACTCAGTTGAAGATTATAAAAAATATCAAGTGGATTTTTATTCACATCATGCTGAAAGCATCACACCATTCATACACAGTGCATTTCGTGATGTAAAATTAACCGACAAAAATTTGAAACTATCTCTTGAACTTTTTGAGAACTGGGATTTTGTTATGGATAAGGATAGTCAAGTTCCTGCAATATTTCTCACGTTTTATCAAAACTTACTTCGCAATATTTTTATTGATGAAATGGGTGAGAAATTATTCGAAGAATATATTTTTATCGCAAATGTACCGTACCGGAAAATTTATGAAATGCTCACCGCAGACAATTCATCTTGGTTCGATGATATAACAACCGATGAAAATGAAACCCGCGATATGATCATCAGAAAATCCTTGGTTGATGCAATTACTGAATTGGAAAATAAATTGGGCAAAAATATTGCAGAGTGGCAATGGGGAAAAATACATACAATAACTTTCAATCATGCGTTCAACGGAATTTCGCCGGTGGTTGATAATTTAGTGAATGTCGGTCCGTTTCCTATCAGCGGTGACGGTACGACAATCTTTAATACGGAGTATTCATTCCGTGACCCATATAAGGTTAAACTCGGTCCATCAATGAGATTCATAGTAGATTTTGCTGAACCGAATATATGTTATTTTATTCTGCCGACCGGTCAATCCGGTCACATAATGAGCAGCCATTATAATGATATGACAGATATGTGGTTAGATGGAAAATATTTGAAAATAAATACCGATCAGGATTCAATCGAAAATTCCAACTATAAACTTTTTGTTATAAATCCAAATTGAGAAAACTAATTACAAGAGAAGTTAATAGAAGAAAATGCTAAATTAACAGGTTAAAAAGAAAGGTGACAATGAAGGTTATAGAGCATTTAGATAAAGCAAAAGAGACGTTAATAAGTTTCGAGATAATACCGCCGAAAAGAGGTGGAAACGTATATGGATTAATGGAAGTTCTTGATGCCATTGAAAAATATAAACCGCCGTTTATAGATATTACAAGCCATGCTGCCGAAGCAATTTATGAAGAGACAGCAACTGGCGGCTTTGAAGTTAAGATAAAAAGAAAACGCCCCGGTACACTTGGAATTTGTGCATTGATTCAAAATAAGTATAAAGTTGATGCGGTACCGCATGTTATTTGTCATGGTTTTACAAAAGAAGAGACGGAAGATTTTTTAATCGAACTTCACTATTTGGGGATTGATAACGTACTAGCAATCCGCGGTGATGATAGTGGATTCAGAAAGCCTATCCGTTATGGTCGAAGCATAAATAATTATGCAATAGATTTAGTTAAACAGATTACTGATATCAATAAAGGTTTGTATTTAGAGGACACATTGCTTGATGCTGAACCGATGGATTTTTGTGTAGGTATTGGCGGTTACCCGGAGAAGCATTTCGAAGCTCCGAACTTGAAAACCGAAATAAGATTTACAAAACAAAAAATTGAAGCAGGTGCTGAATATATTGTATCACAAATGTTTTTTGATAATGAAAAATTTTATAATTATGAAAAACTTTGTCGTGAGGAAGGAATTAAAGCTCCGATTATCCCCGGTCTGAAAATTCTCACATCAAAAAAGCAAGTAAACACTATACCAAAGCATTTTTACATTGATCTGCCTGATGAATTGGCAGATGAAATTGCATCCGCTAAACCCGAGCATGTGCTTGATATTGGAATTGAATGGACTTACAAGCAAGTTGAAGAATTATTGAATAAAAATGTTCCGGCAGTACATTTCTATATAATGCAGAACCCGGAACCAATAACAAAACTGATGAATAAATTAAAAGGTAACATCTAATAATATGTTATTATCAAAAGGTAAATCCAAAATCCATTCACCCAAGAGCAGGATTAAGAGATTAAAATGGGGCGTTGCCGGCTGCGGTGTTTTTCTTGAACACAATTTTCTACCTTCTCTTCAATTGTTCAAGCGAAACAGGTTGATTTCGGTTTATAGTTCCGATATTAACCGCGCAAAATATATTGGTCAAAAATTTACAGCAGAAAGCTGTTATGATAATTTCGATGAATTTCTTAAGACTGATATTGAAGCCGTCTATATTTCCAGTAATAATGCCGATCATTATTGGCAGGTAATTAAAGCGGCAAAAGCAGGCAAGCATATTCTCTGCGAAAAACCAATGGCAGTAAACTCACAGCAGGCAGAAGAAATGGTAAGCACATGTAAAGAGAATAATGTGCAATTCGCCGTGGATTATATTTACAGGTTCCATCCCTTGATACAAAAAGCAAATGAACTAATTGAAAAGGGAATGATCGGAAAGATTATTTCAGTATCGGCAAATTTTAATGTTGAGCTGGCTCCGACTAACAACTATCGTTTCAAAAAAGAATTAGGCGGCGGTGTGCTTCGTGATCTGGGTACACACCTGATTGATTTGCTGCGATATTTCGGAGGAGAAATTACTGAAATTACCGGCTATGTTGATAATGTTATTTATAAAAGTGAAGTTGATGATTTTGCCGCAGGAATCACAAAATTTGAAAAAGGCGGTTACGGGCAGTTCAATGTTACATTCAACACAAAGAAAGCATTTAACCGTGTTGAAATACTTGGTTATAATGGTGCGATAAGTATTGAGAACTTTATTGGAAAGAAAAATGTGTCGGCAAAGCTTACAATTGATTTGAAGGATGAAAAGAAAAAATCATTCCGTAAGCGGGCTAATAAAATGAATCACATGATTCGATCAATTCAAAAGTCATTTATGAATAATCGCATTCCGATAGTTACAGGCACAGATGGATTGGTAAATTTAAAACTGATTGAGCAATTGGAAAGTAAATGTACTTAAGAAAAGATTTGATTGATGCTTGCCATAAAGTATATCAAAAGGGATTTGTATCCGCATTCGACGGTAACTTATCCCTACGTTTAGATCAAAACCATATTTTGATTACACCATCCGCAAGAAGCAAGGGTGAGTTACAAGAAAATGATTTGATGATTGTTGATTATGATGGAAATAAAGTTGAAGGAAAAGGAAGAATATCAACTGAAGTTTTGATACACCTGCTTGCTTATAAAAAAAGGAAGGAAGTAAATGCGGTTGTTCATTGCCATCCTACATACGCAACAGCTTTTGCTGCGGTCGGCGAAGATTTATCAAGACCGGTATTCCCGGAAGTTATACTTACATTAGGTAAAATTCCTCTTTGTAAATATGCTACGCCTTCCACCGATGAACTTCCGAATTCAATGCTGCCTCACATCGATTATGCATGGGCATTTTTACTTGAGAATCATGGAGCGGTTACTCTCGGCAAGTCTATCCGGGATGCATATTTTAAAATGGAAAAGCTTGAGCATTTTGCTAAGACATTATTTGCTGCCAGGCAAGTAGGCAGAGAGAAATCATTACCGCTTTTAAAACTAAAAGAGTTGTATGAAATAGCAGAGGATAATTACGGATTAAAAATCGATAAACGTAATCGTTTGGATTATTAATTTTAGTGAAAGTTATGGAAAACGAAAAAATTACAATTGCCGTATTAGTTGGCGGATCTTCCCCGGAAAGGGAAGTTTCAAAGGAATCCGGTAAAGCTATTTTAGTATCTGTGAAGGATTTAGGTTACCGATACAAAATCATCGATCCCGCATATGGAATTGATCAGCCGGATAATGAAGCTGATTTTTTTAAGAAGGATATTGATTTCACAGAAGTTAGCAATATAAATTATGTGAGATGCATAAACTCTGATTTGTTTGATGATGTAGATGTAGTTTTTATCGCGCTTCACGGAAAATGGGGCGAAGACGGTACCGTTCAGTCTTTATTGGAATTGAGGGGAATCAAATATACGGGGGCGGGAGTTTTATCAAGCGCTCTTGCGATGGATAAAACAATGTCAAAAATTATGTTTCAACACTTTGATGTAAAAACTCCAACATGGTTTATGATCGAATCCCCGGATGAATCCCACTCTATTATCAAACAAAAAATCAAAAAATTTTTTGGCTATCCATGCATAATTAAGGCAAATGATCAAGGCTCTACCTTTGGATTAACTTTGTGCAGGGGAGATGTTGAGGTTAGTCATGCAATTGCTGATGCATTTAAGTACTCAAACAAAGTGATGGTTGAACAATACATCCCCGGCAGAGAATTGACCGTGGGGATTCTTGATCAACAAGCGCTTCCGGTATTGGAAATAATTCCGAAGCACGGATTATACGACTACGAATGTAAATACACAGACGGCATGAGTGAATATATTGTGCCGGCGGAACTGCCGGATGACGTTAAGAATCATCTTCAACAGCAGGCTCTTTTAGCATATAATTCGGTCGGATGCGCAAATTACGGAAGAGTTGACTTTCGCTTAACGAATGATAATAAATCATACTGTCTCGAAGTAAATACTTTACCTGGAATGACAAGTCACAGCTTAATACCAAAAATGGCTGCTGCAGTTGGTATCGATTTTAATAAACTGATTGATAAAATAATAAAGTATGCTTTGATGTGAAGACTACTGGTAAAGGTATAAGAAGATTTATTTATTTCTTGATTTTTTTAGCTGTCGCTTCATTTCTATTTTTTAACGAGTATGGAATTTTAAAGTATTTACGATTGTCAAATCAGTTGAGTGAATTGCAGAACTCAATTGAAGCGGCGGAAGCAGAAATGATTACTCTTGATAAAGAAATCGGTTTGTTGAAATCGGAACTTCACAAAATAGAAGAAGTTGCGAGGGAAAAGTATCATATGTTGAGTGAAGATGAGATTGCAATAAAGATTGAAGAGCAATAAGTATTGAAAAATAAATTCGACATACCGCAGGTTCCGCTGCCGGAAAGAGCCAGACCACAGACACTTGATGAATTTCAAGGGCAGACGCATTTAGTTGGAGCGGGTAAACCAATTAGAGTAATGGTTGAACAGGATACATTAAGCTCATTCATACTTTGGGGTCCTCCCGGAACCGGTAAAACAACTCTAGCAAAAATAATTTCGAATCAAACCAACTCAGAATTTTATAAACTGAATGCTGTTTCATCCGGTGTAAAAGATGTGCGGAAGGTCATTGAACGAGCCCAGTTGAATTTGCAGCATAATCAAAGAACCATTTTATTTATTGATGAGATACATAGGTTTAATAAAGCTCAGCAGGATGCGCTTCTCTCTTCGGTTGAATCGGGAGAAGTTATATTAATTGGTGCTACAACAGAAAATCCGTCATTTGAAGTTATTCCGGCGCTGCGTTCCAGGGTACGTATTTATGTTCTGAATGAATTAACCAAGAATGATCTCGAAAGTATTTTGAATTTTGCAATTTCTAAAGATTCGTTTATTTCAAAACTTCCTTTAAAAGAAATTGATAAAGATTTTTTGTTTTATGTTTCCGGTGGTGATGGCAGGATTTTGTTGAGCATTTTTGAATCTGCGATTGTTCAGTCGATAAATAATTATGAAATTAGAATTACGAAGGAAGTAATAGAAAATGTTCTTCAAAATAAAAACATTGTTTACGATAAAGCCGGGGAAGAACATTATAATGTAATATCTGCATTTATTAAAAGTGTTCGCGGCAGTGATCCCGATGCTGCGATATATTATTTAGCCCGTATGCTGGAAGGGGGAGAGGATCCAATTTTTATTGCACGTCGTCTTGTGATACTTGCGTCCGAAGATATCGGGAACGCATCTCCAAACGGATTAGTTTTAGCTGAAGCTGCATTCGGGGCTGTTGAAAAAATCGGAATGCCGGAAGCTAGAATAATTCTTGCACAATGCACGGCATACCTTGCTTCATCTGCTAAGAGCAACGCATCCTATCTTGCTATTGATAATGCACTTTCTGATGTTAGAAATAAGTCATTATATAAAGTTCCGCTTCATTTGCGCAATGCTCCAACTAAATTGATGAAAGAACTCGATTACGGCAAAGCGTATAAATATCCGCATGATTATCCCGATCATTTTATAGATGAAGATTATCTGCCGAAAGAACTAAAGGGTAAGCAATATTACATACCAACTGAAAATGGGCAGGAAATAAAACTAAGAGAAAGATTGAAATCTATATGGAAGGGAAAAAAGAAGTACTAAAGTTTCATAAATAACTTACCCGGAAGCTGCTTCACCAATCCCTTGAATTCAAGCGAGAGTAAATGAACAAGACATTCAGAGGTTGACATTGATACTTCTTCTGCAATACGATCAATATGCATTCCATCCTTGGTTAAATGGGATAAAATTTTTTCTTCAAATAAATTCAAATCAATTTTCGGTTTTGGAATATTTTTTCCCACCGCCGGCTGCAGTTTTAATTGAAGCTCAACCAAGATATCGTTCGTGTTTTGAATCAATTTAGCTTCCCCCTTTCTTATTAACATATTGGTTCCTTGACTTTGCAGAGAATCAATATTTCCAGGTAATGCAAATACTTCCCTATTTTGATCTAATGCATATGCGGCAGTTTGCAGCGCGCCCCCGGTTGATTTTGTTTCAACTACTAAAGTGCCGAGTGAAAGTCCTGATATAATTCTATTACGTTGAGGAAAATTTTTTGCATCCGGTTTTGTACCCAATGGATATTCGGAAATCACAGATCCATTTTCAATTATTTCATAAAAGAGTTTTCTGTTTTCAGGCGGATAGATAACATCTAAACCGGAACCAATAACAGCAATAGTTCTGCCGTTATTTTTAATTGCGGCTCTATGTGCGCATGAATCAATACCGCGAGCCATTCCACTGATAATTGTTATGTTATAATTTATCAATTCTTTGGTTATCTTCGCAGCTTGAATTTTACCATATTCGGTCGGCTGCCTGGTTCCTACAATTGCAAATGATTGATTATCATAATCAGTGAACTTTCCCATTATGTATAAACATAGCGGTGGTAGATAAATTTTGCGCAGAAGGTCTGGATATTCGTCATCCCATAGCGTAATAATTCGAGCATTAATTCTATTAAGGAATGATAATTCTTTTTCGAGGTTGGTTTTTACTTCATCTAGTCTTCGTCGAGCACCAATTATCTTTTCGGCTGTAGATTTATTTATTCCATTGATATTTACTAACGATGAAAAAGATGCATCATAAACTGACTGGAAGTCCCGAAATTTTGAGTAAAGCAGTAATAGAGTTGAGGGACCTATGCCCTCGGTCGATAGAATTAGTTTAAGGTATGCCAAATCTTGGAAATTCAAAATAAATTTCAGCTCATTCAGTTTTCGCTATTTTCGATATCATCGACTACTGCAATAATCATAGTATTAACCGGGGCATTTTTATGTCCTAGTATTTGCTGAACTGCATCACCTTCTTTCGCAACTAACACCGTATCTCCGATGCCTGCATCAACTTGGTCAAGTGCTATCATTTCTTGGGTGCCGGTGAGATTGCCATTAAGATCTAGCGGTTGTACAATTAGTAATTTGTGACTAACAAGATGAATGTTTTTCTGTGTAGAAACAATATTTCCTTTAACTTTCGCTAGATACATTTTCTTTTGAACCGGTTCGTTTTTTCTTATACATGATTGAGAGGGGGAATATGATCAAATAAGCAACAAGTAAAACTAGCGGTGAGATTGTCATAGAAACAGGATTATCCCACGGGCCTTGCGCCATCAGAAAGAAACCGATAATTACAATCACAACACCGGTAGCTAGTAATATGTAATTACTCTTATCAAAATAATCTTTAAAGGGGGATTGGAGTTTTGTTTTTTGAGCTCGAATTTTTCTTTTAGATTTTGACATAATTCCAACAATATTTTTATTTATTAAAAAAGCCCAGTGTTGGGGGGAGACACTGGGCAAACTCACAAACTCAAAGATTATTAAATCTTTGAAAGAGTGTTATCTAAATATATGTTAAGCATTACCTATTGTCAAGAATATATTTACTTTTGTATTTGATAAACTATTTTTCTAATTGTATCAAACTGTAAATATGGATACTCTTCTCTCAAGGAATCAATCGCATCACTTGCGCTTACTTTGAGAGAACGAAGTTCTTTAAACTTTTTTCTAATTTGATAATCTCTAACCGATTTCTCATTAATTAATCCACGACTAATAAGCAGGTCGTAAATATCATCACTAATAAGATCAGCTAATGGATTGTTTTTTAGATTACTATTGCTAGGGCTTTTCATGTCCCCCTCCTTTACATTTAGTTAGTGGATCGTTTATGCACCGTTCCCCTTTAGCAATAGAACCTCTTCCAAAATGTAAACTTGATTTCCAATATACTAAATTAGAATATAAAGTCAAGTTCGGATTATACAGTTTTATTTTAGTGTGTGTTCCAAAATCTGATGAAATAAGAATAAAATTAGAACTTGTGATAACCGATACAAGAATATTCAATAGAAAAAAAGAGAATGGAATTAAGAAAAAGATATTGTACTCAGTGCTTCCCAAAACTTTTTAATAGATCACAAATAGTGCTTTAAAAAAAATGACACTATACATTATATTGATACGTTAAAACAATCCCGGTAAATATTAATATTAATTGCCCGGTCATCTCGATGCTTCGACAAGCTCAGCGCAGGTACATACAGACAAGAAACGTCTGGATCAAAAGCAGATAAGCCAATAAAAGGT
>JAIOZI010000063.1:25000-27136 GCA_021740785.1 Melioribacteraceae bacterium
TAAATAAATTTTTTGGTTAAGTTACTAAGGGCACACGGTGGATGCCTTGGCACGAGAAGGCGATGAAGGACGCGATTACCAGCGATATGCCGCGGTGAGGTGGAAATAACCTAGTACCCGCGGATTTCCGAATGGGGCAACCCATCCAGAGTAATGTCTGGATATCAATATCTGAATACATAGGATATTGAAGCAAACCCGGGGAACTGAAACATCTAAGTACCCGGAGGAAAAGAAAATAACTATGATTTCCTTAGTAGTGGCGAGCGAAAGGGAAACAGCCTAAACCGTACAACATGTTAAAGAGTACAGTCGTTGTGTTGTCGGTGTTGTGGGATTTTATCTGACCAAACTGTAAATAGGTCGGGAAGTAAAAAATTATATTGTTAACTGAATGTTTTGGAAAGTTCAACCATAGAAGGTGATAGTCCCGTAAGTGAAAACAATATAACTTCCTTGATAATCCTCCCGAGTACCACGAAGTAAGTGGAATTTTGTGGGAATCAGCCAGAACCATCTGGTAAGGCTAAATACTAATTCGTGACCGATAGTGAATAAGTACCGTAAGGGAAAGGTGAAAAGTACTCCTAACAGGAGAGTGAAATAGTACCTGAAACCGTGTGCTTACAAGCAGTTGGAGCCTCGATTTATCGGGGTGACAGCGTGCCTTTTGGATAATGAGCCAACGAGTTGCTCCTGTGTTGCAAGGTTAACCCGTTAAGCGGGGCAGCCGTAGCGAAAGCGAGTCTGAAATGGGCGTACAGTAACATGGGGCAGACGCGAAACTGAGTGATCTACCCTTGTCCAGGATGAAGTCCCGGTAAAACGGGATGGAGGTCCGAACCATTGTGGGTTGAAAACCACTTGGATGAGGTGAGGGTAGGGGTGAAAGGCCAATCAAACTCAGAGATAGCTCGTATTCCTCGAAATAGCTTTAGGGCTAGCCTCGGACTAAAATGTAATGGAGGTAGAGCACTGATTGGGCTAGGGCCCTCACAAGGGTACCAAACCCAGACAAACTCCGAATTCCATATACATGTTCTCCGGGAGTCAGGCGGTGGGGGATAAGCTTCATCGCCAAAAGGGAAACAACCCAGACCACCGACTAAGGCCCCAAAATAGTAGTTAACAGAGAAAGGATGTTAAGTTGCTCAGACAACTAGGATGTTGGCTTAGAAGCAGCCACTCATTTAAAGAGTGCGTAATAGCTCACTAGTCAAGCGACTTAGCGTCGACAATATCCGGGACTAAACTACTTGCCGAAGTCGTGGATTCATTATGAAATGGTAGAGGAACATTCTGTGGGCACTGAAGGTTTACTGCGAGGTAAACTGGAGCGCACAGAAAAGCAAATGTTGGCATAAGTAACGATAAGCTCGATTAAAAATCGAGCCGCCGAAAGTCTAAGGTTTCCTGAGCAATGCTAATCATCTCAGGGTTAGTCGGATCCTAAGCCGAGGCAGAAATGCGTAGGCGATGGCAAACAGGTCAAAATTCCTGTACCTGGTATAATTCGTTTGACCGTAAGGAGTGACGCAGGAGTGAAGGTCAGCCACCTGTCGGATTAGGTGGTCTAAGTGTGTAGGCGGAAAGAGTTGGCAAATCCGCTCTTTCTCAACGCTGAGGCACGAACGGGAGTTCTTATGAACACAAACTGATCGTAATCATACTGCCGAGAAAAACTTCGTACGGGAGAGTTCTATCAGACCGTACCGCAAACCGACACAGGTAGACGGGATGAGTATTCTAAGGCGCTCGAGTGAGTCGTGGTTAAGGAACTCGGCAAATTAGCTCCGTAACTTCGGGAGAAGGAGCGCCTCAAGTAAGTGAAAGAATTTACATCTGGAGCTGAAAGAGGCCGCAGTGAAAAGGCCCAGGCGACTGTTTAACAAAAACACATGTCTCTGCGAAGTCAATTAAGACGATGTATAGGGACTGACACCTGCCCGGTGCTGGAAGGTTAAGAGGAGATGTTAGCTTCGGCAAAGCATTGAATCGAAGCCCCAGTAAACGGCGGCCGTAACTATAACGGTCCTAAGGTAGCGAAATTCCTTGTCGGGTAAGTTCCGACCTGCACGAATGGTGCAACGATCTGGGCACTGTCTCGACCACGAGCTCGGTGAAATTGTGGTACCG
>JAIOZI010000011.1 GCA_021740785.1 Melioribacteraceae bacterium
GAGAAACAAGTACCGTACCTCACTACAATCACGAAACAGCATCACCAACAACGTTTTTGGAGCATAATCGCATTGTTTGGCAGCCACCTTCCTCGATTTTCACTGGTTTTTTGCTGCTAATGGCCAAGTTGGGTTAAAATTTACCAAACGTAACAATTAGTGAAGTTTGGCTACGGTGGACAGGTCGGTTGGTAAAAATTAGCGGATTAGCGAATCCACGCATTAGCGGTTTCATGAATTTTAAATTACTGTTTTATTCTTGGACGTCAAGGCCCACGCCTTGACGATAAAACATAAAGCAAGTGTCGGGAAGTGGTTCCCGACATCCGAGATAAAGCATAAATCACTATCGATAACTAAAACGAGGCATATCATAAACCATTTAATTAAAAAAATGATTGAAGACATGCAGCTTTACGCCTGTCCGCCATAGTTTTAACGAAGGCGGGGCTTTTCTCAATGAACTCAAGAGACATACATTTATCGTGTAAAGAAACCACTTGAATATTTCAACAAACCACCCGAACAAATTTCGAATGAAGAAATAAGACAATATTTTCTTTATCTGAAAAACGATAAAAAATATGCTAGAGCTACGCAAACTATCGCACTATGCGGATCAGCTTAATGCCAACAATATTTTTTTGAGGTAAACGGATATCAATATTTAATTTCTAAATACATCAACAAATTTTTACCATTTTGCTTTAATTATATGTTCCTATTTTCAAAAATATTACAACAATGTTGTTTTTACTCCGCTTATTTCACACTAACACTAAATTCTAAAGCTCCGTAATACTTTATCCAAATTCCAAATCGTGCCCTAAGTCGCTTTGCGGTTTAGTTCAACACTGGATTAAAACTCGGTATACTTCGTTTTAATCCTTTAGTACGTTATATGGCTTATTTAAAATATACTTTTAACTCCCTAGATAGTGAACCAAATGTTGCAGAAATAATACTTTTGGGAAATGGTATATAAACTAAACCGTGAATATTACTTGGTATATTTGTTCCTTCTTCATATAAAAGACATACCTTTTCTAATCCATACTTACCTTGAAAATATCCAATTTCGTGCATCACATTTTCTCTTGCTCTTGTCTCACCGTCTGAAATAACATCATCACCAGTCATTACAACTACTGCATATGAACATTTATCAGATTCTTCATTTAGCTTTTGCAATACTGTTCTTCCTTTGTTTGGTTCTTGAGCAAGTTCCAATGTATTTATTTCTAAATCCTTTTCAATATAATTTTGGATTTGCATCCAATCTTTACTCGAACCGTGACTTATAAATATTCTTTGAGGAACCATATTTTCTTTTGAATCTGTTGCAGTATACTGTGCATTTAATTCAAAAATATAATCCATATCCCTTTGTAAAGTTTCTAAAAAAGACCTATCAATACTGCCACCTTCAGATGGTTCAGGCATTTTTCTTTCAGGCAAATCAGAATAAAGTTCCGGTATTAATTCTTTTAAAGAATTAGATAGTTTTATATAATTATCAAAAACTTCTTGAACAACTTCAGGTCTAAAATGTAAGTGTAATCTTTGTCTATTGCCTTGAGGTCCTAAAATGGTATCAAGGGTCTTATATGTTCCAGCTAACTTTGCAAAAACTAAAGCTTTATTATCCATTTTTATCCTTTAATTTTTTTGCCATATAACGCCAGTTTCAGCTGCATTTCCCAGAGCGAGGAACGAGCGGCGGGTAACGTCAGCTGGAAACACTCGTTATGCTATTTATTTTGTTTTGAAATTAATTTTGTAAAGAATTGGTATCTTTTCTATGTTTGTATCATTTAAGAAATCACAACCATTCACTTTCCAAATTTTTGGTTTTTTATCCCCAACATTGTAAACTATATAAAAATAATAATTTTCTATGCTTTTTGCAGTTGATAATTCATTCTTTGAGATATAAATATCCCTAATGCCTATATCTTTAAGTGTTGACTTAACCTCAATAAACTTTGCTTTTCCATCAAGATCATAAGAATTTATATCATAACCAACACTATCATCTCTCTTGGAAATATGATCGACCTTTTTGGCTAAATCTGGTCGCCCGTTTTTAGTTAATATTTGACGTTCTGCCAGTACAACTATTTGTTCTCCTCTATCTCCAATCCTTTTATACTTTTTTGATTGAGCAGAATAATCGGTTTTTTCTCTTTTTTTAATATTTTTACCTTCCTTTGTGGGAAGTTGATCTGTTTTCAATTCAATAAATTCGAATTTCACAGTTTCAATAGGAGGGAAATCTTCTAATTTAAACCTTCTAAGGTCTTTTGATAGATCTCCTTCTTTAAGATCAATATTTGGCGTGCCAAAAGAAGAGTATAAAAAGGCATTAAACTCAAAAACACTCCATTCTTTCATAACGGAATCTTCCTTTTTGAACTCTAACAATATGTTTTGTTTATCTAATGCTGATTTTGAATTGTTCTCCAGTCCTAACATGTTAATGAAATAGTCCAAATATTTAGCAGAAAAGGTATTTAGGAATTTATCAGGGTGATAAATTGATAAGATTTTCCCCTTAAACATAGGGGAAATAGGATTGTTTTTTAATCTTGCAAAATCATTTTCATTTTCTATTAGTTCAATTATAGAGTCCTTTATCTTTTTAAAAGCTACATCAATTGAAGCGCCAAACTGTGCTTTTCCAATTCTATACTTCTCCTTTTTGTCTTCTCCCTCAACTCCATAATATATTCCAAATTTTTTTGCAGGACTTCCATGAATATTGCCCCATTCATTTAATTCATTTTCTATTCTATTGCAGAATGATGGCTTGCCTTTACCTATGACATAATCATCAAGTTTGAATGAAGAAATTGCTTTTACAGAATAGTCTTTTGTAAACTGATCTCTCTTTTTAAACAATTCTTTGAATTTTGATGGGATGGTGCTTCTCACCTTTTCAAAATCTACTTGATATTCTCTTAATTCATTTATTTGCATTTTTTCCTTCTATGAGTATAACGGCGTTGCGTTTAAGCGGACGCCAAAAGGTTTCCGCTACTAATTAAATGATTTACTGACAATGTTACCATAGGTGCACAATGAATAAAAAACAGGACAAAGCCAAACTGCAAATGAAACGACCGGCTACAGCGTTCCGCTTGAGACGCTGGTTATATTTGCGTCTTAACATACTCAATAGCTTCATTAATTTTATACTGTTGATTAGAAGCTGGATCACAAAAATTTATACGATGATTACAACCATGACAAAAAGGATAAGTATTATTCTGAATATCAAGTTCATCACCACAATAAGGGCAATATGGTTTGAGTCGATGCCAGTATGTCCCCAATAAATAAATACGCTTGTAATTAAATTTACTTTGGAGGTTCCGTGTTCGAACAATTAAAAAAAGAATAACTACAAATAATAGAAACGTGGTTGTTCCCCATAATTGTAGGATTAAGTTGGGCGACATTTTCAAAGCCATCTCATTCAAAACAATTCCCGCAAATGACTTTAGAGGGATTACGAATAAACCGAAAGCGATTCCTAATATTATATATAGTATCTTTTCCAATAGCTTTGTTGATTGAAAATATTGCATTGCTAATCCTAAATCTATTATAAATTTTTGTGTTAGCAAAAAAGCAGCAAATATAACTCTATAGAATTTTATCCGGGAATGAGCAAAAAAATATTAGAAATTAGTATAAACTCAAAACTCATTTCCGGATAAAAGTCAGTTGTCCCGCAGGGATAAATGCAAAACCATCCCGCCTTGTATTATGGGTATTTAATCGCTTTTTATTTTTTCTTAATAAAACATTATTTGTCATGTTCGTAATTTATCCTGGTTCGGTAACTATTCATCTAATGGTTTTTCAACTCCCATCCCAAAACTTGTAGTTCGTGTATAATTTATATTCATTCCTCAAAACCAAGCGTGTGCTGCCCGGCAAAGTTTGAGTCCGCTTAATTGCTGTTTGTAAAAGTTTATAATTATCTATTAGATTAGTCAGGTTTATTTCGAAAGGTAAATCAAGAAGAAAAGTAAATGGATTCAAGTTCCAACTCCCTTAAATTCAAGTCTAAATACAACATAGTGTAAATCTTATTTAATTTCAAACCCTTTTTAACTAAAATCAATATTGAACTTTAGTTTCACGCAGAGCCGCCGAGACCGCAGAAAAAGGCGAAATAAAAATGGATTGTGGATTTGGAGGTTGCAACTTATTCCCACTGATAAAACCTTTCCGTGTTTTTCAGTGTAGTCGGTGTCGTTCGTGTTCTATTCAATACTAAATTACAAACAACAAATAAATCACAAGAAACCCGTCTTCGTCAAAAACCGACTACGCCGTGGCATGCATCATGCAATCATGCAATTTTAACTCCCGATTTATCCACCGAAGCTTGGCTAAATCAGAATTTCATGCTTAAGTTTCAGCGTAGGGTGTCATTCGTCAATAGTCAATCGTCAATCGTCAATCAACAATAGTCAATTTTAATCGCCGCTACTTTAGCGAAGGTGATCATCAATCATCAATCATCAATCATCATTCGTCATTCGTCAATCATCATTCGTCAATCATCATTCGTCATTCATCATTTTTAATCACCGACCTGTCCTCCGTAGTTTTAACGAAGGAGGAAGCTTTGCGTAGGTGATAGTCAATATTCAATTCGTCCTACCTCAATCACTTAATCCCTCTATCACCTAATAACTCAATAACTATCAGGGAATTGGCGAATTAACGAATTGGCGGATTTGCGAATTGGCGGATTTGCGAATTGGCGGATTTGCGAATTGGCGGATTTGCGAATGGGCGGATTTGCGAATGGGCGGATTTGCGGATTTACGGATTAGTGGATAAATGGATAAAAACATGGATGCGTTAATGGATTACGGATTCTCGAATTAACGAATTGGCGGATTTGCGAATTGGCGGATTTTCGGATTGGCGTCCGATAAAAGTCATCGGGATGTCGCAAAAAACGCTCCAGATGAATGGATGAAAACATGGATGCGTTAATGGATTACGGATTCTCGAATTAACGAATTAACGAATTAATGGATAACGGGATTAAAACATGGATGCGTGTTTGTCTGTTTTTCAATAGTCAATTGTCAATATTCAATAGTCAATTCGTCCTACCTCAATCACCCAATCACTCAACCACTCAATCACTCAATCACTCAATCACCCAACCACCCAATCCCTCAATCACCCAACCACCCAATCACTCAATCACTCAATCCCTCTATCACCTAATAACTCAATAACCATCAACAATTCCCCCTTTGCGCCTTAGAGTCATTGCGGTGTTCTTCCCGGTTTCACAATAATCGTTAACGAGATGAGGAAAATTGAAATCATGAATTATTGGTAAACGATATTGTACTTATTAATCAGCCGGTGGATTGTTCTTCTATCGATACCGCAAACTTCAGCAGTCTTAGTGATATTCCCATCGTTTTGTTTCAAATGATATGTTAGGTAGTTCACTTCAAAATTCTCAATTAGATGTTCTTTTGCCTCACCAAACTTTAGGGATAATAATTTTTCATCAACTGTGGAATCATTATCGCGGCATTGTATCGGTAAATCAGCTTTTTGAATTACACTGGAAGTTGAGAGGAAATATGCACGTGAAATTATATTCTGCAGCTCCCTAACATTACCTGGCCAAGAATACAAAAGCATTGCCTGCTCGGCTTCGGAAGAGAAACCGCGAACTATTTTATCATTCTTAGAATTCAGATCACTTAAAAAATGATTTGCTATCGGAAGAATATCCGTCGTGCGTTTTCTTAACGGCGGAAGTTCAATCTGCATTGTAGTTAAACGATAAAATAAATCCTCGCGAAATTTCTTTTCAGCGACGGCTTTTTCAAGATCAACATTTGTTGCGGCAATTATTCTCACATCAATCTCAATCTCCTGCTGACCGCCGACTCTTCTTATCTTTTTATCCTCAAGCATTCTGAGTAATTTTACCTGAAGCGATAAACTCATCTCACTAATTTCATCAAGAAAAAATGTACCGTGATTAGCAAACTCAAGCAATCCCGGTTTTGTTTTTACTGCACCGGTAAATGCTCCTCTTTCATGACCGAAAAGTTCACTCTCAAAAAGAGCTTCCGGTAATGC
Organism: Melioribacteraceae bacterium; assembly: GCA_021740785.1. Lineage (GTDB taxonomy): Bacteria > Bacteroidota > Ignavibacteria > Ignavibacteriales > Melioribacteraceae > JAIOZI01. Next base: position 6,139 of record JAIOZI010000011.1, read on the forward strand.
CCCGCAATTAACCGGAACAAACGGTTCCAGACTTCGTTTACTTAAATTATGTATCGCCCTTGCAATTAATTCTTTTCCCGATCCGCTCTCACCTGTTATTATTACATTCATATTCCCGGGGGAGATTTTTTTAACAGTGCTAATAAGAATCTCCATCACCTCGCTTTGATAAATAATTGCATTAAGCTTTTCATTTGATTTCTTTTTATTAATGATATCTTCTTTGTGTGCAAATTTTTGACGGAATGCTCTCTCAATACAGTCGAAAAGTCTTTTTGATGTAAATGGTTTCTCTACAAAATCAAAAGCGCCTTCGCGCATAGCGTCAACACTTGCATCTATTGTCCCATATCCTGAAATCATAATAACAGGTGTTTCGGGATAAACACTCAGAACCGCTTTCATAACATCAAGTCCAGATACATTTTTCAATTTCAAATCAGTAATTATCAAATCGTACTTATTAGTTTTTACTTCCTTTAATGCTTCTTCCGGATCACTCATTAAAAACAATTTATAATCTGCATTCCTCGATAAAATTTTATCCAGACTTTCGAGCATTTCCCTTTCGTCATCAATAATCAATATTTCTTTCATTCCTGCTTCCCTTGTAAGTTGAACTTAATTTTAAATTCCGTTCCTTCATTTACTTTACTTTCACAAAAAATTTCTGCGTTGTGGTTATTAATAATATTTTTTACGATGTAGAGTCCTAAACCGGTACCCTTTTCCGCAGACTTAGTTGTAAAAAACGGCGAAAATATTTTTTCAATATTGTATTCATCAATACCAATTCCGTTATCTTTAATAAATACAAATACATCATCATTCTCTTCCTCAACTTTTAAGGTAAGCTTTCCGCCGTTTTCCATTGCATCAATTGCATTTATAATCAAATTTGTAATTGCCTGCTCAAGTTGAAAAGGATCGCCATAGATAATTAACTCTTTTTCCGGAATAATTTTAGTCAAAATTATTTCTCTTTTTCTTAAAATCGGCTCAATTATATTCAAACCGTCTTCAATCACTTTGTTTATTGAAATATCATGAAACACTTTTGAGAGTTTTTTGCCGTGCTTTAAAATACTGCCGGTTATTTTCGATACATTTTGAATTTGATTAACAATTACATCCAAATCCTCGTTGTATATATTCATCTGGGCATTATCCTCGATTTCCATTTGAAGATAATCGGCTCGAGACATAATAATACCGACATGATTATTAATTTCGTGCGCCATTTCCGCCGTCAATTCACCTAGTGTTACGAGTTTATCTGCTCTTTGCAATTGCTCATAATGCAATTCCTCAATTTCTTTTTTTGAATTTTGAAGATTATTAACCATTCGATTGAAATGCTTTTCGACAGTACCAAATTCATCTTCTGATTTAGCAGGCATTCTAATTGAAAGATCACCAGCTTCAACGGCATCAAGTGCAACAAGGAATCGTTGAACCGGTTTGTTTACGAAGAAATTAAAGATAAGATAATACCCGACTATCAAGACAAGAATCACAGCGCCGATCAAAAATGTAATGTGAGCAGAACCAGTATAAAAGTATACCTCGGCTAAAGTTAAATCCGTATCTACATCAAGATAAGCAAGTATAGGCTCGGAGCCGTGGCAGTCCTGGCACTCCGGCAAATTTTTGATCGGTGAGAAAGCAGCATATACTTCATCATCACTTTTTAAGTAGAGACTTCTTTCAGTAATTTTTTTTAAATCTTTTTCAATGTGTGATGGAGATAGTATATATATATTCCGCCCAACTTCATTAACATCGTTTGCGTATTTAATTAAACCGTTTTTATCAATAATTCGTATATGTTCAATGTTATTGTTTGATGATAACTTCTCAACTATGTGCTGAACATTTTTTGTGAATCCCAGCATCATCGCATTGTTCAAACCGTAATTCAGCATATCAAGTGTCGTATCCAGCATCACCTGAGATCTTTGATGAAAATTTTCTCTGAATTGAACGGTAAGAAAATAAAACGGAACAGCCATACAGGTAATAATAAACAAGAGTGAATAAAATATAAATTTGCTCTTGACTGTCTTAAGCATTAAATTATTTTCCTCAATTATAATTTGATTCACAATTTAACAAATTTCTCAGAAATAAGAACTTATTATCCTGATATCCATAGAGTTTACTTTGATATTAGTTGCATTGATGTCGCATAGTGACAATGTTGTCGCACATTTAATTTTTCTTAAAAATTTATAAGATTTTAGGCTGTTTGAAATAATCAGATTTTAGTCCAAAAATAACTAAAAAACAAATATTTTTGATATTTTCAGGTACGCCATGAACCTAATCAATATAAATAAGTCCTATTATCATTTTGGCACATACTTTGTTTTTAGTATCTACTATGAGAGTACAGTTAATTTCAAACGATCCAAATTTAGTAGAGCTTTTTAATAATCAGGATGTGATTAATAAAGAGTATGTGATAATAAAAGACAAAGATCCAGATGCTCTCGAAATTTTATCAACTATATGTACTGAAAATCCAAATTTAGTGATATTGGATGATGATTTCATTAAACCGAAATCATGTCATTTGATCAGGTCGATTAAGAAAATTCGATCGAATACGTTAATTGTATTTCTAACAGGTAATTCAAGCTTAGACCTCGGTAGAGAGATTAGTCAGTTAGGAATAGAATATTACGGAATTAAGCCATTACAAAAAGAACAGGTAATAGATTTGTTAAGATCAATAAACAACAGAATTAATAAAAACAATCAATATATCATTTAAAATACATGGAGGATTTCATGAAACGCATATCTACAATATTTCTTCTTCTTTTCTTCGGCGTTTCCCTTTTACATGCCCAAAATTTTTATTTGGGAGATAACGGGACAACCGGCTGTGCATGTCACGGCGGCGATCAGGTCGCAAGCTGGTCAGGAACTAAGCACGCAGTAGCTCAGGATTCACTTTCAACAATTCTGGGTTATAGTTGTTTACAATGCCACAACACAGGCTGGGATGAATCAGTTGATAATTATGGCGCAGATGAATACGTTAGCGAAGGCGCAGACAATGCCTACACAATTGATGATCCAACCAATTTCAACAAAGTGAAAAATGTACAATGTGAAACTTGTCACGGACCGCTGGCAGATTCTGAAAGAGCATTTGTCGGCTTCACAGAGCATCAGTCACAGGCAATAATTGATCTTTCTGCTGAATCATGTGGGACCTGCCATGAAGGCAGCCATCATCCAACTTACAGCGACTGGTCAATGTCTAAGCATGCATTCGCAAAATTCACAACAATACCGGGCGCGTTTGAATTTATAGCCTCAGATCCTAACTGTTCGGCATGCCATACTGCGGAAGGATTTTTACAATTCCTGGAAACAACAGATTTGGAACCAAATGTTGAAGCTCCGGGACCGGACGGAAACGACCTCACCTGTGCAGCTTGCCACAATCCTCACGGAAGTGAATTTACAGCTCAATTGAGAATGGCTCCTGCCGAGTTATGCCAGAAGTGTCACAACCCTGAATATAACCCCGAAGATCCACCGGTGCCTGACGGCTCGGAAGTTCATCATTCAACCGCTTATATGTTCGAAGGGCAAGGTGGTTTTGAATATGATGGATATGATTACACAAGTTCGCTTCACAATGTTGTCATTTCCGAAAAATGTGTTACCTGCCATGTTGCAATGAGAGATTATGTTGGCGGCGACCCTGAAATTCCTGCTTATACCGGTCATACATTCGAACCGCAATTAGAACCGTGCGCCGAATGTCATGCTGATTTTGCAGTTGCCGACAGTACATTCGATTACAGGAATACGCAAACTTTAGTTGATAGTTTGATGACCGAACTTCATACCAAACTTGATCTTGCTTCAAGTGAAGATTCATTAACCGATGATTTCTACCGGGCAAAATTCAATTATGATTTCGTTCATGCGGATGGAAGTATGGGAATTCATAATACTAAATATGCAACTGCTTTATTGAATTCTTCACTCGAAAATTTTACTCCTACTTCAGTTGAAAAAGACGAGGATGCATTACCGGTTAATTATGAATTAAGCCAGAATTACCCGAACCCATTTAACCCGGTAACAAATATTAAATTCTCTATTCCTGAAGCCGGCGAAGTTTCTATTACGATTTATGATGCTCTTGGTAAAGAAGTGAAAGTACTTTTGAGTAAATATCTTGACGCCGGTTCTTACACAACAAATTGGAATGCAGCCGGACAAGCATCCGGAATTTATTTCTATAAGATGTCAAGCGATAATTTTGTTCAAATACGTAAGATGCTTCTTCTCAAGTAATCCGCATGTTTACGTATTCCCCTTTCGGAAAAAAAAGCCCGTCACAAATGACGGGCTTTTTTAATTTTTACCGGACTTACCAAGGGCTGTAGATAAATCCGGTAACAGCGGATGAGTGAAACTACTTTAGCAATAATGCCTTCTTTGTGATCGAATAATTATTCGAGACCAATTTGTAAAAATATACTCCGCTTGAATATTGAGATGCATCCCAATTAAATTTATAATTGCCCGCCGGTATTTCTTCATTAATTATAGATTCAATTTCCTGCCCGATTGAATTATATATCATTAGCTTAATAACTGATCTTTCCGGTATTGAGAACTCAATTGTGGTTGTCGGATTAAATGGATTGGGATAATTCTGTTTAAGATTATAATCAACAGGAATAACACTTCCATTAACCTCAACAGATAAAATATTATCGGTCGATCGTTTCCAGACGCCATCCCGGAAAGTACCGGCATAGAGATATCCGTCCATAATAACCGGCTGATAAACATTAACTCTCCTTTCAAATCCATCATTTAATTCTATCCAGGTTTCAGCCGAATCGGTTGAATAAAAGACTCCTTTATCACCGGTAGCCATCAAAATGTTATTATAAAAATTCATTGAATTAATTAAGTAATCATCAGGAAGCCCGTCTATAGCTTGGATCCACGTCGCTCCATTATCTTCCGTGTAGTAAACTTCCTTAGTTGTATACGTGGTGATGTGAGCAATGATCCTGTTGCCGGCTTTTGAAAACGGACCAATATTAGAAATATTTTCGATACCGGGACGCGAGATTATTGACCAATTATCACCGAAATCACTTGTGGAATAAATTGAATCTGAAGAAACAAAAAGAGTGTTCTCCGAATAACTCATCGTTGCGACATAAGTCCCGGGGAAAGTAAAACTCTCCCAGGTCACTCCGCCGTCAGCAGAATAGTAGAAAAGTGTTCCGTCCATATAAGCGCTGGCAATAATATAATCGCCTGAACTGATTGTTGTTCTAAAAGCAAAACCATCATCCTCAGATGGAAATTGATCAGAATTATCAATCCATGTTCCGCCGTTATCCGTCGAATAGTAAATTGTATAAGCATCTTTTAGAATTACATTACCTTGACTCGCCAATACCTGCATTGATGTGTAATCTGATGCATGTGCCAATGTATCCCAATCTTCACCGTCATCGGAAACAAATAAGCGGCTCGAAGTATAAGCAAACAAATGTGTATTAGTTGCTGCAAGAGAAGGAACGAAGCCGTTATAATTAATGCCGTTATTTGCCGGTCCCCAATCTCCGCCCGTTGTTGCCATTCTAAAAATTCCGTTCAGAGTAGAGAGGAAATGATATTCATCGCTTATTCCGTAGATACCCTTCGAAGTAAGAACCGGGAAATGCGGATAAATTGAATGAACATCATTCCATGTCTTTCCGAAATCTGAAGATTTAACGACAGCCGGCGTCATTCCTTCGGAATCGTTCGTCATTACCGCCCATAATTCATTATTAATCCATCTTAAATTCTTTAGATTGGTTCCATCAGGATATCCGTTTAAATTTCTCTGAATCCAGTTTTCACCGTTATCACCGGAAAGATAGATATTAAAAAATCCCCAGCCTCCGCTTGTTGCCATCACTGTATCATTTTCCAATACAGTAAGTGTTTTCAAATCCGTGAAATCCGGGATACCATTCAGCGCTGCGGCAGTCCAATTTACTCCTCCATCATTTGATTTATATAGATAATCATACCCGGAAGCGAAAAGAAAGCTGCCGTTTTGAGTCATATCATTTACGAGTGAAACTCCTTCAACACCGGGTGCCGCATTCCATGATTGTCCATAATCATTCGAATACCACAACGATTGATTTTCAAAATCATATCCCGAAGCGAATACGGTCCCGTTAAATGAATCAATGAAATAATAATTAGTCGAAGGTAATCCCGGAGCTTTGGACCAGTTCATTCCCTTGTTGTAAGAATAATAAATACCCGCTCCATCGCCTCCGCCCTGTGTAGCTGCGAACAGCGTATCTCCAATTGCATGTAGATTTTCAAGAATCGTATTTCCCGGAATGCCTTGATTCGCTTCATCCCACCATTTCCCCTCATTTTCCGATATATAAATTCTACTGCTGTCAATTGATGCGTATAGAACCTGATCGTCGACATGCCACAGAACAACCGGACCTCTTGTTCCGTAAGTCTGCATCCACTGTGCGTTAATAGTTATAAGTGATAAAATCAATATCGACATTGTGATTATTGTCTTTTGCATTTATCCTCCTCTTTGTTGATTTTGCATTAAGAGCCAAATAGAATGCCAAAACAAAATGAGTTGAAATTGAGTTTAATTATTGATAAAATTAGAAAGTGTTGTTTTGATACAACAGATTAAATAATTATTTGTCGTTAATAAGAGACATCACAATTATTAGCGTTTCATAAAAAAGATCTCTGAATGAAAAATTTCTTCGTGATTTTATATTTTATCTTATTTTTTTCGCTGCTCATTCCCTCAACCTACCGGGCTCAGAAGTTAGAAGAACATGCTGACTCAACTCTTACACTTGAAAAAAACAGTGAATTAACTTTTTACAAATTGAACAGTGAAAATGTTATTGAGAACAACTACAACAATCTCTCATTCCTAAAATTAAGGATGATTCAAAATCCATCATTAAATTTTGCTAATAATTTCTTAGTTGAAAATTTTTATGACAATCACCGAACAAAAACAAACGAGGAATTACTAGCCGATTCGAAAGTAGAACTGCGGAAATTTATCAACCAACAGTTGATGTTTAAAAAGAAACGTGATCTTGGAGTAATCGGTGAAATTTTAGGTTACACAAATACTGCGGCAACAATAGGACTGGCAATCTATTCTTTGATTAAATATAAAGATGAGTACTTTAAGTGATCATTCGGCATACTTCAGGTTGGCAATCAACTTTTTCATATCTTCGGGTAATTCAGAATTGAATTCCATCACTTCTTTTTTATGAGGATGATAAAAGCCGATTGTTTTAGCATGCAGAGCTTGGCGCGGAATTATTTCCAACAAATTATTCACACGACTTTTAATTTTCGGCAGGTTCGAGCCGTAAATTATTTTTCTTCCGTCGTAAGTAGGATCACCAAATACAGGATGATTAATAAACGACATGTGAACTCTAATTTGATGGGTTCTGCCTGTTTTCAATCTTAGTTTTACAAGAGAGGCAAACTCATATTCCTCAATTACTTCATAGAAAGTATGTGCATGCTTGCCTTCATCAGTACTTACACTGAATACTTTTCGATCTTTTTTACTCCGGGCAATATTCCCGGTAATCTCACCGGTTGAATCTTTAAAAATTCCCCAGCAAACAGCCCAGTATTCTCTTTTAATTGAGTGAGTAGAAAATTGTTTTGCAATCCGGGAATGTGTCCATTCATCCTTTGCGATTACAAGAAGTCCGCTTGTATCTTTATCAATTCTATGAATAATTCCGGGTCTGCCCGGTTCATTAAGATCACTGAGTTTTTTTGTATGATGAAGCAGTGCATGAACCAATGTCCCGGTATGATGACCGAGTGAAGGGTGCACAACCATTCCTGGCGGTTTATTTAGGATGAGTAAATATTCATCCTCATAAACAATGTCAAGCGGAATTTCTTCCGGTTCAATTACATCCGGTCTTGGCGAAATGGGAATTGTAACTTCAATCAGATCACCGGGGTTTACTTTATAATTCGGTTTTTCAAAAATGTTGTTAACGGTTACACAATAAGCTTTAATAAGCTTCTGAACTCGTGATCTGGTTGCATTTTCAATTGAATTAGCTAGGTAGGTATCCAGTCTTTCTTTCTTCTTACCATCCGGAATTACAATCTTAAGTTTTTTCTCCGTTATTATTTTCGCCATCTTCTAAGTTCGTCTTATCATTGAATTCCGTTTCCGGCTCAGTTACTTCCAAAGGTATTTTTTTGGTTTCATTTGTTTCTTCAGGAAGATCCGATTCAATTTCCTTTAAATGATCATCCGTTTTTGATTTATCCGAATGATGATCACTAAAAAATATCAGTAAAACAACCCCGATTGTAACTGCTGAATCGGCAACATTAAAAATCGGCCATCTGTCATAAGTTCTTCCGAGGATGGAAAAATCGAAAAAATCCACATTAATAAAATCAACTACCTTACCAAAAAATAGTGGTGCATAACCATAAATCACCCCGTAAAATGCTCTATCGATAAAATTTCCGATCGCCCCTGCAAGAATAAGAGCAAGAGCCAACCGAAGAATAAATTTCTCATCACGAACACGGTACATATAATAAGTAATTCCTAAACTCGCAGCGAGCGAAAACAGCGTTAGAAAAAACTTGGTGCTGCTGCCGAGGTCTATCCCGAAAGCCATCCCGGGATTCTCAACAAATGTGATTTGAAGAAATGTGCCGAGAACATCAAAACTTTGTCCGTATCTCATTCCTTCTAAATTGATATTGAAAATAGGCAGGGAAATACCCTTTACTAATAATTTAGTAACTTGATCAATTATCACAACGGCTAATGTTATAAATATAACTCTCAATTATTAAGAATACTCCTCTACTTTCCCTGCATTTTTTGTTTAATCTGCAAACAATGCTGGGTATGAGGAACAGCCATTAATCTTTCTTTTGGAATCAACGGGCAGGTCGGACATAAATTCTGCGGTTCGTCAATGCATTCAATGCAGATTCCATAAGTGCCGTTATCAATTCTCTGAAGAGCATCTTCTAAATAACCTAAGAATTTATTTTCTCTTTGTGCCCACAGATAAAGCTTTTCTCTCTCCTGAGCATCAGTTCCCTGCTCAGCCATGTGAAGTGAATACGGTGAACTTTCATTCACGTATTGACCGGTTGTGGGATCCATCATCTGATCTTTCAGATTCTGAAGCTGCTCAATGATTTCTTCCCTTTTCGCCATTATAACTTTTTTGAAATCTTCAAGATCACTCTTTCCGTAGCCTTGAATCTTTTTTACTTTTTTACTCGGCGATACTATTTCCACTTCTTTTGTTGGACTTGCTTTTTTCATCGTTGAAGCTTTGGAAGAAACGCTCTTTGTTTTCTTCGTCGTTTTTTTCTTTTCAACGGGTTTACTTGCCGATGTTTTTGCTTTTGCCGTAGTTTTAGCCTTCGCTGTAGTTTTGGACTTTGCTGCCGGTTTAACTTTCGCTGTTGTTTTTTTTGCCGCAGACTTTTTTTCAGTCTTTGTACTCGACTTTGAACCTGCTTTCGTAGTTCGTTTAGCCATTATATGCCTCCGATATTTCCCAATTTATTTTGATTTTTTTATAGCAATTTTACAATTAATATTATTGAGTTCCCACTCCTGTACAAATTCTCCTTCAGAACTGCCAGGCTTAATATTATCAGCAAGTACTTCGTTTTTAATGTAGTCTTCATACGCTTTAATATACCGATAAAGTTCTTCATTTCCTTCATAAGTTATATTTATTCTGTCAATAACATCAAAGCCCGCATCCTTACGCATATTTTGAACTCTGTTCACAAATTCTCTTGAGTAACCTTCGGCAATTAAATCGTCTGTCAATTCCGTATCGATTGCAACAGTTATGCCTTCCTCTGTTTCGACCAGCCAACCTTCTATCTCGGTACTGATTATTTCTACATCGGTTATATCAAGTGTGATTTCACTATCATCGATATTTACTGTAATATTCCCTTCCGATTCAAGTTGTGAAATTTGCTTACTATCAAATGAAGCGATAGCTGCCGCAATTTTCTTAACAAGCTTTCCGTATTTCGGTCCTACGGATTTGAAATTCGCTTTTGCCGATTTATTCACAACACTTGAATCATCTTCAAGAATAACAAGTTCTTTAATATTAAGTTCCTCGAGAATTACATCTTTCATATATCTTACTGCTTCCCGCCTTGTTTTATCAACTGCGACCATTATTTTCTTCAGCGGTTGACGAACTTTAAGATTTGATTTAGCCCGCATTGATCTTCCTAAATAAACAACCCGCTGAGCTGTATCCATCTTTTCTTCCAGGGATTTATTTATAAAAGTTATCTCAGGAAATTCAACAAGATGAACTGATTCCGATTTATCGCCGCTCAAAGGTTCACTCAAAAGCTGATATATTTTTTCAGAGATGAACGGCGCAAAAGGTGAAGCTAATTTAGAAATTGTTGTCAAGCATTCATGCAAAGTCTGGTAAGCAGAAATTTTATTTTCATTAACTTCCGATTTCCAAAAACGTCTCCTGTTCCTTCTCACATACCAATTTGATAGTTGATCGATGGTAAAATTTGATACAGCTCTTGCAGCTTTTGTAATATCATATTTATCCATTAATTCATCATACTCTTTAACGAGTGAATTCAATTTTGAGATTATCCACCTATCAATTTCAGGACGTTTTTCATAATCAATATTATCTTTTGTAAAATCGTAATTATCAATATTAGCATAGAGAGCGAAGAAGGAGTAAGTGTTGATAAATGTACCAAAAAACTTTCGCTGAACTTCAGCTAAGCCTTCCAAGTCGAAGAGGGTTGGTTTCCAGGGCGGACTTGTAGTTACAAGATACCAGCGCACGGTATCGGCGCCATATTTGTCAAACAGTTCAAACGGATCAACAGAATTCCCTTTTGACTTGGACATTTTCATCCCGTCTTTATCCAGAATAAGTTCGTTGACCATCAAATTTTTGTAAGCAACATTATCGAATAGCATCGTACCGATCGCATGCATCGTATAAAACCATCCGCGTGTTTGATCTATACCCTCACAAATAAAATCCGCCGGATAATTTTTTTCAAACAACTCTTTGTTTTCAAACGGATAGTGATATTGCGCAAAAGGCATTGCACCGGAATCGAACCAAACATCAATCAATTCAGGTGTGCGGATATAAGTTTTACCGTTCCGCTCAAATTTCACTCCGTCAACAAAAGGTTTGTGCAAATCGATTTCCGTCAGTTCAGAAACCGGAACTCGCTTTCCATCTTTTTCAATAAATCCTTCCTTCAATTCATCCATACTGCCGACGGCAAACATATCTTCACCATCCTCGCTTACCCAAATCGGAAGAGGAGTAGCCCAGAACCTATCCCGTGAAAGAGCCCAATCTTTATTCTCTTCAAGCCAGTTGCCGAATCTACCGCTGCCAACTTCTGGAGGGAACCAATTGATTGTTTTATTCAGTTCAATCATTCTATCGGCTACTTTAGTTGTTCTAATAAACCATGATTCGCGCGCATAATAAATTACCGGTACGTTATCGAATCGCCAACTGAAAGGATAGGAGTGAACAATAGTCTCTTTTTTATAAAGCTGACCCATTTCACGAAGCTTTGTAATAATACCGGGATCAGCATCTTTAACAAACTGACCTGCAAAATCATTAATATCCTCGGTAAACAATCCTCCGCGAGTTACAGGCTGAAGAAACGGGAGGTTATACTTCTTCGAGATTTCATAGTCATCGGCGCCGAAAGCAGGAGCAATATGAACAATACCGGAGCCGTCTTCCGTGCTGACAAATTCACCTTCAATCACATAGAAAGCTTTTTTATCTACTTTGAGATATTTGAAAAGTTGATCGTATTCGGTTCCGGCTAAATCGCTGCCTTTAAATTCCTGTACAATTGCATATTCTTCTCTGAGAACTTCTAGTCTTTCTTTTGCCAAGATTAGATATACACCCTCGGTCTTAACTTTAACATAATCTATATCAGAACCGACAGCGAGAGCGACATTAGAAATAAGCGTCCACGGGGTTGTAGTCCAAACTAAAAAGTATGTATCGCCGTCTTTACTTAATTCCGAATTAATTAGTTTCATCAATACATAAACGGAAGGATCTTTGGTTTCCTTATAGCCAAGTGCGAGTTCATGAGAAGACAAAACGGTTTCGGATCTTGGGCATTGCGGAACAATTTTATAATCTTTGTAAATCAATCCCTTTTCAAAAAATTGCTTCAGCGCCCACCATACGGATTCAATATATTCGTTTGTACAAGTAATATATGGATTCTCGAGATCAATCCAGTATCCCATCCGGTCTGTCATTAGATCCCAAAGATCTTTATATGTAAAAACCGATTCACGGCATGCAGCATTATATTTTTCAATTCCGAATTCAGGCACTTCACTTTTACTCTTAATTCCCAGAGCTTTTTCAACTTCAATTTCAACCGGGAGTCCGTGTGTATCCCATCCGGCTTTTCTGTTTACCCTGTAGCCTTTTAATGTTTTATACCGGCAGACCAAATCTTTTAAAGTTCGCGCCATCACATGATGAATACCGGGTTTACCGTTAGCAGTCGGAGGTCCCTCATAAAAAGTAAATGGTTTTGATTCATCTCGTGTTGAGATGCTTTTTTCGAATATCGAATTATCTTTCCAATATTGCAGGATATCTTTTTCAATTTCAGGATATATGACTTTGTCGTTAAATTGTTTGAACATGGTGCCTTATTAAATTTATTCTTCTGATTCGTATTTGTTAATTAATTCTTTTTCTGTTTGTATCAATTCTTTTAGTTGAGTCTCAATCTTTTCTTTTTGTTGAATCACACTATTTGCTTGTTTCTTAGCTTCGAACATTATTTTATCTGATTTTAATTTTGCCTCGTTAATAATCAATTCTGATTCTCTTTTAGCCTGTTGAACCAATTCCTCGTGATTAAATTTCAAATCATTTTCCATTGCATTTTTAGATTCGTTAGCAACAGCTTCCGCAACCGCCATCCCGAAAAATCCCATTGAACCAAGCATTATATTTCTTAACGTATACAAGATTAGATTTTCGGTCATCATATTCTTATAGCCGAAATAATCACTAAAGAATGATACTAAGAAAATTCCAATCACAGATGATGCAACGATAACCGCAAAAACGACTTTTCCCCCATGCACCCATCCCAGCGTCCTTTGTATCAGCCAGCCGCATGCAAATGCAAACACTGAAAGAACAAACCAAACCGTAAAATTCTGAACGCCGTCGCCAAATAAATTTGTATTCAAAAAATTCGATGCGAACATAAAAACGCCGAGTAAAACAGCAGTCATGTAATATATTGTTTTCTTTTTCACAGTTTTTTTATTACTTCTTTCATTATTAATGTCATTTTGGGTTCAGCGCTCATTGCTGTTGCAATAATTTCTTCAACATTTACAGGCTGTAATGATTCCGGGAAACATTCATCTGTTATGATGCTAATTCCTAGTACTTTAATACCCATGTGGTTGGCAACAATATTCTCAGGTATTGTTGACATTCCGACTACATCGGCGCCGATACCTCGTAAAAATCGATACTCTGCTTTTGTTTCAAGATTTGGTCCGGGTACGGCAACATATACACCTTTCTGTACTTTAATTTTATTCTCCAGCGCAACTTCTTCAGCAAGCCTGATCAATTCTTGTGAATACGGTTCGCTCATATCGGGAAATCTCGGACCAAGTTCATCTTCATTCGGACCGATTAGCGGGTTATCACCTATTAAGTTTATGTGATCCTGCATCAGCATTACATCGCCCTTTTTATAAATTGGGTTCATACCGCCGCATGCATTTGAAACAAGCAAAGTTTCAACTCCGAGAAATTTCATAACACGCACGGGATATGTGATCTGCTTCATTGAATATCCTTCATAAAAATGAAATCGACCCTGCATTGCAACAATCTTTTTGTCTCCAATTTTTCCAAATATTAATTTACCCGAATGAGATTCTACTGTTGAAAGCGGGAAGTGAGGCAATTCCTTATAATCAATTTCGTGTTCAATTTCAATTTCTCTAACTAAACCGCCTAAACCTGTGCCGAGTATAATACCCACAGGGTACTCATCTTTAGTATAGCTTCTAATCGTATCTAGGGTTTCGTTTATCATCTGCATTAGCTTGGTCATTATAATTTCTCCACGATATCGTCAATATCAATATCATCATCTTTATTTTTTCTTTTAGACGATGATTTATTTTTAGAATTGTTATCTAAATATTCTTCTCTTAATTGTTCGTTTAAGACTTCCGATTGCGTTTCAATCATAGCTTTAATTCTTGCAATCAGATAGGACTTCTCCTCTCTTAATTTCAATACCGATTCACGAATTCTATCCGCATCGTTCTTAGCTTTATCAACTATTTGATTCGCTTTTAACTCTGCTTCTTTCATTATCAGAGCCGTTTGTTTTTTTGCCGATTCTACTGCTTTAGTAGAAGACTCATGCGCATTAAGCAAGGTACTCTGCAGGTTCTTTTCAATTTTCTTGTATTCTTTTATCTGTTCGGAATTATATTCAAATTCTTTCTTTAGACGTTCGTTTTCCGAATTAATTTTTTCAACCTCGTCGGCTAATTTTTCAAGGAAGGCACGCACCTCATCCTTATCATAACCGCGAACGCTTTTGTTAAATTCTTGAGTTTTAATTGCAAAGGGAGTGAACTTCATTATTCATCTCCGTTTTTTGAATAATCTCTTTCACCGAAGATTGCCGTACCGATTCTTAACATTGTAGCACCTTCCTCGATTGCAATATCATAGTCGTTTGTCATACCCATTGATAATTCCGTTAAGCCGTAACCTTTTTTATTCAACCAATCTTTTTTATCACGTAATCCTCTAAAAGTCTTCCTTACGATTTCAGTATCTTCAGTATATGGAGCCATTGTCATCAAACCGACCAATTCAAGATTCCCGGAATTTTTACACGATTCCGCAACTTCTAATATTTCATCATCCCGTGATAAGCCGAATTTTGATTCTTCACCCGAAGTATTTAATTCAAGTAACACTTTTGGGATTCTATCAATTTTTCCCGCCCGCTTATCAATTTCATGAACCAGTTTTACTGAATCAACCGAATGAATATAATCAGCATATTTAATAACATATTTTACTTTATTCGTCTGCAGATGACCAACAAAATGCCAAACAACATTTTCAGTTACATCAGGCGCCTTATTCTGAAATTCCTGAGCTTTGTTTTCTCCAAAATGTATAACCCCTGCTTTAAATGCATCAAGGATAGCAGAAACCGGATTCATTTTTGAAATTCCGATTAATGTTAAATCAGATCTGCTTCTGCCGTTATTTCGGCAAATTTCGCTGATTTTTTCTTCCAATATTTGAAGGTTTTCGGCTATCATAATTTTAATTAAGATTGAGAATGTAGGTCTTTTGTCAAATAAAGTCAACGAAAAAAGGCTTCAAACAATCCTCCGTATCTCTTTAATCTTTCTATTCTATCTATAAAAAAAGGGCTCGAAATGAGCCCTTAAAATGAGTAATAAAATTATTAATTTAGCTGCATCCGGTAGTAGCTCCGCACGTATTACATTTCAGGCAGGTTCCATTTCTTACCATTGTCATGCTTCCGCATTCGGGACAAATATCACCTGTGTAACCTCTTTCACGTGCTTTAACAACATCGGAGTGCATGGACATTACTTTGCTTCGCTCCTGCCGGTCTGCACCGTTACCGTTGCTCCCGGATTCATCTGATTTATTTCCACCGCCATTCCTGGCTAATTGTATCGCCGGGTGATCATTTAATTCATAAGTTCTTTCACTTACAATCTCCTCGCTTTCGAAATCGGGTTCAGGAATAGTTGGTGACTTCTTACTCATTTCTTCCAACTCCACGTGAGCGAGATCATTTCTTCCGAGATAGGTAACGGCTAATTCACGGAAGATGTAATCAATAACCGAGGTGGACATTTTAATTCGTTTATTGCCTGTAACCACACCGCTTGGTTCAAAACGAGTGAATACAAATGCATCTACAAATTCTTCCAACGGCACGCCGTGCTGTAAACCTAGAGAAATTGAGATTGCAAAACTGTTAAGCAGACTCCTAAACGCCGCCCCTTCTTTTGCCATATCAATAAATATTTCACCGATCTCACCATTCTCGTATTCGCCTGTCCGTATGTAAACAGTTTGACCGTTTATTTTAGCCTTTTGCGTATAACCGGTTCTTCTATCCGGCAATCTTCTTCTTTTCGCTATGTATCGATGTATTATTCTCTCAGCAATTTTAACAATATCATTTTCATCTTTCTTTTCAAGAAGTTCTTCATATTCTTCATCAGACATACTATTGAGAGGTTGAGACAACTTTGAACCGTCGCGGTAAAGTGCGTTGGCTTTTAAGCCGAGCCTCCAAGAAAGCATATAAGCATTCTTAGTATCCTCTAGCGAAGCATTATTCGGGAAATTTATGGTTTTGGAAATCGCGCCGGAAATAAATGGTTGAGCAGCGGACATCATTCTGATGTGTGCTTCCGGTTTGATGAAACGGGTTCCCTTTTTACCGCACTTGTTAGCGCAATCAAAAACCGGGTAGTGTTCATGCTTAAGGAAAGGTGCCCCTTCCACAGTCATTGTTCCGCAGACATAATCATTTGCCGTTGCAATTTCCTCTTTTGTAAATCCCAGTGCTTTCAATAAATCGAAATCATAATTGTTCAATTGTTCTTCAGTAAATCCGAGAGTATTCTTGCAAAAGTCTGCCCCGAGTGAATGCATATTAAAGGCAAAACCGATTTCAAATACCGATGGAAGCATTCCTTCAATTTTATTAATTATTGTATCCGTAAATCCTTTCACTTTCAGAGATTCGGGATTAATGTAAGGACATCCCTGAAGAGAACCGGATCCTTTTGCATATTTAACTATCTCTTTTATCTGCTCGTCATTGTAACTCAGCTTTTTTAATGCAGGCGGTATCGACTGATTTATTATTTTGAAATAACCGCCCCCTGCTAATTTCTTAAATTTTACAAGAGCAAAATCAGGTTCAATTCCGGTAGTATCGCAATCCATCACAAGTCCGATTGTTCCGGTTGGTGCAATAACGGTTACCTGGGCATTTCTAAATCCATTCTTTTCACCAATTTTTAATGCATTATCTGCATCTTCGCGAGCTGCTTTTAATAAATCGGAAGGGCAATGCTTAGGATCAATCCCAACTGGATAAATTGATAATTGCTCATATTCTTCTTTCGGAACATTGTATGCTGCTCTTTTATGGTTACGAATCACGCGAAGCATGTGCTCTTTGTTTTCTTCATATTTGGGGAATGTACCTATTTGCCCTGCCATCTCAGCAGAAGTTGCATATGAACGCATATGCATAATTGCAGTAACTGCCCCGCAAATTGCGAATGCCTGCTTGCTGTCGTATGGAATTCCCTGCCGCATTAACAACGAACCTAGATTTGCATAACCCAAACCTAAAGTTCGGAAATCATAACTGCGCTGTGCAATTTCTTTACTGGGATATTGAGCCATCAGCACACTGATTTCTAGTACAATAGTCCATAACCTGGTTACATGGCGGTAAGCTTCAATATCAAATTCATGTTTGTCGTCATTATAAAATTTTACTAAGTTTAACGAAGCGAGGTTACACGCCGTATCATCAAGGAACATATATTCGCTGCATGGATTAGAGGCTTTGATCTCACCACTGTTTTTGCATGTATGCCATTCGTTTATCGTTGTATGATACTGCAGCCCAGGATCGGCACATGACCATGCAGCGTATGCAATATCTTCCCATAGTTCATTGGCTTTAAGAGTTTTGCCGGGTTTCGGCTCGCGATTCTCACGCTTAGCTTTTTTTAATTCAGTCCTCCAGAATAAATGCCAATCAGTATCATTTACAACAGCATCCATAAAATCATTTGTTACTCTAACAGAATTATTTGAATTCTGTCCTGATACCGTTGCATAAGCATCCGAATTCCAGTCGGTGTTATAAGTCGGGAATTCAATTGATTTGAATCCAAGCTTTGCAAGATGAATAACTCTATCTATATAATTTTGGGAAATTTGAGCTTTCTTTGCTTCCAAGATTGCATCTCGAAGTCTAACGTTTGTTTTTTTATTAAACCTGTCATTTTCGGGATGTTCCATATAACACGCTTTCATAATTTCGTTCAAATGAAAATTAGCGAGCTTGGATCCGGCAACAATTGCAGCAACTTTTTGTTCTTCTAAAACTTTCCAATTTATATATTCATCAATATCCGGATGATCAATATCGAGTGAAACCATTTTAGCTGCTCTTCGAGTTGTTCCACCCGATTTAATTGCTCCTGCCGCCCTGTCGCCAATTTTTAGGAATGACATTAATCCCGAGGATCTGCCGCCGCCGCTCAACGGTTCATCAGCGCCGCGGATATCGCTGAAGTTTGTGCCTGTTCCGGAACCGTACTTGAATAACCGCGCTTCCCGAACCCACAAATCCATTATACCGCCTTCGTTAACTAGATCATCTTTAATAGACTGAATAAAACAAGCATGCGGCTGAGGATGTGTGTATGCATCAACCGAACTTGTTAATTCTCCTGTTTCAAAATCCACATAATAATGACCCTGAGCCGGACCATTAATTCCGTATGCCCAATTTAAACCGGTGTTAAACCACTGCGGACTGTTAGGTGCGGTCATTTGATTTGCAAGGGTATAAACCAGCTCATCATAAAAAGCTTTTGCATCATCCTCAGTATCAAAATATCCGGCTTTGAATCCCCAATAAGTCCATGTACCTGCAAGTCTGTGAAATACTTGACGCGAATCATTCTCCGAAGAGTATCTTTCACGTTCCGGTAATTCTTCTAATCTTTCTTTATCAGCCTCCGATGGCTGCAGCCATTTCGGTATATTTTTTTCTTTTATTTTTTTCAGCAGCCGCGGAACACCCGCTTTTCTAAAATATTTTTGTGACAGTACATCGGTTGCAACCTGTGACCAGAATTTTGGTACTATTACTTCATCCATTCTAAAAACAATAGTTCCATCCGGATTCTTGATCTCGGAGGGTCGTTTTACAAATTCTATTGATTCAAATGGACTTGCGCCTTCTTTAGTAAAGTAGCGGGTTATCTTCATTTATTACTCCAATACTTTGAATTTATCTTAAATACAATTTCATTTTTATTTAGAACAAGTAGTTCTTCGAAAAGACCTGCTTTCTTAATAGGGGGAGGCAAGTTAAACAAAAAATAATATTAAAGCAATTACCTGCCTGGAACCGAAAATATAAATCAATAAGTTTATCGTTACTTCCTATTCAATATAAAAAATTATTTGTATTATTTAGCATTGATTTTTTATTTTTTTTGAAAACTAAAAGAATTGAGAGAACAAGATATGAAATCTGAAAGAATTGCCGGAGTATTGATTCATCCTACCTCACTGCCAAGCAAATATGGAATTGGAGACCTTGGGAAAGACGCATATAAAATGATTGATTTTCTAGAACAATCGGGACAAAAATTATGGCAGGTATTTCCATTAGGTCCAACCGGTTATGGCGATTCTCCTTATCAGTGTTTTTCTGCTTTTGCAGGCAATCACCTTTTAATAAGCCCTGATAATTTGATTGAAGAAGGATTGCTTTCAACAGAAGATACACAGCCAATTCCCGGATCCGACCCTCATAAAATTGATTACGGAGCTGTGATTAATTATAAGACAGAGCTGCTGAAGAAAGCATACGAAACTTATAAAAGTAACGGCAGTGAATTACACGATGAAATAAGTGAGTTTTGTGAGAACAATAAATTTTGGATTTATGATTACGCTCTATTCATGGCCGTTAAGAATTATCATAACGGTGTATTATGGACGCAATGGGCACCCGAAATTGCTTTCAGAGAAGAGCAGGGAATTAAAGAATGGTCTGATAAATTAGCTGATGAAATTAATTATCATAAATTTATCCAGTATTTATTTTCCAAGCAATGGATGAATCTGAAAAAATATGCAAATGAAAAGGGTATTAAAGTAATGGGTGATCTTCCCATCTTTATTGCTTATGACAGCGCTGATCTCTGGGCAAACAAAGATCTGTTTTCTGTTGATGATAAAGGTAACTTAGAAACCGTTGCCGGAGTGCCGCCGGATTATTTCAGTGAAACCGGTCAGTTATGGGGAAATCCTCTCTACCGCTGGGATATAATGGAAGCGAATGGATTCCAATGGTGGAAGGAACGAATGGCTCAGATGTTTGAGCTGGTTGATATCGTAAGGATTGATCATTTTAGAGGATTCGAGGCTTACTGGGAAATTCCAGGAGATGCTGAAACCGCAATCATTGGTAAGTGGATTAAAGCCCCGGGTGCAAAGCTGTTCAATGAGATTAGAAATTCACTCGGCGATGTTCCTATTGTTGCCGAAGATTTGGGAGTGATTACAAAAGAGGTAACGGCACTGAGAGAACAATTTGGTTTCCCGGGAATGAAAATTTTACAGTTCGCTTTCGGAAAGGACGGGGAAAGAAAATTTTTACCTCACAACTACGGTGAAAATTATGTGGTTTATTCCGGGTCACATGATAATGAAACTACGAAAGGATTTTTTGATAATGCAAAAAAACAGGATAATGATATTTACGAATTTGCACAAAAATACTTAAATTATTACGGTGATGATATGAGATTTGCCGTAATTATTGCTGCTTATTCTTCGGTTGCAAATACTGTTGTAATCCCGATGCAGGATATACTTAACCTGGGTAATGAAGCAAGAATGAATTTCCCCGGAAAGTTAGGAGGCAACTGGGCATGGCGATTTACATGGGACCAGGTAAAAGACCATCACGTGAAATTGTATAAAGAAATGTGTATAATGTATGATAGACCATTTATTAATGACACTGAAACAGAAACTGAATAAATAAAATGTTAAAATTTCTTAAAGAAATAATAACTAACGATTCAACAGGTACCGGTGATAGCGGAGAATCAGTCGAACAACCGGTTGATGAATCACAAAAAGTTGAGATAGCAACCTGTGCTTTAATGATGGAAGTTGCCAATAGCGATGATGAATTTACGGATGAAGAAAAAGATGAAATCATCGCACTTATGAAAAACACCTTCAATCTCGATGATGAATATGTTGTTCAACTATTAGAACTTTCCGAACAGCAAATTTCAAAGAGTGTTAGTCTTTATGAATTTACAAATGTAATTAACGATAACTTCTCCCCCGAGCAGAAATATATGGTTGTGAAAAATTTGTGGAGAATTATTTTAATTGACGAAAAGATTAACAAGTACGAAGAACATTTCATAAGAAAAATAAGCAGCAATCTACACCTGGATCATAAAGACTTGATTGCAGCAAAAATGGAAGTAAAGGAGGAAATGAATATTAACTAGCATTTCCTCTTTTCGGTTCTACTTTGCTAATTCACTTTTTACAACAGCTAGAAATTCCTCGCTGGTTGGCTTTACTTTACTCCGGAATCTTTCAATTATATTGCCATCCTTGCTGATAATAAATTTTTCAAAGTTCCATTTAATATCACCCTTTTCAACCGCTTCAGAATTGGTCAATCTTTCATACAACGGTGACTTTTCTTCACCAAGAACTTTGATTTTATCAAACAGTTTAAATGTAACACCGTAGTTGCTCGTACAAAATTCTTGAATTTCAGAATTTGTGCCCGGTTCCTGACCTCCAAAATCGTTGCATGGGAAAGCGAGAATTTCTAAACCTTTATCTTTATACTCTGAATACACCTTTTGCAGATCAGCATATTGAGGAGTGTAGCCGCACTTACTTGCCACATTTACAATAATTAAAACCTTTCCGTTGTATTCGGATAAATTAATATCATTCCCCGCCATATCTTTCACGGTTATACCGGTTATTGAACTAAACATTTTTTCTTCTTCACCTGATTTATTAACTTGTGCATTAATTAAAACTGCTGCAAAAAATAATGCGGCAACTAGGAAATTAAATCTATTTTTCATGTTTCACCTCAAATTTATTTTTAAAACCAAGATTTTGTTTATTAAGTTCATCTTATGTTTTCTATAAAAAATATAATAAACTGGATTGCACTTATTCTCGTGACGATCAGTCTTATTTATACTGTAATAAATTATAAGCTATTCGGTTTATTTGAAATTTCAACCGGTGTGCTGTATGCGATAATTTTTATTTTTGCTAACCGGTACATGAACTCGGTTCTAGTAGATTATAAAAAATCATTCTCCGCTGTGTTTTTATCAATATTTATTTTCATCAATCCATTTTTTGCAATTCCAATTTTAGTTTTATGGACGTACATTTTCCGTTACAAACTAGGTTTTCTTTTTTTTAGCATTGTGTTGACGATAGTATTACTTCTTGCCAACAATTTATTATTGATAAATCTACATTCCCCTTTCATTGTAACTGCGGAACTAAATATATCATTCACGATATTTATTTTGATTTCCATCATCGGAGGATGGTTTGCTGCAGACAATCAGGAAATCAAATTTTTCAGCGGAATATTACTTTTCATATTATTCTTAACGCAGGAATCAACTTTCCACAGAACTGTGACTATGGTAATGGCAGAAGTTATTTTAATAAGTTCAATAAAAAAATACAAGGTAGATAGATTTTTAGGAAAGATTTATGAATAGGCGGAGCGTAGATACTCCGCCTGTAAATTTATTTTGCCATTAGAACGGCAATTGCAGCGGTGTTAACAATATCATCAACACTACAGCCGCGACTCAAATCAAATAAAGGTTTTTTTAATCCCTGTACAACAGGTCCTACAGCTTCTGCACCGCCTAATCTCTGAGCAATTTTATAACCGATATTTCCAGCTTGAAGATCAGGGAAAATTAACACGTTTGCCCTGCCTGCAACTGAACTTTCAGGCGCTTTTCTCTTACCGATAGAATCTACAATTGCTGCATCGAACTGTAATTCCCCGTCGATATTAAGATCGGGTCTTTTCCCTTTTGCAATTTTTGTCGCTTCACGAACTTTATCAATCAGTTCATGCTCTGCACTCCCCTTTGTAGAAAATGACAGCATAGCCACATAAGGTTCTTCACCGGTAAGTATTTTATGATTATCTGCAGTTGTAACCGCAATATCGGAAAGTTGTTCTACGTCAGGATTAGGTACAACGGCACAATCCGCAAAACTGAAAACCCTTTCCGGGAAAATCATAAGGAAGAAACTTGAGACTATTGAAATTCCCTCTGGCATACCAACACACTGCAATGCTGCGCGTAGTACATCACCGGTTGAAGCAGTAGAACCGGCTACCGATCCATCCGCCATACTTTCTTTAACTAACATCGAACCGAAAAACAAATCTTTTTTAAGTGTCTCACGAGCTTGTTCAATCGTAACACCTTTGTGTTTCCGGAGATTAAAAAATATGTTTGCAAAGTCGCTTAATTTATCCGACTTCTCCGGGTTGATTAATCTAACACCTGTTAAATCAACCCCCAATCTTTCGGCATCCGATCTTATTTTATCTTCATCTCCTAATGTTATTACATGTGCAATTGCTTCTTTAGTCAATTTTTCCGCTGCTTTTAAAACTCTTTCATCATGCGATTCCGGGAGTACAATCGTTTTCCTCCTATTTGCAGCCTGCATCTTAATTTTTTCAAGAATTTCAAGTTCCATATCAAATCCTGTTCTAATTTTTATAATTTGGAACTATTAATATAATCATTTGATCATGATTTTGTTGGACACCTGCATTCTATAATTTTAATTTTGTGTAAATTTTAGCTGATTGTTATCAATAGATTTCATATGTTTTATTTAATAGAAAACTAACTACTCAATTCTAAATGCCATTAACAGATCAGTTGACGAAAAAAATAATTAAAGGACTCGGGATCACGTTTTTAACAGTGATTGCTCTCTATCTTTCATTTATTCTTTTTGATATTCTGATTGTACTTTCAGTCTCGATTCTTCTGGCAATGATTTTTAATCCGATTGTTAATTTTTTTGAAAAGCAGGGTCTAAACCGGCTGACGGCTGTATTCTTCGTCTTTGGTGCAAGTACAATTATTTTATTCTTTGGGCTCTCTGTCTTAATACCAAAAATTGCAAGACAGATGAACACACTTGCATCAACACTAAGCCAGGATAATGTTAACGCGGTACTTTCGCAAGCACGTGAGTACATCGAAAATTATTTTCCATTCCTAAATGCGGAAAGCTTTATTGAACAACTCGGCGTATTTATTTCCGACATATTTTTTAGTTCGATTAATAATCTCTCTGGAATTGTATCGAGTATCTTTTCGGTTCTGGCTATTTTGGTTATTGTCCCTTTTATGACATTCTTCCTGGTGAAGGATAATCAACAGATTGTTAAAGGTATTATTAATATTATGCCGAATAAATATTTTGAAATGTCTTATGCAATTACTAAAAAGATTTCTATTGATTTAGGCAGATTTGTCCGCGGTTGGATTTTCGATGCGTTTTTAGTTGGGTTTTTAAGTGCGGTGGGATTAACAATTCTTGGGATTCAAAATTCAATTACAATCGGATTTATTGCAGGTATCGGACATTTAATTCCGTACTTCGGTCCGATTATCGGCGGAATACCCGCTGTCATAATTTCATTAATTCAATTCGGCGACCTTTCAATGCTCCCGAACATTACGATCATGTTTGTAATGATTTATACACTTGATAACGGATTTATTCAACCAAATGTATTTTCTAAATCCACAGATATGCATCCATTAATGATCATTGTACTAATTCTTGTCGGGAGTAAAATTATGGGAATATTTGGTATGCTGCTTGCAGTACCGTTGGCAACTGTAATCAAAACTGCTGCAAGGGAAATTTATTTTGGTTTCAAGAAATATCGAATTATAAAACTCTGACTTACCAAACAATTGATAATCATTTTTATGTAGAATGAATCAATTCTAAAAATTATCTTTACTTTCAATAGCTCAGCAAAGGAATATTATGAAAATTAAATTTGTCGGCGCTGCTAAATCAGTAACGGGATCTATGCATTTAATCGAGACAAACGGAAAAAAGTTTTTACTCGATTGTGGTTTGTATCAAGGTAAAAGAAAAGAAGCGTTTGAACTCAATAGAAACTTCGATGAGTTTGATCCGGCGGAAATTGATTTTGTAATTTTATCACATGCACATATCGATCATTCCGGGAACCTTCCTACTCTTGTTCGTAACGGATTTAAAGGAAATATCTATTGTACTTTTGCTACAAGAGATTTGGCACAGGTAATGCTCCGCGATAGTGCACATATTCAAGAAAAAGATGTTGAGTTCGTAAATAAAAAAAGAAAAAAACACGGGAAAAATTTATTCGAACCTCTCTATACGGATGAAGATGCGCATAAAGCTTTAAAATTATTTGTGGGTGTTAACTATAATCACGAATTCCCTGTGGCGGAAGGTATTGTCTTAACTTTTTTTGATGCCGGACATATACTGGGCTCTGCATCTGTATTTTTACAAATTAATGAAAATGGAAGAATTATACATTTTGGCTTTACCGGAGATCTCGGAAGACCAAATTTGCCGATACTAAAAGATCCCGTTAAAATTCCTGATGTGGAATACTTAATAAGCGAAAGTACTTACGGCGGCAGATTTCATGATAATCCGATCGATACGGAAAAACGGTTAGTTGAGATTATAAAAAAAGCAATTGAGCGTAGGGCGAAAATAATTGTACCGGCGTTCAGCGTCGGAAGAACTCAAGAAATAGTTTTTGCGTTGAATTCAATTTTTGACGAAGGGAAAGTTGAAAGGATTCCGATTTATGTCGATAGTCCCCTTTCGGTTAATGCGACTGAAGTATTTAGACTTCACCCTGAATGTTTTGATAATGACACAGCCCAATTTTTGATTAAACATCAGGACCCGTTCGGGTTTTACAAGCTTACCTACATCAGTGATGTAGAGGATTCAAAGAGATTAAACGAAGTTAAAGGTCCGCTGATGATCATTTCATCTTCTGGCATGTGCGAAGCCGGGCGAATTCTTCATCATCTTAGAAACAACATAGAAGATCCGAACAATATAATTTTAATTGTAGGTTATTCAGCCGAACATACACTTGGTCGGCGCATTGTTGAACGAGATGAATTTGTTAAAATTTTTGGTGAGGAATTCAAACTCAATGCAGAAGTAATAGTTATGAATTCATTTAGTGCCCATGCGGATTCCAATGAACTCGTAGATTATCTGAATAAGTTTGATAAGAGCAGGATGCAAAATTTATTCTTAGTGCACGGCGATTTTGATCAACAGGAAAAATTAAAAAATCGTTTAACTGAAATAGGATTCAATAAAATTACAATACCTGAAAGAGGTGATGAGGTTGAGATATAAAATAATCGCAGTCTGTTTATTATCGACTTTCTTACTAACAAACTGCGATAGAAATGATCCGGGTATTGCCGAAGACGACGGACTGCCTCCGCTGGCTCCTGCAAATCTCTCGGTTTACCTTTCCCGTGATGGTGAGGTTGGAATTGAATGGGCAAAGAATATTGAATATGATTTGAAAGGTTACAACATTTACAGAAGCGTTAATGATACAAGCAATTTTGAGTTTAGAAAATTCACAGCATCAAATTTCTATTACGAATTATACCTGGCGTATGACAGCACTTATTACTATAAAATTTCTGCAATCGATAAACAAGAGAGGGAGAGTAATTATTCGGGAATTGTTTGGGCAAAACCAATGAACGTTTATCCTCCTTATCCCCCTCAGGGTGTTTCAATCAATGCTAGGAATTGGTACGATACATTATCTATAAGACTGAACTGGTATGCTTCTTACGATGCCGATATAAAACATTATGAAATTCATAAAAGTACAGTTGCCGGATTTTTCCCGGACTCGTTAACGCTTCTTGCATCCACAACTCAATTCAATTGGATTGATAAAGATAGTCTGCAGCTTAACACAGATTATTCCTACAAAATAGTCGCAGTTGATAAAGGTGGTTTGAAAAGCAAACCATCTGCTGAAGTTAGCGATAAATTATTGTCTGAACCGGTGCCGGTCTTCCCTGAAAATAATCAATCCTTGGATTTCTTTTATGAATTCCGGTTTCGTGCTGTGACATCAGCCGCAAAGTACAAAATTATTATTAAAACTGATGAAAGGTTTGGAACAGTTGATGAAATTGAATTTGAGACTTCGCAAATAAACACAGTCGTTTCTGTATATTATAATACCAGGGCATTGGAACCGTATCGAAAATATTATTGGCAGATTTTAACTTTTACTCAAAATATTGAGCCGAATTCTTTTTCAGATATTTATTCATTTACCATTTTGCCGGAATTTAATTGAGATTGGGAAAAAAATTCTTTTATATCGTTATAATTGTTTTGTTGAGTTATCTGTCAGTTAATGCTCAATCAACACGGGATAGTCTTAGTTTTATGCTGAATAAATATTCGCATAACAATCTTTTTACTTATTTCAATAAAGAATTGAATACCTATTCGCTTAACTCCGGAATCAGATACTCAACATCATTCAATAAATTATTTGTAGGAGTTGATGAAAATTACAAATCAACATTTATCAGATCCGGTATTAATAATAAAAAGGATGAACAGTATTTATCATTCATTAGCGAATATGAAATTCTACCCGTACTGAAATTTGGTTTATTGTTGAACAACTCCATTTATTCCGATGACCGTAAAATTGCAATCAATCAGGCATCCAACTTTAACTCATCCATCTTCACAAAATTTTCCCCTGTTGATAAGATTAAAATTGTTCCGTTTGGAGGTATATCTAAAGACATACAAATTGGGGAAGATGATCAAGGATATATTTACGGTTCAGAAGCAAGTGTTGATAAATTTAAAACAAGTGATTTGATGATCAGTTCTTCGATGAGATTTCAGAATGAGGATATTTCACCGAGGAAAAATTCATTGAGACTGGTTAAACTTAATGTTGATAGTGAAATTGACGAATCCATAATAAATAGGGTAAGCGGTCATTATTCCGAACAAAGAAAGGACTTCTATTTTGAAGCCGATACATTAACGGCTACAAACTTCGGCGTCACTAATAATATTCAAAGCAGGACAGAATCCAATTATACTTTACAGAATCAATTTTTGGTTGGCGTTCCGAATTCAAATTTTCGATTTGACGTAAATGGTAGAATAGGATGGCGAGACATTGAACGCGACACACGCTATATATTACTTGATAATATCTCCTCATCAACTTTTGATACTAAGATAGAAGAATTCAAGCTTGATTTCAGTGCATTGACTTTATATAATTTTAGAGATTTTTCGGGTAACATAAGAATTTCATTTTCCGAAAGAGAAGAAAAACACCTGGCAAAAAGAATTGAAGGAGTGAATGAAATATTTTTTAACGAACGGGAAAAAATTGAGAGTCAAAAAAATAATAAATCACAGCAGACGGCAATTTCAGCAAGCAGCATAATCGATATTACAAATAAAGACAAAATTAATTTAAGTCTGCTTCACAGAAAATTAAGGTACGATACACAAAGTGATGAAAACTATGACGACCGGGATGAATTGCTTACAATGTTTAGAGCTGCATACTTAAGATCGATTAACCCATTCTTTGACTTCTTTGTAAACTTGGAAGGAAGCTTCCATCATATTGTTTATATTTTTGCAGAAAGAAGTTCGAATAACAATATAAAAAGAGTACTAAAACTTTCTTCCGGAGGAACGTACAGGGGAAAGAATATTTCATCCAGTAATTCCGTTGAAGTATCCGCGAATTATACAGTTTATGATTTCGAGGAATTTAATGCTTCCTTTAAAAGCTTTGCTTTTCGTCAATTCCAATTCAAAGACTCAACAAAAATTAATTTAACAAGAAGTATGTTTTTTGCCGTAACCGCTCACTTAAAACTTTCGGAACAGGGAGATTTTAAGTGGTCTCAATTCTCAAGTAAACCGGTGAGATTTTTGGCGGAAGGATACGGGGAGCCGAAATTATTTTACACATACAGAAATCTGAAAATGGGGGTTGGTATAAGATACTTCAGACTTACCACTTACGGCTATTCCGATAAAAATGTAAAACGGTTGGAAACCGATTACTCAAGTATCGGTCCGGTTTCCGAAATATCATTTAACATTATTAATAGGCTTCGGTTAAGAATTTACGGTTATTATGAGTTTATTAACAACGAAGAAAATGTTTCAAAGGAACTTGCAAATATGAATCTTCGGCTGGACTGGCAGTTTTAGACTTTACCGCTTGCAAAAATATTTACTTGCATTGCTTTATCTGTAATTATATTTTATTTCATTGATTCTGAATCTAATCTATCAACATTGGAGATTTACTCTTGGCAAAGCAAGTCATTCAAAAAGTCATTCCAAGTGACCCGGATTTGATGCCGGATATAGAAGAATTCGTGTTGGAAAGCGTAAAACACCTGAACCTTTCTGATGATAAATTAAATAATCTAACTCTCTCAGTAGCCGAAGCCTCATCCAATAGTATCGTACATGGCAACAAAGGTGATCTAAATAAAAAAGTATATATAACAATTGAAATTGATGAAGAATTTTTAACCATCAAATTAAAAGATGAAGGAGAGGGATTCGATCCGAAAAAAATTCCCGATCCCACCGCGCCTGAAAATATATTAAAAGACAGCGGTAGAGGTATTCATATTATGAAATCTTTTTTAGAAGATCTTAGATTTGATTTTTCAAAAAGTGGAACCGAAATAACATTGGTTCTGAGAATAAATGACTAACTATCAAAATTATTTTTTCGATACTATCACTTCATTTGACCATTTACCTTCCTATTTGGTATTTTGTAAATATCATTTTTATTCAATAAATATGTTCAATAATTTCATAAATCAATCAAGGAGTTAAAATGGCACG
The DNA here is from genome assembly GCA_021740785.1 of Melioribacteraceae bacterium. GTDB lineage: Bacteria > Bacteroidota > Ignavibacteria > Ignavibacteriales > Melioribacteraceae > JAIOZI01. Next base: position 36,183 of record JAIOZI010000011.1, read on the forward strand.
AAAAAGAATCGCATTGATTGGCGGTGGTCAAATTGGTGGAGTTCTCGCACAATTGATCGCACAAAAAGAGTTGGCTGACGTTGTATTGTTTGATATCGTTGAAGACATGCCTCAAGGTAAGACTTTAGACATTGCAGAAGCATCAAGAATTGACGGCTTTGATATTAAGCTAAAAGGTACGAACGAGTATAAAGATATCGAAGGTTCGGATTTAGTAATAATTACCGCCGGGTTACCGAGAAAACCTGGAATGAGCCGGGATGATCTTTTAACTACCAATGCTAAGATCATGAAATCAGTTGCCGAAGGTGTAAAAGAATTTGCGCCCGATTCAATTGTAATAATTATCTCTAATCCTTTGGATGCGATGGTTACATTATTCCAGAAAGTTAGCGGTATTCCGCATAGTCGTGTCATGGGTCAAGCCGGCGTTCTTGATTCATCAAGATTTTCGACTTTTATATCTTGGGAATTGGATATATCCGTTAAAGATGTAAATGCAATGGTTCTGGGCGGTCATGGAGATACTATGGTTCCGTTGGTAAGATATGCAAATGTTAACGGTGTACCTGTAATGGAACTTCTTGAAAGAAAATACGGCGATGCTGCAAAAGCTAAAGAAGTAATGGAAGCAATGGTTAAACATACAAAAATGGCTGGCGGTGAAGTTGTTAAATTATTGAAGACCGGTTCTGCATTTTACTCTCCTGCTGCATCAGCAATTGCAATGGCAAAAGCAATATTAAATGATGAAAACCGGGTATTACCGACTTGTGCATTCTTACAAGGTGAGTTCGGTGTAGATGGTTATTATGTCGGTGTACCGGCTGTACTTGGCTCAGAAGGAGTTGTAAGAATTCTTGAATTATCTCTTAATGAAGAAGAAAAAAGTTCATTAGATAATTCAATTAATGCGGTTAAAAATTTAGTTGAAGATATGGAAAGACTAGGGTTTTAACTCTATGTGAAATATACTGCATAAAAAAACCCTCTTGAACAAGAGGGTTTTTTAATTTCTATGTAAAAGAATTAGTTTGGCAGAACGCTGACAAATTTTCTGTTATTTCTTTTAGTTTCAAATTTTACGAATCCGTCTGTAGTAGCAAACAATGAATCATCACCGGCTTTTTTAACATTTACACCTGGATGAAACTTTGTACCTCTTTGACGAACAATGATAGAACCGGCATTCACCTTCTGACCACCAAATGTCTTCACACCTAAATACTGCGGGTTACTATCTCTACCGTTTCGCGATGAACCTTGACCTTTTTTATGAGCCATAATATCCTCCGGTTTTATCCTATACTTGTTACTTCAATTTTTGTTAACTGCTGACGATGACCCTTAAATTTTCTATACGATTTTCTTCTTTTCTTTTTGAAGACAATCACTTTATCGTCTTTTGTATGTTCCAATACTTTTGCGGTAACTGAAACGCCGTCTAAATTTGGCGCACCTACCTGAGTCTTCTTACTGTCCGATAATAATAATACTGATTCAAATTTTACTTCAGAATCAACTTCCTGTGATAACTTCGGCACATAGTAATGACCATTTTTTTCTACCTTAAACTGTTGACCAGCTATATCAACAACTGCAAACATCAAAATCCTCCAATTGATCTGAATTAGACTAGTAAATATAAGAATTGAATTTTATTATGTCAATAAAGATATTGGGAAAGAATTGGATTCGTAAAATAGTGAAAAAGTTCGATTTTTTCTATTTTTTTAGCAAAAATGAAAATTCCGAACCTTTCCCCAGTTCACTTTTTACTTCAATTCGCGTTTTGTGAGCTTCTAATATATGTTTTACAATAGCCAGCCCCAGACCGGTTCCTCCCACTGTTCTGGATCTGTCTTTATCAACACGATAAAATCTTTCGAAGATTCGATCAAGATTATCTTCCGAAATTCCCAATCCTGTATCCCTAACAATAATTCTACCGTGGTTTTTCTCCTCTTCAACAATTATCTCTACCTTACCCTTTTCGGTATACTTAATTGCATTGGAAATTAGATTAGTCATAACTTGTTTCAAACGAATTTTGTCACCAAAGATTTGAAGATCTTTCCGCACTTTGTGTAAAATCAATTCTATATTCTTTAACTCTGCATGCGGTTTCAAATCGTTTACAATTACTTGAAGATATTCGGCAATATTAAAATACCTAAAACTCATTCTCATTTGACCCGATTCGATCATTGATATATCAATTAAATCATTCAGCAGGTTATTTAAATTTTGCGTGTGATGACTCGCCTTTTGAAGAAAGTTTTTATTGACCTTAGAATCATTAATCGCCCCGTCAAGCAGTGTTTCCAGATAACCTTGAATTGCAAAAATGGGTGTCCTCAATTCATGCGATACATTTCCTAAAAATTCAGTTCGAACCTGTTCCAATTTTTTTAGATTCTCAATATCATTCTGTGATCTTAAAAACATTGCTTTAATGTTGCCTTCTAGTTCTACAAGTGTATTCGATAATTTTATTTCATCCGGGGAGGTAAATTTATTTTTTTGAATTGAGTTAATGATATTTTTAATGTCCTCTATTTCTTTTTTTCTTTTATCACCAATCAGATACAGTATTATTATATCAATCAAAAAAAACGTAATGGTATAAACGATTAAATTTGAGAGTGTGAAATGAAAGAAAAGTGAAGTAAGTATTACCATCACCAAACTGAGGAATATAATTTCTCTTAAATAGATTTTGGAATTTGAGAGATTATCCCAGAAACTATTCAATAGATTTGAAGCGATATCCTACTCCCTTAACAGTTTCAATAAGATTGGAATGCTGTTCGAACTTCTCTCTGATTTTTCTAACATGAACGTCGATAGTTCTTTCAACAACAAAAACATCGGTGCCCCAAACATCCGTAAGTATTTGTTCCCGCGGAAATACTTTCCCGGGGTGAGAAGCCAGGTATGCTAAAATTTCGAATTCTTTTTTAGGCAGTATTAATGGTTTTCCAGCCAATGTTATTTCGTATCTGTCGTGATCTATTTCGAGCGGACCGACAACCAGCTTACCGCTTAGTTTTTTGCTTTTGCCTTTTTCGGATTTTCTTAAATTAGATTTTACTCTTGCAACCAATACTTTTGGTGAAATCGGCTTTTGTATGAAATCGCTGGCTCCGAGATTAAGTCCGTGTATTTCATCAATCTCACTTGATTTTGCTGTTAAGAAAATAATTGGGATACTTTCAAATCCGGGAGTTTCGCGAATTCGTTCAAAAGCTTTATAGCCATCTATTTTCGGCATCATCACATCAAGAATAATAATATCAGGCTTTTCAACTAATTTTCGAATCGCCTCTTCGCCGTCACCGGCGGTTATTACATTGAAATTTTCCTGCTCTAAATTATACTGTAAAAATTCAATTATATCTTTCTCGTCATCGACTAATAAAATTCGTGATTTCATTTTATCCTAAAATATTATTTCTCTGTTTTCTTCTGCCGATTTATAAATATTATCAAGTATCTCCATCTGGGCTTTAACTTCCTGCTCGGAGGATAGCAAATGAACATTTCCAAGAATAGCGCCGACAAAATGTTTCAATTCATTTTCGTATGATTTTTTATAAAGATTTTTTGTGCTGAATGTCTGGACCGGTGTATAATCCAATTGTGAGGATTCAATTCTTTTGAAAGCTCTTAAAGGATTTAAATGCCCTGTTCCTTCTTTACCGAATGTTGTTAGGGATAAACTATCCCTATCAGAATGAAGAGACCAGCTTACTTCCAAATTAATTGCGCTGTTGTTTTTTAATTTTATAAAGATTACCGCAGAATCTTCAACGCTCTTTGTGTATGTGGAAAAAGTTTTAACGGTAACGCTGTAAATTTTGGGATAGTTATTCAACCAAAGTGAGAGATCAAGAAGTCCGATGCCGAGATCAGTAATTACTCCCCCGCCTGCTTCACTTTTTTTCGTAAACCATTTTTGACTGCTGCTCTGTCTTCTAAGCCAGCTTCCTTTTATGTAAAATATTTCACCTAATTCGTTGCTGTTTATCAAACTCTTTAAGATCATACTGTCGGGTCTGAAACGTGAATTCATACCAACCATAACACGCTTATTATTTTTTGCCGCAGTTTGATAAATTGAATTAGATTCCTTGGAATTTAGCGCAATGGGTTTTTCAATTAAAAGATCTTTCTTAGCTTCGAGCAAATCGACTGCTATTGGAAGGTGTGTATTCGTAGGGGTTGCAATTACGGCGGCATCAAAGTCAGATCGTTTTATCATTTCTCTATAATCCGTAAAATGATTTTCGATCTTAAATTTTTCAGCCACAGAATTAAGCCTGCTTTTGTTTAATTCAGCTACTGCACTTAGTTCAACATTTTTCATCTTTGATAAAATAGGAAGATGAACAACTTGTGCAATACCACCCAGCCCAACAATTGCAATTTTCAGTTTATTCATTACGCATGAACCTCTTGAGCAATTCCTTTATCTCTAATAAAGATTTCAACTTTTTCAACAATTCCTTCCGGATCAATGCCCAGCATCCTGTGCAGTTCAGTCTGTGTACCATGATCAACAAAAGCATCAGGTATTCCTATCCGTAATATATCATTTTTATATTTTTTGTCTGAAAAATATTCTAATACTCCGGTTCCAAAACCGCCTACAAGAGTATTTTCTTCAAGAGTAATAATCTTCTCATACTTAGCCGCAACATCCTCAAGAACTTCTGTATCCAAAGGTTTTGCGTATCTCATATTAATCACTTTACAATCTATACCCTTAGAGTAAAGAATTTCTGCAGCTGCTTTTGAATATTCAACCATTGAACCGACTGCAAGAAGCGCCACATCCTCACCATCACGAATGACTTCACTTTTTCCGATTTCCAATAGATCAAATCCTTCCTTTAACTCAACACCTAGCGCTGAACCACGTGGATATCGAATAGCAACCGGACCATCTTTATAATTAACCGCAGTATATAACATGTTCCGTAATTCAGCTTCATCTTTCGGAGCCATGATTACCATACCGGGTATCATACGGAGATATGTGAGGTCAAGCGTACCGTGATGAGTGGGACCATCAGCGCCAACTAAACCGGCACGATCCAATACAAATACAACATGAAGTTTCTGTAATGCAACGTCATGTACAATTTGATCGAAACCTCTCTGTAGAAAAGTTGAATAAATTGCAACTACCGGTACGATTCCCTGTGTTGCCATTCCGGCTGCAAATGTTACAGCATGTTCTTCTGCAATCCCAACGTCAAAATATTTTTCAGGAACTTCATTCTGCAAAATATTCAGTCCTGTTCCATCGGGCATTGCAGCAGTAACGCCGACAACATCATCAGTATTTTTAATAATTTCAACAAGAGCTTCCCCGAATATTTTCGTATATGCAGGCGGACCGGCCTTTTTATGAGCTTTGCCGGTAAGTTTATCGAAAGGAGTTGATGCATGAAGTTTTTGAACATCCCCTTCGGCAGGTTTGTAACCTTTCCCTTTTTCTGTTAAAGCGTGCACTAAAATTGGTCCGTTAAGATCTTTAATATATTCAAATAATTTTACGAGCTGGTTTACATTATGTCCATTTACAGGTCCGAAATATCTAAAACCAAGAGCTTCGAAAAGCATGCCTGGGGTGATAACGGCTTTAATTCCGGATTCCAACCTAGCGGCAACCTTTCTCAACCTGTCGCCGAAAGAATCGAGTTTTCCTGTAAGATCCCAAATGGCGCCCTTGAATTTATTATACTCCGGGTGAGAGATCATTTCCGTAAAATAGTTTGATATTTGCCAAACATTTGGGGCAATCGACATTTGGTTATCATTGAGAACGACAGTGACATTGGTTTTGATTATTCCAGAATTATTCATTGCCTCGTAAGCCATGCCGCCGGTCATAGCTCCATCCCCGATAACCGCAATTACCTTCTGATCTGTTTTATTTGCGTCACGTGCAACAGCCATACCCAGCGCTGCTGATATAGATGTAGAAGCGTGACCGGCACCAAATGCATCATATTCACTTTCATTTCTCTTCAGAAATCCGCTCAATCCACCTAATCTTCTAATCGTTGGCAGTCTGTCTCTTCTTCCTGTGATAATTTTATGTGGATAAGCCTGATGCCCGGTATCCCAAACGATTAAGTCTTTCGGTGTGTTAAATACTTTGTTCAATGCAACGGTTAACTCAACCGTACCTAATCCTCCGCCGAAATGACCGCCGATCTGTGATATTACATCCACCATGTACTGTCGAATTTCTTCGCACAAATCTTTTAACTGCTGACCGTGTAATTTCTTTATGTCGGCAGGAGAATCAATTTCGAACAAATATTTATAATTTTCTTTATCAACCATCTTAAATCCTACCTTTATTAATCTTCCGCATCAATTGAATCTACTTCATCATCCAATTGTGCTTTTAATTCTGTAATTTTTAGTTCGGCTTCTTTCAATCTCTTATAACAACTTTTGGATAAATTAATTCCTTCTTCATAGAGAGCTATTGATTCATCCAATCCAATATCCTCCGAATCGAGTAAATCCGATATTTCTTGAAGCCTGATTAACAATTCCTCAAACGATTTTGTTTTCTTTTTTACCATTTGATTTTATTCCCACTTCATCATCGTAAAATTTTATTTTGAAACTATCTGATAGACTAAGTTGTGATGCTCGCGTTACATATTGATTATTCTGTTTAACGATTGCAAAACCCTTTGATAGAATTTTATCAATATTATGTGCTGCAAGTCCACTCTTTAACAGTTCTAATTTACTAATATTTTTTTGGAAATGATTATTGATATTTTTTTGAATTCTGTAAGCAATATTATCAAGCAACTGGAATTTAGTTTTAACCGAATCTTGCGGCAATCTAAATCCATAGGAACTAAGAACTTGATCGATCAACTCTTTTTTCTCAAAAACAGTCTCGCCCAACTTTTTAGAAGATGTAGATAAAAATTCGTCAATAAAGGTAAAAAAATCGTTTACATCAGGGGTGGCTAACTCCATTGCGGCAGTCGGTGTAGGCGCTCTGAGATCAGCTACAAAGTCGGCAATTGTGAAATCAACTTCGTGACCTACACCACTAATTACCGGTATTTTTGAATTAAAGATTGCTCTTGCAACAATTTCTTCATTAAACGCCCATAGATCTTCCAGTGAACCCCCACCGCGTGCAACAATTATTAAATCAATATCATCTCGTTTATTCAATTTTTTAATTGAACTTACTATCGATTCGGCGGCACCATCACCCTGGACCTTTGAAGCAGCAATTACAAGTTCGCCTATCGGGTAACGGCGTTCGGCAACACTGATTATATCCTTAATTGCGGCGCCGTCAATTGCTGTTACAACACCGATTTTTTCAGGTAATTGCGGTATCTCTTTTTTGAATTCGGGATTGAACAATCCTTCGTCGGATAATTTTCTTTTCAATTTTTCGAATGCAGCTTGAAGTTCACCTTCTCCAGCAGGCTTCATTGATCTTACATCAATCTGATAATTACCCCGCGGTGGATATACAGTTATCTTACCACGCACAATTACTTTTATTCCATCCTGGGGAGTGAAGAATACATAATCATTTAAACCTCTCCACATAACGGCATTAATCTGAGCTCCGGAATCTTTCAAAGTAAAATACCAGTGACCCGAAAAATGTGCCTTAAAATTCGAGATTTCCCCTATTAACGTTATCTCAGAAAATTCGTTTTCAACAATTCTTTTTATTTGTCCCGTAAGTTCAGAGACTGTTAAAAATTCACTCAATTTTAATTAAACCTCTTTTCTAAAAATAAGGCAATACTGATGATGACGGTTTCCTACCCATGCATTATTAACTCCGAGTGCAATAAGTGGTTTATCATCCTGAAGCCAAATTTTTTCATCTTTCAACGTCCAGCTAAATTCACCTCTTTTAGTAAGCGAAACCGCAGTATCAAATGCCAGCGGGTATAATTTACTCTGCCAATAAATATTATTTGTAATAATCGTAAGATAACCATTCGGCTTTGTTAACTGAAAAACTTGATCAAATATTTTTGCTTGAATTTCAATGAACTCTTCGTAAGAATCCAGGTTACCGATATCATCTTTACTCTTCGAATATTTCGTATCCAGACCTTTCTGCTTTCGATCTTTCTGCCGGATAGAATTTCGTTCCAATTGATTCCAGTAAGGAGGTGATGTGATTGTATAATCAAATTGAATATCTTCTAATAATTTTTCTTTACGCAGCAATTTTAACATATCCAAAGATGAACCGCAAACCGGAATAATTTTATTTTCATAGTTTCCGTTTTTAATTCTTTCCAAAGATATTTGATAATATTTTTTATTTATTTCTATCCCGGCAGCATTTCTATTCAACTTTCCTGCTGCAATTAACGTGCTAGCCGTTCCAAGGAATGGATCTAAAATCCAATCATTCTTTTTCGAAAAAAATCCAATAAACTCTTCAACCAAAGATTCAGGGAATTTTGCAGGATGAAGTATTTCGTTCTCTTTTCTTCTGGGCGGGCGATGAACAAACCAAGATTTTGAAAATTTGATCCACTCTTTGCCTGTTAAATCATTCAGTTTATTATTGAGATTGAGTTTTCCTCTCTCTCCCAGATCAATGTATTTATTTTTGTTAGATTCCTTCAAATTAAAATCTCGCATTAAATCCAATCGTTGGAAGAATTGGAAACATCGAAGTCGATTCCCTCTTCAGCGACAGATCATCGTCAATAAAATAATCATAACCAACAATATTTGATCGATTATATATGTTAATAACATCGAGATAAAAAGTCCAGTCAAAATCCCAGAATTGTGTGAATGCAGACAATCTGAGATCAAGCCTGTGATAAGCCGGTTTGCGTGATTGATAACGGTTTGTGCGGTCACCAAAATCAACATCATAGATTACCTCGGAGCCTCGTGATGAAATAATTGGAGAATCCGGTTCAAAATCTCCGTCAGTATCAATCAATGCAATTCTTGGTTTTATACCTTTTGCTTCGGTAATGGGGAACCCGGAACCATATTGAAATCGGACTCCCAAATCGAGCCAGTTATTTATCTTGTAATTCATTATAAAATTAAATGTATGTCTCTGGTCAAATCTAAAGGGTAGTTTAAGTCCCTCCTCAAAACGGTTTGCAAATGCATACGAATATGAAACCCAGCCATCAAATTTATTATTTCCGTCGATGTTTCTTTTCTCAAGTAAAAACTCCAAACCATAAGCTTCACCGAAAGAGTTGTTAACCGGAATTTGTGTTGCCGAATCAATCTTTGTCGGCACGGGGCGGGTCAAACTTTCTGCATACTTTGGATCTTTACCGGGAATTGCTTCGGAATAATAACCGGTTCCGGCAACTAACCGCTGAACAATTAAATCGTCGAATTTCTTATAGTAACCTTCGATTTTTGCAAACCATTCACTCGTCAGCCATCTTTCAAAACTCAGAACATAATGTACAGCCTTTTCTGCTTCAAGCGGATCGGTATATTGCGGAGAAAAATTCAAGAAGAGATTTCTGTCCCGCAGTTTTTCATATCCCGGTGATTGGTAATACATACCCCATGTTCCTCTGATTGTAGTTATTTCATTAAGAGCATACGACACGGACAAACGCGGAGCAACATATGATTTGTTAAGAATGTCGTAATGATCAAACCTAACACCCGGATTAATATACAGACTATTACCTATTCGGAAATTATTACTTAAGTAAGCATGATATCTTTTATATTCTTTTACTTCGCTCAAATCATCTATTGATGATCTTACATTAGAATTTGAATTCAAAAAAGCCTGGAGTTGTGGATCGAGATCGAAATCAAAATCAATAGTAGTCTTCATAAAATCGACACCTATACCGGCTTCGAGTTTGTAGTCATTACCCCATACATAAAGGAGTTCGTCACTTATAGATGATTTAGCAAATTTATAATTTGAGTTAAGTGAAAAACCTAATAAGTATGGTTTGAGTGTATCAGGCGCTACTTCTTCAAAATTATCACGGTTCAATGAAGGATCAAGAAATTTAGAATCGAAATCAGAATCGCCGCTATTTCTATACCATGATACAATAACTTTATTAAGTAATTTATTATTTGGTGCATAATGCCATGCAAAGCTGGCTAAATCATTTTTTGTCAGATCAAAAACTCCTATGCTATCGGGATTTGTTCTATTTTTTGCACTTACAATTTCCACTCCGTCCCTCGAGTAAATCCCATTAATAAAAAATTTATTCCCGCTGAAAGGACCGAATACCAGCTTAGTTTGGACATCATAAAAATTTGGGAAACTTACATTGTCTTCAACTAGTCCGGTGTTTTTAACAAATGGTTCAATGATAAGATCATAGTAAGTACGACGAGAATTAATCAGCCAACTTCCCGGAATATTTAATGGATTCTTACCTTCCAATACAACATTAGCGCTAACAATACTAGCATTAATATTTCCCGTAAAATTTTTAGAAATATTTCCCTGTCGATTAGTTATATCCAAAACAGCCGACAGCCGGTCGCCGTATTTTGCAGGAAAACCACCGGTAATTAAATTTATATCCGCAACCGCTTCGGGATTAAACATGCTTATAACACCATACAAACGATATGGATTAAAAATTTCGACGTCATCCATAACGATTAAATTCTGATCCGGACCGCTTCCCCTGACGATCAATTGCGAAGAGAAATCATTCGGCGCCAAAACACCCGGCATTGCCTGAAGAGTTCTGAAAACATCCGTAACCGCTCCCGGCAGCACCCTGGCGCTTGCCGGTTTTACATTCAGCAAACTCGCCCGGGTATCACTCTGTTCTTGAATTTTTCTGTCGGTTACTTTCACTTCTTCAACTTCGATAATATCGAGATCAAGAGTTATATCAATCCTTACGGTTTTATTATCAAAAATCTTTTGCGTAATAAATATGGATTTATAACCTACGGCGCTGTATCGAATTTCATATTCACCAGCGGGAATATTGGTAATTTTGTAAAAACCTTCAGACCCGGATATTCCCCCGATTGATGTATTCATTAAAAATACGTTCACACCCGGGATGGGTCCGTTATCATCGGTAATTATTCCCTCGATACTTCCTTTTTGAGCGAATGAATGTGATGTGATGACTAAAAAAATAATACTTGTGTAATAAATAATTTTTCTCAATGTAATCGACTTTTTATTGTGTTTCAAATAGAACACAAAACCTTTCGAAAAAATTTCTTGTTTATGAAATTTTATAAATTGATTGAGAAAAATGTTGAATACAACCCGATTGAAATTTCATGAAAATCCGGATTTCCGCCGCTAGGTTTAATATTATATCGATATCTGCTGTAAACCGTGAATACATTGTATACCTTAAACCAACCAATTGATAATTCCGGACTGATACCGTTGAACCCATTGAAATCAGTAAAAACATTTAACCCGGGAGCAATATATTCAAGAGCATCAATTTGGAATATTTTTTTTCCGCCCAATCTTAAAAAATGCTCACTTGACGAATTGAAAATATATGAGTATTCAAGTGAGAAATAAAAATTAGGATAATTATAACCACCTGAGTAATAATTAAAAAGGGGTATCTCTTTCGAAAGTCCGAAATAATTTTCGCCGTCTGCATAAATATAAGTTGGTGACGGAAGACCAAAAATTACACCTCCCACACAGCACATAGTGAATAAACTAGAACCGCCGTCTTTACTAACAATCGTTCCAGACGGCAGCATAACTTCATACAGTTCACTTTGGACTATCGTACCCTCTTCATTTTCTACGGTTAAATAAAACGGTACATAGAGGGAATCAAACTCAAAGTCTGTGAAATCAATCTCGCTACGATGATCTTCGGTGAAATCATCGGAAATCACGAGCTCATAATCATCAGCGATTAATACTTTTGATTTACAGGAATCGCTGGTGAAAAAGGTCAGTTTGAATTTATGAGGCTTTTCCGGTGTTATGTATGAATCGATTAAAAATATTTCAATCTCGGGTTCTTCATAATCGACCTGCCCAAAATTGACGGTTACCGTCAGTAACATTATAATGAAAAGTATTCGCATATCTCATTCGTTTATAAGTAAAATATAAAGTTACTAGAATTTACGGAAAAATGATAAACTATAAATTAGATAAAAAATTTTATGATGTATATTTGAGAGATACTTTTTAATGATAGACTTAATTAATTATATTTGTTGTTTAGGTAAAATTGAAAAAGCGGAGAAAAATTGAAAATACTGGTTAGTAATGATGACGGAATAACTTCACCCGGAATATATGAATTAGCAAAAGCATTAAGTGAAATCGGGGAGGTTACTGTAATTGCTCCTCATACCGAGCAAAGCGCTGTCGGACACGCAATTACAATGAAAATACCTTTGAGAATAATTAAGCATTATATAAACGGCGAGTTTTTCGGATATGCTGTTGACGGAACACCCGCTGATTGTATAAAAATCGGTATCAGAAATATTTTAAAAGAATCCCCCGATATAGTTGTATCGGGAATAAATAACGGGGCAAATACTGCAATTAATATTATTTACTCCGGTACGGTTTCTGCCGCAAGAGAAGCAGCAATAATGGATGTGCCGTCAATTGCAATTTCAGTTACTTCGCACGATGTGATGGATTTCAAATACGCAGGCAAGGTAGCTAAATCAATAGTTAAACTAGTTGCGGAAAATGGTTTGGAAACCGGAACACTTCTTAACGTAAATGTCCCGAACGTTCCGGAAGAAGAAATAAAAGGTATACTTCTGACTAAACAAGGCAAATCAAAATGGGATGATGTTTACGAGGAAAGAACGGATCCTTACAGAAAAAATTATTACTGGCTTACCGGAAATTTAATTGACGTTGACGAGGATTTGGAAACCGATCATTTTGCAGTGAAAAACAAATATGTATCAGTAACACCGATTCATTTCGACCTCACTGATTATAAAACTTATGAAAAAATTAAATCATGGAAACTAGATACTGATTAAAGTGTACAAAAGAGAAATTGTTTTTCGTTCATATTCCAATCTAATCTATGCCTGATATCAATAGTATTGACCTAAATTTATCATTCAACCTCTGGTATTTTATTATTGGGATTGCTGCGATTATCACTTATACGATTTTTTCGTACCGGGTTACTATTCCCGTTATATCTAGATCACTGAAAATATTTTTAATTTTTACCCGGACTCTAGCTGTTTCGCTGATATTATTTTTGATTTTCGAACCGGTCGTGACTATTACATCAGAAAAAATTGATTTACCTGTAAACATGGTCTTCGTTGACAACTCTAATTCCATAACAGCAAAAGACAGTATCGAAAGAATGAATGATAGGAATAATTTGCTTGACGAATTAAATTCTTCCGGAGTTAATAACAGGTATTTTGTTTTCGGCAATCGAATTGATTCTATTCAAAACAGAGATTTGGAAAATCTTGGAACAACCGAACCTATTTCAAATTATCAATCGATTTTCGATTTTGTATCCGAAAGCAAATTGAACATTTCCTCAATCACAGTTATCGGCGACGGTATATTTAATACCGGAATTAACCCTTTGCATACAGCAGAAAAACTAGGCATCCCCGTTTATACTGTTGGTATTGGCGATACTGCGATTCGAAAAGATATCGGGATTAATAAAGCTATTTACAATCAGTACATGTACACAGGAAAGCCAGCTAAAATTACTGCAAGAATTTTTAATTACGGATTTGAAAATGAGCGAGTAAGAGTTTCTTTATTTGTAGATAACCGGCTGAACAAACAATCCGATCTAACGCTAACTAACACCGGTTTGTCGGAAGTAGATTTTAATTTTATCCCGGATGAAAAAGGTGAACGGAAGATTTCAATTCAAGTTTCTCAGATTGATGGTGAATCGACTTTTGAGAATAATTCAAAAATATTCTTTGTTGATGTCCTAGACAATAGGTTAAACGTTCTGGTAATTGGTACGCCCTCGCCTGATTTCTCATTTATTAAAAACAGCCTGGCAATTGATAAAGATATTGATGTGAATGCATTTGCACAAATTTCTGAGGATATTTTCACACCGGGCGATAATTACATGTCTCTAATTGACAGTGCGGATATTTTATTTCTTGTAGGATTTCCAAATTCCAACACACCGAATTCAATAATTGAAAGAGTTAAATCGAAGATAAGTAATGCTGCTCCTTTTTTCATAATCACCGCTGACGGTATCGACCTAAACCTGCTTTCAAATTTTGAAAATTACCTCCCAATGAAAACCGGAATGATTGATTATGGTTTTACCGAGGTTCAGCCTTGGATGGATGATTTCGGTTCAACGATATTTAATTCCGGTTCGTTTGATGAAAGTGTAATTAAAAATTTGCCTCCGTTGCTCAAATCAAATTCCGAATTTATCCCAAAAGTTGAATCTGAAATTTGGATGAGAACTAAAATCAAAAATGTAAACTTTGAGGATCCGTTGATTTTGTCAAGAGCTGCCGGTAAATTCAGATCTGCTGCAGTTCTGGCTAAAAATATTTGGCGGTGGAAACTTGCGTATAACCCGGAAGGAGATAATGTTTATGATAATCTATTTTCATCCATAACAAAATGGTTGAATATAAAATCCGATCAGAAACAGGTAAACGCTGCCGCCACTAAAAGAATTTATACGCAAGGTGAAAACATTGAATTTACCGGTCAGGTTTATGATCAAACTTTTAACCCGGTAGATAATGCCGATATGGTAATTAAGATAAAGTCCGATGGCAACAGCTATAATGTACCAATGAATTCTATTGGGAATGGAAACTATGAAGGGAAACTAGATATTAATAAACCCGGTGACTATACATTTATTGCAGCAGCTGAATTGGATGGATTTCAGCTAGGAAAAGATAATGGTTCATTTACCATTACTGAAATTGATCTTGAGCAAACAGATTTAAGAATGAATAAAGATTTTTTACAGACACTCGCTAATGTAACTGCTGGAGATTTTTATTATATTAATTACTCTGATGATCTTATACCAAAATTAGAAAAGAGAATAAACCAGTCTGAAGTAATCAAAATAAATAAAAGTGAATTCGAAATACTCAATTCCGACTATATTTTAATAATCATAATTACTCTACTCGGAATCGAGTGGTTTTTACGTAAAAGAGCCGGCATGTTATAATTTAATTTTTGGAGATTTCTTATGACATTTATTGAATGGACAGAAAATGAAAGCGTGAGAATAAAAGAGATTGATGTCCAGCATAAAAATATTGCTGATATCATTAATCGACTTTACTTTACAATTGGAACGAATAGAACGAATGAAGCCATAAGCTTAATGAAAGAACTGATGGAAGAATTGGAAGTACACTTTGAAACAGAAGAAAGACTGATGAAAGAAAAGAAATATGTAAACTTCTTTTCTCATAAAATGGAACACGATAGATTACTAAAAAAAGTATACGATTTTTATGATCAAATGACCGGCAGCAAAGTAATGCTGAATCTTGAATTTGCCAAGTCACTTAAGAATTGGTTCTTTAATCACATCGAATTGAATGACAAAAAATGCGGTGAGTATCTCTATTCGCACGGACTGAGATAGTATAAATCAATCTGAGGGATTTATCAGTAAACAACTATTAAAATCTTTTTCCGTTTTTTTTCTTCCGAGAATTTGTGTTGCGTGTGATTCGAAATTAAATATCACCGAACACATCATCTGCACAAAATGTAACGATGAGATTGAAACCGCACCAGCCGATCTGATAAACTCCGAATTTGAAAGAAAATTTAAGGTAGAGAAAATTGTAAGTGATTTTCGAAGTCTATACATTTTTCATAAAGAGGGCGTGCTTCAAAATATTATTCATACTTTAAAGTACAATGGCAAATTTAAAGTGGGACTATATCTAGGCGGTTTGCTCTCACAAGAATTTTCCGATACGATTACTGAATGGAAGATCGACTATATCATTCCGGTTCCACTACATACATTGAAAAAGAGTGAGAGAGGATACAATCAATCATATTATATCTCGAAAGGTCTTTCTAAAAAAACAGGTATCCCGGTTGTTAAAAATTTATTAAGCAGAAATCGATATACATCTACTCAAACAACACTCAATAAACAAGATAGAAAATTAAACATTGAAGGAGCTTTCAGGGTAAAATCAAAAAGAAATTTGAAATCAAAAAACATATTAATCTTAGATGACGTTGTAACAACCGGGGCAACCACACTGGAATGTGCGCGTCAGATTAAAAAACTCGGGGCAGATAAAATATTTGTAATATCAGTTGCTTTAGCCGAATAGTTACATTCTTTCCGGTGCGGTTAATCCTAAAATTGTTAGTCCGTTTTTAATAACTATTTTAACAGCCTTTACTAATGCAATCCTAGCTTCAGCCAGTTCCTTTCCTGAACCTATAATTCGGCAGTCGGTATAAAATTTATGAAATGCTGCGGCAAGTTCTTCAAGATAGTTTGCTAAACGCTGTGGTTCATATTGATCGATCGCAACATTTAATTCATCCTTAAATTGATGCATCTTTTTAATGAGATTCTGTTCGGAAGGATGAGTTAACAATTCCAGATTTTGAAAAGAACTCTTCAATCCTTCTTCTTCTGTCATTCGTAAAATAGAACAAATTCTTGCATGAGCATATTGAAGATAGAAAACCGGGTTTTCATCGGACTGTTTTCTTGCCAGGTCAATATCAAAATTCAAATGGCTGGAGATATTCCTCATAATAAAAAAGTACCTTACAACATCACTGCCAACCTTCTCAATTAATTCATCCAGAGTAATGAAGTTTGCTTTTCTTGTAGACATTTTAACAACTTCACCGTTTTCCAAAACCGTAACAAATTGATGAATCAACACTTTCACTTTTTGCTCATCATAACCCAATGCCTTCACTCCTGCTAATACATCCGGATATGTTGCCGCATGATCAGACCCGAATAAATCAACAATTATATCATATCCCCTTTCAAATTTCGTAAGATGATATGCAATATCCGGGAGCCTGTATGTCGGCTCCCCTGTCGATTTAACAATTACTTTATCATTCTCTTGCTCAAGCTCACTGAGCCTGAACCATATTGCGTTATCTTTCTCATAAGAAAGATTTGATTCTTTTAACCTATTGAGAACATCATCAATTTTTTTATCTTCATATAGTGTATGTTCGTTGAAGTAATTGTCAAATCTAATTCCAATTCCTTTCAATGTATTTTGAATTTCCGTAAAAATTTCTTTTTCTGCAAAATCTTTGAAAAATTCGATTGAGCTTTGTCCTGTATCAACAGATTTATTTTCAGCATATAATTTTTTTGCGATATCAATTAAATATTGACCTTGATAATAATCTTCCGGGAAATCAATATCTTCACCCTTTAATTGTAGATAACGAAGCCGCAATGAATCGCCAAGAACCCGCATTTGACGACCCGCATTATTAAAATAATATTCACGTTCAACATCGTA
The DNA here is from genome assembly GCA_021740785.1 of Melioribacteraceae bacterium. Classification (GTDB taxonomy): domain Bacteria; phylum Bacteroidota; class Ignavibacteria; order Ignavibacteriales; family Melioribacteraceae; genus JAIOZI01. The sequence continues at coordinate 53,694 of JAIOZI010000011.1, forward strand.
ACCAGCCCATTCCAGAAGGTTTGCAACCGTATCACCAATAACTGCATTCCTACCATGACCAACTGTTAAAGGTCCGGTTGGATTTGCTGATACAAATTCAACTAATGCTTTTTTTCCCTTGAAGCGGTCGGATTTACCGAATGATTCATCTTCTTCATTAATTCTATTAATTATATTTGCCAGGAATTCCGGTTTAAAAAGAAAATTAATAAAACCCGGTCCGGCAATTTCAATCTTATCGATAATATTTTTATCGACTTCAAAATTATCAACAATTTCTTGGGCAATTTCTCTCGGATTTCTTTTAAGTTTTTTTGCCAGCAGCATTGCCGCATTCAAAGCTAGATCACCATGACTAGCAATATTCGGAACGGAAAATGTCAACTCTATTTCTTTCAGGTAAGGTAATTTTGAGGCAAGCTTATCAAATGAATTTTCTAAATACTCTTTCAATCTTTGTCTCCGTAAATTATTCTGTTATTCATCATCTTTTACTTCTGTAATTGTAGCATCGCCCCAAAGCTTTTCGAGGTTATAATACATCCTGGATTCATTTCTGAATATATGCACAACTACATCGAAGTAATCCATTAGTACCCAATTATTTGTTTCGGTACCTTCTTTGTGATAACACTTAATTCCTTCATCTCTCAATTTTTTATCCACTTCGTCAGAAATTGCTTTCACCTGTGTGTTTGAATCGGCAGAACAAATCACAAAATAGTCGGCGAGAGTTGTAAGTTTTCTCAGTCCTAAGATTTTAATATCATAACCTTTTTTTGATAAAATTAATTGAGAGATTTTTTCTGCAAGTTCAATAGCTTCCATTATCTTCCTGTTTTTAATGGTTGTAATTTGTGATAATCTTTACCGATAATAATCGAAACATCTAAGAAATAATCATCATTCAATTGTTCAACAACATTCGTGTGCTTAACACCAAGTAAATCGGCAATTTTAATTGCATTTGCTTTTCTATCAATTCTATCGATTACAATTGTTTCATCAATATTAAATGAAGAATAATTATCGGATTTTACAACATCTACTTTATTGGATCGAAGATAGTCGGTAAATCTATCGGCAACACCTGAAACTCCGCAGCCGTTCAAAACTTCCACTTGAATAATTTCCGAAGCCGCCCCATAATTATTGTTAATAACTACCTCTTCACTTTTACCGCTTAACTTTATAAAAATCGAATACGTCATGTAGATAATTACCGCAGCAAGAATAAAGATTAGGATGTTGTAAAAGATATTTGCTGTGGAGGCTTTTATACTTTCGTCAGGATTATTTTTCTTAACTTTCTTTGTACTCAATGATTCGCATGTATTTAAATAAAAAAATAACCGAGTGAAAACCCGGTTATCAAAATTAATAAAAATTAGGAATTATTTCTGCCAGGGTGTATCCTCAAATAGGAAGTTGCTTCCTCTGGATGAATAATCATACATTCCGAAAGGAGAATAACCTCCCGGAACCTGTCTGAATTGTAAAATCAAATTCCAATTTTCTGCCGGTTTATAATTTATTTGCGCGCGGCTTAAGTAAAATCCATTTATCTGATCTGAAAATTCCCTTCCGAATGAACTATACGGTGAGTTAACCAGACTCGCATCCACTTCAACATTCAACTTATCCGAAATTTTGTAAGCCATACTGTTAGTATAAGTTCCCAGCGCAATTCCATTACCGCCGAATGATGAATAAGACATTCCCACGGAATGATGCATACTGAAGTTCTGCGGATTGAAAAAACCGAATATTGAGCTGTTTGGTGTTGAGGATAAAATACCGCTTTTTATATCAACTTTTTTGTTGTAATCCTCTTTAAACTGACCGTTTACCGTAACGAATGAGATAATAAATATTACTAACAATAATTTTTTCATAATCGCTTTTTGTGCTTTTTTTATAATCAGATAAATAATACACTTTTTATGATAATTTTACAAGTACAATCCGAATAAGTTTCTACCTGATTCGTGCGATCATCTCTATTTCAACAGCAGAATCTATCGGCAGTTCGCTTACTCCAACTGCACTTCTAACGTGTTTGCCTGCTTCGCCAAAAACTTCAACTAAAAACTCCGAAGCGCCATTCGCTACTTTAGGCTGATCAGTAAATCCTTCCGCACTATTTACAAAAACGGTTACTTTTACTATCCTCTGAATCTTATCGAGATCACCAATGACAGATTTAACTACACTTAGACAATTGATTACACACAATTCAGCCGCAGATATTCCTTCTTCCAAAGTTAAATCTTTTCCAACTTTCCCTTTGTACTTCAGCGTTCCGTTAAGCATTGCAATTTGACCTGCAGTATAAACCAATTTTCCTTCAATTGTTGCAGGGATATAAGCTGCTAATGGTTTAGGAGCTTCTGGTATTTCACGTCCAAGTTGATTAATTTTGTCTTCGATTTTCATTTAAGTACCTTAAATATAGTTTACAAATTAAGCAGATCAATAAAACAAAAATACCAAATAAAAGATTGGAATGAGATGAGCGGAGAAAAATTTTCGAAATTGATGGAAATAATGAGACGGCTGCGAGAAGAATGCCCATGGGATAAAGAACAAACCCACGATTCAATAAAAGCTGCTACTTTGGAAGAGGCTTATGAAGTAGTTGAAGCAATTGATGAAAATGATTATGACGAATTAAAAGGTGAACTCGGTGATTTACTGCTTCATATTGTATTTCACTCTACAATAGCTGAAGACAACAAGACTTTTACTATTGATGATGTAATTGACTCAATAACCGATAAACTGATTAGACGCCATCCTCATGTATTTGGTGACGTTAAAGTTAACGGCTCAGAAGATATTGTGAGGAATTGGGAATCAATTAAACTTTCTGAGGGAAGGAAGTCTTTGATGGAAGGTGTACCTAAAGCATTATCCGGGCTGCATCGTGCACACCGTCTGCAGGAAAAAGCATCAAAGGTAGGATTTGATTGGGAAAAGAAGGAAGACGTATGGGAAAAAGTGCTTGAAGAAATTAAGGAAATGCATGAGATGGAGGCTTCCGGTAATAAAGAAAAACTGGAAGATGAACTTGGAGATGTTTTTTTCTCACTTATAAATTATTCTCGTTTTCTTGGAATTAATCCAGAAAATGCCTTGCGTAAGACAAATGAAAAATTTATAAAACGATTCCAATACATTGAACAAAAACTAATAGAAAACGGAATTGATATTACGAAGACAACATTAACCGAGATGGATAAATACTGGGAAGAGAGCAAACAAGTTCTTTAAGTCTCTCCACCGTTATCACCATTCTGGAATTTTTCGTATGCATCAATTATATCTTTTACAAGTTTATGCCTAACTACGTCATCACGGTCAAAATAAACGAATCCAACCCCGTCAACATTTTTTAGAATTTCCCGGGCTTGAATCAACCCGCTTTTAGTGTTACGTGGCAAATCAATTTGAGTTATATCACCTGTTATTACGGATTTGGAATTTGGACCCAGCCGCGTTAGAAACATCTTCATCTGAAGCGCAGTTGCATTCTGGGCTTCATCAAGAATAACATATGCATTGTTCAATGTTCGTCCCCGCATATAAGCCAGAGGAACAATTTCAATTACACCTTTTTCGATATGTGAACGCAACTGATCACTCGGAAGCATTTCCTGTAATGCATCGTACAGGGGACGGAGATACGGATCGATTTTCTCGCGGAAGTCCCCAGGTAAAAATCCTAAACTCTCTCCTGCTTCTACTGCAGGGCGGGCTAAAATAATTTTTCTAACAAGTCCTTTTTTTAATGCGGAAACAGCAAAAGCAACGGCGAGAAAAGTTTTTCCGGTGCCTGCAGGACCTATGGCAAAACAGATATCATTTCTCTGAGCAATTTCCAAATATTTAATCTGGGTCGGTGTTTTCGCTTTAATAACATCTTTCTTTGTATAAAGCACAATATTATCTAATTCTTTTTCAGGAATTATATCGGTGCCATGAATGGCTAAGTCAATAATTGTTGAGACATCGCCTGAATTTAATTTACCGCTTGTGTTCAGAACATACATCATTTCCTTTATCACTTTCTCAACAACTGCAACTTCCTCGTTAACGCCTTTAATATAAACGACATCACCGCGCACTGTTATTGAAGTGCTAAAACTTTCTTCGAGTGGTTTTAAATTGACATCATTAAAACCGAGAAATGATAATAAATCAACACCATCCAACTTAATAATTTTTTCTACTTGCGTAATTACCTCCAAAAATAAAAAGAAAGAGCCCTAAACCGTAATAACGGAAAAGGGCTCAAAATTTAATTTACTAATAAGAATAAAGCAAGACTGATAAAACGAATTATTGTTTTGGACCAGCTTTGTAATTTTTCATTGCTTTATCATATTTAGCTTTTTCTTCTTCGGTTAAATTAGGAATCTTGAAAATTTGTTTTGGATAAATCAAATCCGGGTTTTTAATTTGATCTCTGTTTGCATTGTAAATTTTTGGCCATGCAAATGGATTTGCATAATGCTCTTTTTTCTTAGCAATGTTCCACAGGCAGTCACCCTTTACAACTGTATAAAGAATTTCAGTCGGTTTTTCCTGCCATGCATCTAATTTTCTTTGAAGTTGATTATGAACTTTATCAAAAAATTCAGGTAATGCGCTAATTTTATTCGCTTTTAACTGATCCAATTCAGCTTGTCGATCATCTTTAGGTGAAACGCGATTATCGATTTTGCTGCTTAGTTCGTCAACTTTTTTTCTAAAATTCATGATATCAGCTTTAGTTGCACCAACCATTGCGTATAATTCATCCATACATTCTTCATATGTCTGAAGTTCGGCATTGGTTTTTCTCAAATTTTCTACATCACTTTTTAACTGATCTAATTCAGTACTCAGAGAAGCTTTCTTTTCTGTTAATTGGTTAATTTGCTTCTGCCATTCTTCTTCCGTTAATTCTTCCTGCGCGAAAATACTAACTGAGAAGAGTAAAAGCAGTGTAAGCAATCCAGCAAAATATTTATTGAATTTCATTGAAATCCTCCATTAAATTTAATTAAACTTTTTACTTATTCATTTTTTCTAAATTTGCTTTTGTTTGCTCTTTTTGACTGTTGCACTCATCAAGTTTAGCATTTTTCTCAGAAATTTGTCTTTCCAGTTTCGCTTTTTCATCTTTGAGAGACATAACTTCATTTTCGAGAGCGCTTACTTCTGCTTTCAAGGCTTCGAGTTCCGCCATTTGTTCTTCGCTTATCCCGCTACATCCGGTAAGCCCGGCAGAACCTGCTATTAAAATTGCTGCTAGACCTATGCCGAACCACTTTTTCATTTTGGTCATTGAATCCTCCCTAATTAATTTGATTTTTAGTTAACAACGAAATATTACTGTAATATAAGCATTTTTTTTATATTTCGGAATAATTGAGTCGGGAATCTTAAATTATTTTCTTTTCAACAAAACTCGTATATCCATTATCCGCAATAATTATATGATCGAAAATAGCAATATCGAGAATTTTTCCCGCTTCAACAAGCTTTTTCGTAATTGAAATATCTTCATTACTCGGTTCCGGATTGCCGCTGGGATGATTATGAATTATAATTATATTTGCAGAATTATTATCGATTGCAACTTTGAATACCTCACGCGGATGAACAATGCTGGCGTTCAAACTTCCGATTGAAATCACTTCATATTTAATTATCTTATTAGCTGAGTTCAAACATACAACCATGAAGTGTTCCTTTATTTCGTCTCTTAACCTGGGGATGAAAATCTCTGCAACGTCCTGCGGCGATGTGATCTTTACATTTGAAAACCACTTACCCGTCAACCCAATTCGTCTTCCTAATTCGAATGCAGCAACAATTGTGGCTGCTTTATCTTTTCCAATTCCCGAATCCTTCGTTAATGCAGGAACCGACAAAGTTGACATCAATGCAAGATTTTGATGTTTTATTAAAATTTCCTGTGCAAGTTCAACCACAGATTTTCCTTTCCTGCCTGTTCTTAAAAGAATCGCTATTAATTCCGCATCACTCAAACTCTGAGGACCACGTAAGATTAATTTTTCTCTTGGTCTATCGTCAAGAGGTAGATCTTTAACTTTCAGTTTATCCCTCTTATTTTTTTTCTGCTTTTAATTTACGTTCTAATGCTACCGGTTCATTTGGATTTAATTTTAATGCGCTCTCAAAATATTTTTCCGCTTCATCCTGCATTTTCTGGTTTAACTTAATCAAACCCATTAGTGAATATAATTCTGCAATGGGCTGACCAAGTTGTAAATAATCATTAAAGTGCTGCTCTGCTTTGTTGAACTCACCGACTTTCATCAAAATTTTTCCCGCCCAAAAGTGCAGCGGCGGTTCGGCGGCATTCAATTTAATAGCACGTAAAATTGAATCGAACGCATTGTAATACATTTGCTTAAGATAATAAACAACAGCTTTTAAATGATGCACTTCATAATTGGCTTCAAATATTTTTTCAGACTGCTTTGCATACTCTAAAGCTGCATCTAAATTTTTTGTTTCTGCATAACTCTTTGCAAGATACAAATTAGCTTCATTCAGTAATTCCGACTTAGGATTCCTATCAATAAAATCTTTAAAGTTGATTATCGCAATTTCATGATCACCCAAATTGAAATTGGCTAATCCTAGCAGAAAATCAATATCACAGTTTTCCTTGATGCTGATGGTCCGTAATAAACCCAAAGCTTTTTCATAATATTTATACCGAAGCAGAAAATGTGCGTAAAGTTTTTTCACATCATTATCGTCATTGAATTGATTTACGTAATTTTCTAATACATTTATAGAAGAATCAATTCTATCAACTCTTTCATATATTGACGCTAGTTTAATTGTAACCTTTCGTTTGTATGATGGCTCTTCCAACAGTTGTGAATAAATTTGTATTGCGTGAAGATGCTGATTTGCTTTTTCGAAAGATTCAGCTTCTTCAAATTTTATTTTTAATTTCTCATCCAGCATATTATTCCCATTCAATAGTAGAGGGCGGTTTTGAGCTTATATCGTAAACCACTCGATTAACTCCACGGACATTTCTAATTATTTTATTTGATACAATTTCTAAAAAGTCGCCATCGAACCTATACCAATCTGCAGTCATTCCATCTGTTGATGTAACGGCACGAAGTGCAATTACATTTTCATAAGTTCTTGAATCTCCCATTACTCCTACTGTCTGTACCGGGAGCAATACGGCGAAGGCTTGCCAAATTTCATCATATAATCCGAAAGATTCAATTTCATTTGTGAAAATATGATCGGCTTCACGAAGAATGTCGAGTCTCTCTTTTGTTATTTCACCGAGAACACGCACCGCAAGTCCGGGTCCCGGAAACGGATGCCGCCGAATAAAGTTCACAGGCAATCCAAGATCTCTCCCGATATTTCTAACTTCGTCCTTAAATAATTCACGAAAAGGTTCCAGTAACTTCATGTGCATTTTTTCCGGTAATCCGCCCACATTGTGGTGAGTTTTAATGGTAACAGATTTACCTTTCACGGAAACAGATTCAATTACATCGGGGTAAAGAGTTCCCTGCACCAAATAATCAAACTGTCCTAATTTCTTTGCCTCACTTTCAAAAATTTCAATGAATGCTTTCCCGATTATTTTTCTTTTTTCCTCTGGGTCTATTACTCCTTTTAATCTTTCAAGGAAAAGATCTTCTGCGTCGACATGGATAATTTGCAAATTATAATCATCTTCAAACATTTTTTTAATATTTGCACTTTCATTTTTTCTCATCATCCCGGTATCCACATGTACGCAGACCAAATTTTCCTTTACAGCTTCATTAACAAGTACTGCAGCAACTGATGAATCAACACCGCCGCTCAGCGCACAGAGAGCTTTGCTTTCTCCTAATTTTTCTTTTATTTCGATTATGCTTGATTCAATAAAATTTTGTGAAGTCCAGCTTGCACTGCAGCCGCAAATTTCAAAAAGGAAATTATTAATAATTTGTTTCCCGTACTCGGTGTGTGCAACTTCGGGATGAAATTGAACTCCAAATATTTTTTTATGTGGATTAGAAATTGCACAAACAGGAGAATTTTCTGTTTTTGCTATCACGTGAAAATCCCGAGGGGTTTTTGTGATGTAGTCACCATGACTCATCCATACAATCGAATTATCTTTGATATGGTTTAAGAGAGAATTGGAATTTTCAATAATTATTTTTGCCTTTCCGTATTCTCTATTTTCAGCGGGCTCAACAATACCGTCAAAATTTTTCGCAATTAATTGTAAACCATAGCAAATCCCTAAAACAGGAATACCGAGTTCAAAAATTTCTTTCGATATTGAAGGGGCATCTTCATCGTAAATTGACATTGGACCGCCGGATAATATTATCCCCGACGGATTTATTTTTTTAATTTCATCAATTGAAAAATTATGGAGATGAATTTCGGAATAGACTTTTGCTTCACGAATTCTTCTGGCAATTAGCTGAGTATACTGCGATCCGAAATCAAGTATTAGAATTAATTCTTTGTGTTCCATTTAATTACCAATCATCGACATCATTTCTTTCATACGGGTTTCCATTTTATGATCCTTCAAACATCTCTCATATGAATTTCTCCCAATATTTTGCCGCTCTTCATTTTTATTGAGATAATATTCAATCTGTTCAACAGCTTCATTCCAATTTTCAAAGGCTGCAATCTCCTTCCCGATTTCAAAACGATTTTTCAAATCCGCCTGATTGTTTGTTATCTGAAAAGCTCCGCATGCGGCTCCTTCAATAACTCTCAAGTTCAATCCATTTCCGGATTCCTCAACACCCTCTTCAAAACCCTTATGAATATTCAATAATATTTTCACGGATTTCATTGCCTTCAACATATCAATACCATAAAGAGCGCTTCCTTGGTAAACATCCGAACATGATGAATTTTTCCAGCCTCTGCCCCATATTTTCAAATCGAACTTATCTTTAATTTGCTTCAGTAATTCTTCCCTTTTTGGATAATGACTTCCAATAAATGCTACCTCGCTTGAGTATTTTTTCCTGTCAGTATCATTCAATTTAAGTTGTGATGTCAACTCCATATCATAAGCATAACAGAGATGATGTGCATTCATCTGACCTATTTCATTATAGAGTTTGATTGAATAAGGATCGTATGTAAAAAAGTGATCGTAAAAATTGGCAACCTTTCCTGAGAAAACCGGGAACTCCCATGGATCATCACCAAACCAATTAAACATTACCGCACCGGTAGATTTCTTAATTTCACTAAGAGTCTCAGTAAATATCGGCTCACCTTTTAAAATAAAAACAAAATCCGGTTTAACTGATTTTGCCTTTTTTAGTAATTCATGATTAATCTTTTGGTTAACCTTTTCGGACGAAAAGACTTTTACGACTTTGTTAAATGAATAAATTGTATTCCAATCAAATTCAATAACTTCATAACCAATCTTTCGTAACGCATTTGGAATGAGTTTATTGAATAAGACCATCCGGGAATATCCCGAAACATACAGTATTTTCATTGTCCAATTTGATCTTTGTAAGCGCCGGCATCCATAAGGTTCTTCAATTCATCTAAATTGGTAAGTTCAAATTTTGCAATCCAGCCGTCTCCATACGGATCCGAATTTACAAGTTGAGGCTCATCTTGTAATTTTTCATTTACTTCAACAAGCTTTCCTGAAACAGGTGCGAATAAATCACTTACTGTTTTAACAGCTTCAATTGTTCCAAACGTATCACCTGATCCAACTTCACCTTGATCCGGATCGATATCAATAAACACAATATCTCCAAGTTCACCCTGTGCAAAATCAGTAATCCCAATTATCCCTGTACTGCCTTCAACTTTAATCCATTCATGATCATTAGTATACTTCAAATCTTCGGGAATATTCATATTTACCTCTGCTTATTTTTTTAATAGTTTGTCGATAAATGATGTATCGTAATTTGAATTAATAAAATCTTCGTTTTCAAGGACCTTCATGTGAAAAGGAACTGTTGTTTTAATTCCTTCTATTGAGAATTCTTCGAACGCTCTTTTCGCTCTTGCTATAGCATGCTGCCTATCGGTTCCCCAAACAATTAATTTCGCAATTAATGAATCATAAAAAGGTGGAATAACATAATCATTGTAGACATGAGAATCGATTCTTACACCAAATCCACCCGGAAAGTGGAGGTATTCAATTCTACCGGGAGATGGTCTGAAATTAAAATCAGGATCTTCAGCGTTGATTCTAAATTCAAAGCTGTGACCCACAGGTTTTCTCGGTTTATTCTCAACTTCGAGTCCGGCAGCAACCAAAATCTGCTGTTTAATCAAGTCTAGGTTTTGAACCATTTCAGTAACAGGATGTTCGACTTGAATTCTCGTATTCATTTCGATAAAATAAAAGTTCATGTATTTATCAACGAGAAATTCAATTGTACCCGCACCTTCATAATTTACCGAACTGGCTCCAAGTACAGCCGCTTCACCCATTTTATTTCGAACTTCTTCGGTGATAAATGCGGATGGAGCTTCTTCTATTAATTTTTGATGCCTTCTTTGAATTGAGCAATCTCTCTCATAATAATGGTATACGTTTCCTTTTTGATCACCCATTACTTGTATTTCAACGTGACGGGGATTTTCAATAAATTTTTCAAGATATAATTCGGGATTTCCAAATGATGCTTCAGCTTCCGAACTGGCTGTCTGGTATGCTTTTTCGAGTAAGTCCTCTGAACCGACAATCCTCATCCCTTTTCCGCCACCGCCTGCGGATGCTTTAAGCATAACAGGGTAACCAATTTCAGCAGCAATTCTTTTTGCTTCATCAACTGAATGAACAGCGCCGTCGCTGCCGGGAACAACAGGAACTCCGACCTTACTCATCGTTGCCTTGGCAAGTGCTTTATCTCCCATTCGATTGATCATATCGGGTGAAGGACCAATAAATTTTATGCCTGAATCAGAACAAATTTCTGAAAAGTCTGCATTTTCTGCTAAAAATCCATAACCCGGATGTATTGCTTCAGCGCCCGTTATCTGGGCTGCAGACATAATATTAGCGATTTTCAAATAACTATCTTTACTTGATGATGGACCAATGCAAACAGCTTCATCAGCAAATATCACATGCAAACTATCTCGATCTGCTTCGGAATAAACTGCGACAGTTTTAATTCCTAATTCTTTGCATGTTCTGATAATTCTTAGAGCTATTTCGCCTCGATTTGCGATAAGAATTTTTTTGAACAAAAGAGCCCCTTGTTTTTTGTAGAATCAATCCTTTTGGATTAAGAATAGAGGTTGGTTGTATTCAACTGGCGTAGCATTATCAACCAAAATTTTAATAATTTTGCCGGCAACATCACATTCAATTTCATTCATTAATTTCATTGCTTCAACGATGCATAAAACCGACCCTTGTGTAACTTGATCACCGATTTGAATATACGGATCGGCATCGGGAGCGGGTGCGCGGTAAAATGTACCAACAATCGGAGACCTTACTTCATGAATATTTTGATCCCCTGTCGGTTCAACCGGTTTAACTTCTTTCTGCTCTTTAGGCGCTTCCTGTGTTGAAGGCGAGGAAGCTGCTTGTGCCGAGCCCTGCTGAGTATAAATTACATTACTCATGGGCTGAGCAAATGAATTGTTTTTGGATATTCGAAGTTTTAGATCTCCCTCTTGAACTGAGAAATCAGTTATTTCACTTTTTTCAACTATCCTGATAAGTCGTTTTATTAGATTTATATCCATGGCTCTCTTCTAGTTTTTTACTCTTTCTACGTATTCGCCTGTTCGTGTATCTATCTTTAATAGTTCGCCTTCGTCAACAAAAAGTGGGACTTGAATTTCAGCTCCAGTTTCCAATGTTGCAGGTTTCATAACATTTGTTGCTGTGTCTCCCCTAAATCCAGGTTCTGTTTGTGTTACTTTCAACTTAACAAAAATCGGTATTTCAACAGTAACAATCTGGTCTTTATCATCAAGCAGTAATTCAACCGCTTCACTTTCTTTTAGAAATCTCTGACCGTCGCCGAACATATCCACGGGAACGGTGAACTGCTCATAGGTTTCGTTATCCATTAAGACAAGTCCTGCTGTATCTCTGTATAAATACTGGTATTTTCTTCTTTCAACTCTAACCTCTTCAATACTTTCACCGGAACGGAAGGTATTATCAAGCACTCTTCCCGTTTTCAAATTTTTCAGAGTAGTTCTAACAAAAGCTCCGCCTTTACCCGGTTTCACATGTTGAAATTCAACAATGCTGTAGAGATCATTTTTGAACTTAATGATAAGTCCATTTCTAAAATCAGATGTATCTGCCATTTTTCTTTCTCAATTATTCGTATCAAAAAATATAATTACGGATATATCCAAAAGCAAGCGTGCTATTTACTGAAAGTTACTATAAAATTATTAAAGTTGAGCTAAATATCTGTCAACTTCTTTAGCAGCAGGCGTTCCGGAGTAATCTTTTTGAATTTTTTCCAAGAGGAATTTTGCTTCTTCACTATCGCCGGTTTTAATAAAATTCCTACTTGCATCAAGCAGGTATTGTGCATTCTGGGGATTAGTTTCAGTAACAAACGCAGCTTCTTTAAAATAATCTGCAGCTTCCTCTAAATTGCCTTTCGCTTCATAACAAGCTGCTTTCCCGGCAATCGAAGTTGCTTTGAAAAGATCAAGTGAACCGGAATAATCATCATAATATTTCAAGGCTTCATCATAATTTTGAAGAAAATAATAGGAATTAGCCATGTAAATTTTTGCGATTTGTCCTTGCTCTGTGCTGCCATATTCATCAATTATCTTTTTAAATCCGAGAACTTTAGTCCCCGGTTTTCCATCGATGGCTTCTTGGTACGAACCGGCATCATACAACGGAATTACCCTCGACATCTCTGTTGTTGCAAGCCTGTTGTCCTCTTCCATTTTATTTGAATATAAAATAAAGGCAACAATAAGAACAGCCACAACTCCAACACCGATAAAAATTTTCGATTGATAATCTTCATAAAAGGTAAGAGCTTCGCTATAAAATTGTACCAGCTTATCTTCCTTCATCTGCTTTTTCGAAATTCTTTTTCTTTTTTGTATCAATTTAAATATTCTCCGAACTTATTACTCATAATCTGTGAAATTTTTCAAGCCTTAAATTTAGTAAATATCAGATTCCAATCCTAATATGATTTGAAAAAATCCAAGCTGACCCGTCAAGTGAAACTTCAATTCTGTAAGCGCCTTTATCTTTTACGATAAATTCAGCATCAATATTCTCAACGGAATCAATTACCTTTCCGTTTTTTAATAATTTTATTGTACTGGTGATATTCGGTAAAATAACTCTTAATCTAACACTTTCAATTAACGGTACTTTATCACCCATGTGGTAAATGTTATTATTTGCCTCCGCAAAAAATCTGAACCCGCGGGCATCTCCATGATAGTAATTTGCCACAAAACAGTTTCCCTTTCTTAATGCATTGTAAATCACTTTTTTTGCAGTCTCTAAATTTTTATTGGAACCGTCAACTTCAAATTTTTCATTAGTAAGAATATGAGTTCTGATAGATTTGAACAGGACTTTATACGGGAAAACTTCCACTTCAAAAAATCCGAGTAAGTTAACTTTATGTGCGTGTGCATCAACGCCACCAATTCCAACCACCTTGCGATGTAAATTTAATTCATCCCATTTAGTTAAAGTTTCTTGAGGCGGTGCAACTATTGAACGCAATGGATGCATAAAATAGTTGTACTTATTTTCTTCTGTTAAACCTTCCATCCATTCCGACATATGATTCCATATTTCAATACCGTCAAAGTCTTCAATATCCCAATCAAGCCATGGATACGGCGGATGCTCTTTCATGGAAGATCTTTTTTCATGCGGATGTGCAATGAAACCGACTCCGCCCTGCTCTTTAACACTTTTAACATATTCTTTTGCAGGAAGCCTGGTAGATGGATTCTCCTTGATACCGAATGCCAGGTAATGATTTTTATTTTCGCGGTCATTAATTTCACAACCGACCAAAAGTAAAGTTTTACCGTACCATCCTTCATATCCTTCTTTTAATGCTCTTAAAGTATTATGATCGGAAAGTATTATATAATCTAATCCTACCTCATCGGCAATTTCAGCAATTTCGGTAACTTCCCCTGACCCGTCGGAAAAATTGGAATGCATATGTAATGCGCCAACATATTCGTACATCGGAAACCTAACTATTCCCCAACTTCAAAAAGAGTAGAATAATGCGTGGATTGCTGTTTAATCATATCGGAAAGTTTTGTCATAAGTATATCAACTCTTTCATCTTCATTATCGTCAAATTCTTCATACGCTTCATTTGAACCGAAAATATAAACCTCTTCAAAATGATTTGATTTGTTCTTAGATTCAAAAACTGAATAACTATCCAGCCCCTCGGCTTTAACCAGGTTTTTCAATTCTCTAATTACATCAAGATATTCGTCCCTTTTTTCGGGAATAATATCGTACTTAATAGAAAAAATAACACGTGCCATAAAGTTCCTCAAAATGTTAATATGAATAAATTCCGCTAAAAATTTCTTTAGCCGGACCTGTCAATGATATTTCAGTAAAAATATTATTGCTCTGTTGAAAATCAACCAAAAGTTTATCTCCTCCTCGAGTTATAAATTCACAAGGGGGATTTAAAATGTTTTTAAGTGACAAAATAATTGCGGCTGCAACCGTGCCCGTGCCGCATGCAAGAGTCTCGTCTTCAACTCCTTTTTCGAATGTACGAATATAGGCTTTATCTTTCTTTATTTGTATAAAATTTGCATTAACTCCGTTTGGTTTAAATTCCGGCAAGCGGCGAATTTCTTTACCGAAATTGAAAACGTCCACCTTATTTATATCCGAATAATTACTGAACGGATTATTTGGATCGCTTAAAATATCATTCACAAAAACTACTACGTGTTCCGATCCTGTATCTGCATAAAATGCATTCACCAATTGATTGTGAAAATTAATATTGAAATCCAGCTTTATTTTTCCAGGCGGATTCAAATTAAATTTTATCAGATCAGCATCTAGAACTTCGCCCGAATATTCAGCGCCGTTGGCAAAAAACGAAGCGTGTTTTTCGATCCATTTATTTGTCGATGCATAAGCGATTGAACATCTTGCTCCGTTTGCGCATAAATTGCCCGAGCTTCCGTCGGAATTAAAATATTCCAGTGAATAATCAAATCCGGCAATTTTATTAATCACCAGAACACCATCCGAACCCACACCTGTTCGTCTCTGGGCTATTGCTTTTATTAAATCTCGATCAACATCAATATTTTCATTTTTTGTCTTATCGATCAATACAAAATCGTTGCCCGCTCCGCTGTATTTATTGAATGTTAGTTTTTTCATATAAGATGTTAATTTAAGCTATTAACAAAAGGTATGCAACGAAAAATGAAAATTACCGGTTAAATTCGAACTTTGCTATTAGAAAGAATTTTAAATCATGTCATCTACTGCATATGAAATTAGTTCTAATAACTTGTTGAATCAATTTTTACTTTTCCTCTAAAAACCCAATATATTGCAAAAGTATAGGCAAGTACAAAAGGAATACCAATTATTGCTATAGTTAACATGATTCCCAATGTCTTCTGTGATGAGGCTGCATTATAGAGATTCAAACTATATTCAGGATTGGGATTGGATAGAACTAAATTTGGAAATATACCGATTGCAAATAAGATCATTAAGGAAATAATCGTTGCTCCTGATGAAAGGAATGCTAGAAAATCACGGTTGTGATGAATCTCCCTCGGTATGTTTGCAATAGCCAGCATATTTAGTATTGCAACTCCAAACAAAAATGGATTATCGACAAAGTGTTTGGTCATATTCGGATAATAAATCAGCGTAGCCATTGTTACAGTTGTATACATTATAACAAAGAAAATTATTGCATTGTTAATCCAACCGCGTACTGTTTCGTGCAATTCATTTTCTGTTTTCATCGTAAGGTAAATTGATCCGTGCATCATAAAGAGAGCGACTGTTGTAACGCCAACCATCAGTGTGTAAGGTGAAATCAAATCCCAAAAAGTTCCGATAAATTCTTTATCCGGTCCTAATGGAATTCCGGCAACAATATTCCCCAAGGCAACACCCATTAAAAAAGCAATTAATATACTTGCAATGCTGAATGCCGAATCCCAAAATTTTCTCCACCAAAGCATCGGCTGCTTGCTGCGAAACTCAATTGCTACGGCTCTGAAAATAAGCATGAAAATCAATAACATAAAAGCAGTATAAAACCCGCTGAATACCGTAGCATAAACATGTGGAAATGCAGCGAACAAAGCTCCGCCTCCTGTTACAAGCCATACTTCGTTACCATCCCAAACCGGTCCTATTGAATTTAGAGCAAGTCGCCTGTTGGTATCGCCTTTAATAAAAAGGTAGATTGCTCCAACTCCTAAATCAAAACCATCTAGAATTGCATAACCGCTTAATAGAACCCCGATTAGAATAAACCAAATTGTATTGAGATCAAATGTAAATTCCACTTTTAACTCTAGTTTGTTTTATCAAATAAATGTTTTTGTTGTGAATATAATCTTGAAGATTGTTCTGCTTCTTCCGGTCCGTGCTTAATTTTTTCATTCAACAGATAAAGGAAAAGCACGAATAGGAATGCATAAATTATTATGAACAAAATAAGAGAAAACAAAACCTGCTCAGCGGAAACAGCTTTTGATAATGCTTCCGATGTCCTGAGTAAACCATAAACAATCCATGGCTGTCTGCCAACTTCGGCGGAGATCCAGCCTATTTGATTTGCAACTTGAGGCAGCAGTACAGAAAAGACCAATATGTAAAGGAACCACCTGTAATGAGTGATTTTATTTCTAAACCAGAGAAATCCTCCGAGTAAACTTATCACGATTAGAGTGAATCCGATAGCAACCATCAAATGATAAGATTGAAAAACAATATTAACCGGAGGTCTATCACTTTCGGGGAAAGCATTAAGACCGGTTACCGGGGCTTCCGAATCACCGTAAACCAAGTAACTTAATAAACCCGGTACTTCAATTCCAAAGTCCACCTTTTGATTTTCTTCATCTACCCAGCCAAATAAATAAACTGATGCATGCGCAGAGGAATCAAAATGAGCTTCATAAGCAGCCAATTTCGCCGGCTGAGTTTCACTAACACCTACAGCACTTTGATGCCCCGTAAATAATTGGAACAACGAAGCAAGTATTGCCAATGAAAGAGCAATTTTTATCGCCTTGGTTGACATTTCAACATGTCTATTTTTTAGTATATAATAAGCGCTGACACTTAGGACTAGAAATGCTCCGGCTAACCATGCCCCGGATAATACATGCGACAATCTTTCAATAGAAGAGGGATTGAATATCATTTCCCAAAAATCAGTAATTTCTGCTCTCGCATTAAGTCCCTCACCAACAATATGATAACCTGCAGGAGTTTGCTGCCATGAATTTGCAACTACAATCCAGACTGCACTCATCATAGAACCGAGTGAAACCATAAGTGTTGAGAAAAAATGTACTTTAGGAGAAACCTTATTCCATCCAAAAACAAGAATTGCTAAAAAGCCTGATTCCAGAAAGAAAGCAAAAATTCCTTCTGCTGCTAATGCGCTTCCGAATATATCGCCGACGTACCTTGAGTAAGTTGCCCAGTTGGTTCCGAATTCAAACTCCATTACAATACCCGTTGCAACTCCAATTGCGAAAGTTAGAGCAAAGACCTTTACCCAAAATTTGGTCATTCTTTCATATACTTTATCGCCGGTCTTTAAGTATAATCCTTCCATCACGACTAAGAGAACGCCAATACCGATACTTAACGGTGGATAGATATAATGGAAAGCGATTGTAAAAGCGAATTGTAGGCGGGCTAATATTTCAACATCCATGTCGGACCTTAATTGAAATTTTTAAACAAATTTGATGAAAATGTTTCTCTAAAACTTATTCAAGGAAACTAAAATTATTATCAATAATTAACTTACAAAATTATCGAGTATAAAAAAAAAGGAGCCGAATATAGCTCCCTTTTTGTTTCATTGAAAAATGATTACCAAAAAATTGTGTACAGAAATACTAATACAATTAATATTGCATAAGCGCCAACATTGAATGAACTATCTGTTCTAAACAATTTTGCTGTAAGTATCAATCCCTTTGGATCATCGTCATTTTCAGAAGTCGTTAAGCTGATACCAAAAACAATAGCCATTGTTATGAGCATTGTATAAAGCATTTGATCCATCCAAGGTAAATCGACAATAGCCGCTTTTAATGCAAATGCAATAAGTATTGATGAAATTGCTCCTATTATGGCAGCGCTATTAGTTGTCTTTTTCCAGAACAGTCCCATCAAAAATATTGCAAGAATACCTGGGCTGACTAAACCTGTATATTCTTGAATGTACTGAAACATTTGAGGAATATTTCCCATAACAGGTGCGAGAGCAATTGCAATCACTAAAGCAACTGCTGCAGTAATTCTTCCGATTTTAACCACAATTCTTTCAGATGCGTTTTTATTAATGTAAGGTTTGTAAATGTCCATCGTAAAAATAGTTGATGTTGAATTTAACATCGAAGCAAGTGAAGAAACTATAGCTGCAGTAAGTGCTGCAAGTACCAATCCCTGGAAACCGTTAGGGATGAACGTACTTATTAACCATGGGTAAGCTTTATCAAAATTAACGCTTCCATCGGCTTTTGTGAAAGACTCTTGAACTCCAGGTATAAGAGCAGTTCCCTCCGGTTGAGTAAACATTACATAAACAACAATTCCTGGAATTACAACTATCAGAGGGATGATCAACTTTAGCCCGGCAGCAAACACAATGCCTTTTTGAGCTTCTTTGATTGACTTCGCGGCGAGTGTCCGTTGAATAATATACTGGTTAAATCCCCAGTAATAGAGATTAGCAACCCACAATCCGCCAATTAAAACAGCAATTCCGGGAAGATTAAAATACTCGGGATTTTCACGAGACAAAATCATGTGAAATTTTTCGGGAGCTTTATCAAAAACATGAGCAAGACCGTTGAAGATGCCTCCCTCGGGTGTTACGGCATTCAGCGCTAAAATAGTAGTTATCAATCCACCGATAATCAACAATCCTACCTGTAAAGCATCCGTCCAAGCAACAGCAGATAATCCACCATAAAGTGAATATGCCGCGGCTATAAATGCAAGTCCTAAAATTGCATAAAAGATCAAACTACCGTCGCCATTACCGATTATGGTATCAATTGCCTTACCTCCTAAAAATAGGACTGAGGTAAGATTTACAAATATGAAGAGTGCGACCCAGAATATCGCAAGAATTGTTTTAAGATTGGTGCTGAATCTTTGTTCAATAAATTCAGGAATTGTGTACAACCCTTTCTCAATAAAAATAGGCAGAAAAAATTTACCTACAATAATTAGAGTGATAGCAGCCATCCATTCATAAGATGCAATTGCTAAACCAATTGCAAAACCCGATCCGGACATTCCAATGAATTGTTCGGCAGAAATATTTGCTGCGATTAGTGAAGCACCTATTGCCCACCATGGTAAAGATTTTCCGGCAAGAAAATAATCTTTTGAATCTTTTTCATGACCTTTTTTATCCCTAGAAACCCAAAGACCTAGAAAAACAATAAAAACGATATAGCCCACAAATATTCCGTAATCAAGCGCAGAAAAACTCATATTCACTCCAGATTAAAAATTCACACAACAATAAGTTCTTTTTTAGAATCAATTGAGAACACAATTATAGTCAGATAAATAAATTGAATCAAACAAAAATGTTATCGTATGAGATTATTATATTAGAGAGAAAATCTTAATTTGAATTAGATTCATAAGATGAGAGTGATAAAGTAGATGAGAATTATAATGATATCAACTCCCTCTAATTATTTGAATAATTTGGAATGTGATCCGAGTCTGAGAGAATCAATTGTTGATTTTCGATTTGATAGTTATTAATAATAACTACGGTTTTATAACACTCAATGTAGCTTATATAATTGCACTTTAACTGCTAGTCTTGAAACTTCTTTGGCAGTTTAGTGCCGTTAAATATCATTTTTAGTAAGTCGACTTCTCAATTTTTCTAAGTATGTGTTTTTTCTCATTTTCTACCTAAATGATTCCGATTTCTTGAAAACATTATTCATAAACACTTCCTCGATAATCAATATTTACAACTGTTACTATAATTGTTTTCCCTGAGTCTGAATAATTAAAAATAATTCGAAGGTCACCTCTGCGAATTCTAAACAGTCCTAAAAGTTTCCCTCGCAACATTTTGAGATCGATATTCTCTTCTTTTCCGTTAATCTTTCTTACTGCTTTTTTGATTAAATCGAAAATTTCTTCAGAGGGAATGTTGTTCTTGGCTAAAAACTTATCTGCCCTTTTTTCGTAATCTATCTGGAGTATCTTTCCCATTATAAATCGATAGTGTGAGTTTCCGATCTTGATATTTTTTTATCTGCTCCGGTGCGTTCATCGAGAATAGATTCAATGTCTTTTTGTTCTGCTTCGCTTACCGGTGGAATTCTAAGTTCAATAGGAAATTCTTTTCGATTAACGAGATTACGGAAAAAGATTCTCACTGCTTCAGATTCACTGATTCCAATTTTATCGAGAATCTTCCTTGATTTTTTCTTTAAAGACGGCTCCAGTAAAACTCTGATTTCTGCAGTTTTTCTTTCTACTGTTTTTCTCATTTTTCATTACTCCATTTTTATGGAGTAAGATAAGGGCTAACTTTTATTGAATCAAGATAATTTTTTACTTTGCTGTGGATTCAGAGAATTGTTAAAAAGCGAGTGGTCTTTATATGCGGATTTTCCAAGAGTCCGAATTAGTGTTACGAAACTTTGTAAGTTATTATTTTAAGTTGTATTGTGGAGGTGGCGGGAGTTGAACCCGCGTCCGAAATTACCCATCAAGAAACGTCTACATGCATAGTTTGTTATTTAAATTCGCTTTTACAACTCCAACAAACAAGATTTGTAAAAACTATCCCAATAAAATTTCGCATCACCTACTTGGGAAATCGGATCAGCTATCATACCTAAGCGGCGTTCTTCTAAATTTCAGTATGAGAAAATTCAGAGAACGGCTGCGTATTTATTTACGCAGCTAAAGCGTAATCGTAGTTGTCGATTATTTTTGTTCCCACTGTTTAACGTGTCTTTGGGGAACACGGCACGCAGTTTCAAGACCAAATAATCCCGTCGAAGCCAAAGTCACCCCCAATTTGGAAGCAACGCTTTAACGAGCGCTGCAATATTTAAAGAACATGAAATACTTATACAATCATTATGGGGCGATTCGTTCCCATTTTATATCAGGAATATCCATAATAAAATTTGCATACCTTGCTAAAACAAACAGTAGATCAGAAAGGCGGTTTAGATAAGGCTCAATATAATTTCCGAGATTCTCAGAATGTGAAAGTTCAACTACTTCCCTCTCGGCTCTCCTGCATACTGTTCTTGCGTAATGTAACAATCCTGCAGATTTTGAGCCACCGGGCAGAATAAAAGATTTTAACTCCGGCAGTTTCGAATCATACTTGTCGATACTCTTCTCAGTTTTTTCGATCAATGTATAATCAATCCTAGGTACGGAAAAATTTTTCTTTTCCTTTGATAATGGTGTAGCCAAATCCGAACCAAGTGTAAATAAATCATTTTGTATTGATTTTAACTCACCCGCCAATTCATCGTCATTAACTTCAGTAATTGCTAAACCAATAACAGCATTCAGTTCATCAATGGTTCCGTAAGCATTAATTCGCTTATCCGATTTCCAAACTCTTTCGCCGCCGAATAAAGCAGTCTTTCCATTATCCCCGGTTTTTGTATAAATTTTCATTTCCTAGGTTATTTCCTTCACTTTAACCGAATGCAGCTCATCATTAATTTTGAGTAATATATTTCCATCCGGATCGACATACTTTGTTTTGATTAAACCCAGACCTAGATATTTATCAATTTCATTAAAATATAGTCTTGAAGTCAATTCTCCAACAACAGTTTCATTATCATTAATTAATGACGAAGGTATTTCAAACGAATTCAGATCGAATTGAAGCCGGTAGACTTTCTTTTGCACCTTGTCGTATGTATCTAACCTGGCAATAACTTCCTGACCAATATAGCAGCCTTTTGTAAAATCAACATAGTCAATTAAACCAACTTCATGCGGGTTGTATTGATCATTGATTTCATTCGGCACAGTTGGAATTCCCTTCTCTACTCTAAATTTTTCCCAAGCGTTTTTACCAACAAAATTTAGATTGAACACAGACTTCGATTCTATAATTAAATCAATCATTTTTTCAAGATTATATGAATCGAATATAAGGAAGTAAGATTCGCCGAATACTTTGTGCGAATTATAATATAAAAAATAATTTGACTCATCACCCATCACCGGGAAAACTCTATTCATGTTATGACTATCAATTTGTCTTTCACTGAGCATGTTCAAATAAGATTTAGCCTGCGGACCACTCAACTCAATGATGCTGTATTCACTCGATTGATCTTCAATCTTAACATCTTCGGTGATTATAAACTTATTAATCCAACTCATCAATTTTGATCTGAAGAAAGAATTACCAACAAGCAGTTGATAACCCTCAAAATTTATTAGTGTTGTACAATCAATAATTCTGCCCTTTTCATTTAGAAAAAGAGTATTGGTTTTATCCAAGGGTCGCAGATTATTTGTTTTATTGGTGGAAATTCTGTTTAGGAATTCCAGAACATCATTGCCTTCCAATTTATATACTGCCCGGTCAAAATGAATCCGAATACCAACACCGTGTTTCAACGAATCATATTCATCATCGGTATTTACAAATGAAATAATAGAATCATTTTCAAGATTGATTTCTGGAAATTTATTTCTGATAATATCTACTGTTTCGATATGGTTCAAATTACCATACTGCATATACTTTCCTTTCTAATGACTAATATTGTCTGAACCACCTGGAGTTTACCTTTGTAACATATAGACTTTTTGTTGTATCCCAATAAAAAGGTATTGAGTCATAAGGAGCAATTCTTAATGAATCTTCAATAAACCTATACTCGTAATAATCCGGGTAAAAATCATTATTAACATTTGCCATTGTTCTTTTATGTACTAATCCAACATATGTCTCCATTAGATGCGGCGGATTATTTATGCCGTCAACTAAATAAAAATTATAGTTTCTATGACCGGAAATAATTCCATCTTCATAATTTAATTCAATGTACCGTATTTTCTTCGGTTTCCATGTTTTTAATGCCATAGAATTGAAACCTCCGTGAATAGGAACTTCGGATTCCCAAACAAAAGAAAATCCTTCATCTTTATCACATGTAAATAACGTAAGCCAAAAGAATGCAGTTCCCAATTTTGTACTGTCGAGATTAATAAAACTCGATTCATATCCAATAACGTTCTTCTTTTCAATAAACCTTTCACCCGGTTTTGATTTTGCAATAACCGCAAAAATATATTGTTCATTTTTCGACTTATAATAAATAACCGCAGATTTGGGAATGTTAGAAGTGTATGTCTTATCAAATTCCACGAGATAAGTTCCTTCCGGATAATTCTCAAGTATATAAGACTTCAGCGCCAGAGTATCACACGGAGTTCTTTTTGCAGCTTGTTCTTCTGCAACTTCTAGGTTATACTCTTGAATCGATTCGTCCTTAACTGCCGAGTGTGCTGCATCCCCACCGTCAACTTTATCTTCTTCACAAGAACAGCTTACGAGCAGCGAAGCAACGCCAAATACTATTAATAAAATTAAACGTTTCATTTTCTTTCCCAATGTTTTAATGATTACCTAAAACAATAAAAAGGTAATAAATTCAAATACTGCTACAAGCCGGAAGCCTCATTAAGGAAATAAATTGAACTGAGTATTCCTAATTCAAAACTCTTTAATGAAAAATGTTCATTAGGTGAATGAATGTTATCTGTGTCTAATCCTAATCCCATCAGTATTGCAGGAGCATTCAACTGTTTTACGAATTCCACAACAATCGGAATTGATCCGCCTTCGCGTGTGAAGACAGTCTTTTTACCGAACGCTTTCGATGTTGCCTTTTCGGCTGCTTTTAAATATTTATTTTCCAAAGGAATTACTACTGGATACCCGCCGTGCATTTCTCTAACTTCAATTTTTACACTTTTCGGTGCAATTGATTTTACATATTTCGAAAACTCTCTAGCAATTGTTTTAGGATCCTGATCAGGAACAAGACGCATACTAATTTTTGCCGCCGCCTTTGATGGCAAAACTGTTTTCGCCCCTTTTTCTGTATAGCCGCCAATGATTCCGTTGCAGTCTAATGATGGTCTAGTCCATAATCGTTCTAGTGTTGAATAACCTTTCTCGCCGTAAAGTTCTTTAACATTGAGTTCCTTGGCGTATTTTCTATTTGAAAATTTCAGCTTTGCAAAATTATCCTTCTCTTTCTTTGTCGGATTCTTTACATCTTTATAAAAATTCGGAATTGTTATTTTCCCGTCGGGTCGTTGTAATTTAGCAATAAGTTTTGCTAATTCATTAATCGGGTTTGCAACCGAGCCTCCAAAACTTCCGCTGTGTAAATCACGGTTTGGCCCGGTTAATTCAATTTCCATATAGCATAACCCTCGCAAGCCGTAATTTATTGTTGGTATTCCTTCACCGTATAAACTGGTGTCAGAAATTAAAACTGCATCACACGAAAGCAGTTCATGATTATTCTTAAGAAAAGCGCTAAGACTGCTGCTCCCAATTTCTTCTTCACCTTCAATAAGAAATTTTACGTTAACCGGTAAGCTTCCAATATTTTGAAGATATGCTTCAACACTTTTAATATGAACATAAACCTGACCTTTATTATCATTTGCACCGCGCGCCCATATTTTCCCATCTTTTATTACAGGTTCAAACGGCGGGCTATCCCACAACTCTAACGGATCAACCGGCTGAACGTCATAATGACCATAAATTAGTACCGTCGGTTTACCTTCGGCTTTTAACCATTCGCCATATACAAGTGAATGTCCCTCGGTTTTTATTATTTTAACTTTTTTCAGACCTGCTTCTTTTAACTTTTCGGAAACAAATTTTGCGCCGCGATTCATATCCTTTTTGTAATCCGATGATGTACTGATCGTAGGAATTCTAATAAAATCTTTTAGTTCTTCTATATAACGATTATTGTTCTCTTTAACATAGTTAAGAATTTTATCCACTTGGTTCTCCTGTTTTACTCGGTAAAAAATCGAAAATTTTTATTGAATACTAAAAATAGTCTTATTATATCCTATTTTCAATTACTTAATAAGAATATTATTGTAAAATTAGCTAGATTTGATTTTTACATGATGAATCATTTTGAATACATACTCATTATAACAGGTAAAAAAATTAGTTGATCCTCTTTAAATACATACTAAAAAATCATCTGGCGCCATTTGGTTTTTCAATGTTTACGTTGATGGCTGTATTTCTTCTTCAATTTTTGATGAAATTTGCAGATCGTCTGGTTGGAAAGGGACTTGGTACTTGGGTTATCTCAAAATTGATTGTTTACAATTTAGCATGGATGGTAGTGCTCGTCGGTCCGATGGCAGTTCTTGTGGCAACATTAATGGCATTTGGTTCGATGGCGCAGAACAACGAAGTTGCTATTTTAAAAGCTTCCGGTGTTAGTCTTTATAAAATGATGATTCCCCCGCTGCTCGGAAGTATTTTATTAATGTACGGTTTGATTCAGTTTAACAATAATATCTATCCGGATGCAAATCATGCCGCACGTATTTTGATGCATGATATCTCAAGAAAGAAGCCCACACTCTCATTAGTGCCGGGAGTATTTTCACAAGAGGTTGTAAATTATGCAATACTCGTAAGGGCGATTGCTGAAACAACAAACGAACTCGATCAGGTTACGATTTATGACCGGTCTGATCCCGGTTATTTGAATGTAGTAACAGCCAATCATGGAAAAATTTATTTTTCGAAAGATCAAAGAAAATTGGTAATGGATTTGCAAAACGGTGAAATACATCAAACAGAAATGGGGAATAATGAAACATATCAAAAACTAATTTTTGATGAACATCGAATAGTTATGGATGCCGACCAATTCTCTTTTCAGCAGACTGCACTCGGCGGTCAGAGAGGAGATAGAGAATTAGGAGCAGGTGAAATGTTAGTGCGCGTTGATAGTCTCGGTTTGATAAGAGAAAAATACATAAATGAATTCGATCAAAAAATTGAAGAGAATTTTATCAGTGATTCTTCTAAAGTTGTAAGCGTAAGAAAATTAAAGGAGAGTAAACTAAAGTATGCATTATTCACGGTTGATGATCAGATAAAGGTAACTAGGAATAGTATAAAATCGAATCTACAGCGAATAGAACACAACAAAAAAGAGATTAACCGTTACTGGGTCGAGATACATAAAAAGTATTCTCTTCCGGTAGCATGTATTGTATTTATTCTTATCGGAGCGCCGCTGGGCACTATGGTCCGCAAGGGTGGTTTTGGTGTTGCTGCAGGAATAAGCCTGGTTTTCTTTTTGATATATTGGGCATTTCTGATCGGAGGTGAAAAACTTGCAGACCGTGGATTATTCTCTCCGTTTTGGGGAATGTGGAGCGCAAATATTTTTCTCGGTATTCTAGGAATTTATCTTACAATTAAAAGTGCAAAAGAAAGAGTAACACTATCTTTTGATTTCTTAAAAAGACTGCTGCCGGAAAAGTTCAGACAAAGATTTGAGCATAATGAAAATAGTTGATAGATACCTCATAAAACAATTTCTACAGACAGTCCTCTTCGGATTACTGGCTTTCACATTAATCTTCGTGATAATAGATTTAATGGAAAACATGGATGATTTCATTGATCAGGATGTTCCGAATAATATGATTTTGTTTTATTATTTTGTTTTTATACCGGAAATTATAAAGTTAATGATGCCTGTAGCTGTACTCTTGGCATGCTTGTTTACAGTCGGCAAAATGGTTAACCAAAACGAGTTTACTGCTCTTAAATCAGCAGGAATAAGTCTTTACAGATTTATGCTTCCGTTTATTATAGCATCGATTTTTATAAGCATATTTTCAATTTATTTTGGCGGCTATGTTGTTCCCTATGCTAATAAAGAAAAGATTTTAATTGAACAGAAGCATATGAGAAAAGGATTGGTGAATGCAGGAAGTAACATTTTTTTTCAGGATAGTAAAACGCGTATTGTTACAATAGCATATTATGATGTCACAAATTTATTAGCTAATAGAATCAGTATCCAGAGCTTTAACCCGGATGATTTAACTGAGATGATTGAAAGAATTGATGCATCACGAATGAAATACGATACCCTCACATCCGAATGGATTGCTTACAATGGAGTAAAAAGAACTTTTGAAAAGAAATATGAAAATGCAGAAAAATTCAGTGAATATAAAATAGATAATCTGAATTTCACACCTGACGATGTTATTCAAAAGCAAAGAAAACCGGAAGAATTAACAATAACCGAATTACAGGCATACGCCAAAGATCAATTGAGAACAGGAAATGATCCAACTCGAGTTTTAATTGAGTATCACTCAAGAATATCTTTTGCTTTTGCGAGTTTTGTTGTAGTGTTATTCGGATTGCCAATAGGGGCAAATAAAAGAGGAAGAAATCTCGCTCTTCAATTCGGCTTAAATTTATTGATTACTTTCATATACTTGGTATTCATGAAAATAAGCCAGGCTTTCGGCAAAAACGGTGTTATGGAACCGATGCTTACAGCCTGGTTTGCAAATATTATATTTTTCGGCGCTGCCATTTTCAATTTATTGAGAGTCCAAAAATAAACTTAGAATCTCCAGCGAGTACCTAATGAAAGTGAAAACTGGGTTGCATTATTCGCTGCCAATAAATTAGAAAAATGGAATGCTCCAAAGTTAAATTCAAACATTCCGGCGTCAATACCCGTACCAAAAGCCCACGAAGCTCCGTCACGACCACCAAACGAAACGCCGGTTCTAATAGGCCAAATATCCCATGGTCTCCATTCTACACCCAAAGACACACGCGGTTTGGTACTATTCCTTGCACGGTTATTAAAGCCTTGGTTGTAATCAACTGACACAGCCATAGTTCCCGGAATGCCTTCAATCGCATTGTGTAATTGAAAAGTTGCTCCCATTCTCAATGTAGTGGGAAGTGTTGTTGAAATTTCATCAACAACTTTACCGGATCCTTTTAATTTGTCAACAATCGAATCTCGTGCAGCTTCATCCGTAATATCCTCAAATCGGGATGTACCGCTTGAGGAGTATTCTGCAACGTTCGACGACCAAGTAATACTTCCGATTTCAGTCATAGCCAGTGCAACAGTCCATGATTCATCAACCTGAGCAGTAAAACCGAAACCAAAACCAACACCACTTCCTGCTGTTGAAGGGAAAGCGCCCATATTACTTTCTTTTTCAACTCCGGATGAATCAAAATCATAGTTAATTCCGAAATCGTCAGAGAAAGAGGCATGACCCAATGTATTCGATTCAACTTCGATGATATTTTTCTCCAATGTACGTACGGTTGTGTTAATTTCATCATAATCAATCATAGCGATACCCGATAATATTTTCAACGTAACACCGGCTGAAAATTTTTCAAAAGTATCGCCGAACAGTTCATTAAAATCGCGCGCATAACTTAGAGAATATTCTCTAATCCAATTCCCCCTGAATACAGAGCCATCAAAACTATATTCTTCTCCAATGGGATTTCCTTCCAACATCAAATCAATGATTCCTTCAGGGAAATCTACGTACATTGAAAAATTATCACTTATACTGAATGCAAAAGCGCCGATATCAGGATCCGCTCTATAGAGAACCTGAAGATATGGAATGGAGGCTCCCATCGTGATAATACCACCGGATTCAAATAGAGATCTCAACCTATCCTTATCTGCCTGATCAAGATATCTGCCGACTGTATTGCCTGTTGCCGGATCTTCAACACCTCCAAAGAAATAATTGAAATCCCCGATTGTCATAAAATCAGCGCCGCCCAAAAAATAAAAATTCGGAACGGGTAAAACTGTAGCAAACTCTAATTCATAATTCTCACCAAACATAAGATTGGCAGGATTTTTACCTAATGCATACACACCGCGTGAATTTGATGTATATGTATTTGCCATCCCGGCAGAGATAGGATCAACAACACCCGAAGAACCTACAACCTGACCAAAATTCACTTGAGTAAGAATTAAAAATATCGATATAATAAATATTAGTTTTTTCATATTTTCCTCCTACTCCCCGCCATCTTCTGATTCAACACGGTAATTAATTCCACCATAGATTCTATATTCTAGGTGATCCTTTGCTCTAATTCTTACATATGTATCACTCGAAGTTCCAACTCCGTAAGAATTAATTGCAACCTGTGTAATCAAATATTTGGCTTGAGCAAATTTTTCAATGTCAGGTTTATCCAGTACAAGCGTTACTGTACCGGCTGCTGCAGTAGTTGGTCTTCCTTCAGGTCCGACTGTTGCCGGTGGAATTGTTATAACAGAAGAACCGTCATCAGTTTTCATCATGAAGAGTGTATTCATGTTTTCATCAACAAAAGTAACTGAAGAAAGCACTGACAACCCGATTTTATTTCGATATTCCAATGATAAGTTGAAGCTGTTCATCTTAAGAATTTCAGATCGATTGTCATCCGAAATATCTATATCAGATGTATCAGCATATTGAGCGTCTTCTGCCCTGATGATAAGAGGCGCCGTTAAATCGGCATCGAAACGAATTGAATCCTGATCGGAAACAACCTGTAAAGAATCCGGGCTTGTTGTGCTCGGTGCGATTAAAATTTTATTTGCAAGTCGTATAACATCCGGAAGCTCAAGTAAAAAATCATTGAGGTTGGTATTAACTTCATTAAACGACCTAATATAAAGCTCACCCGCAATAAGAGAATCTTTGTACAAAGCAGCCCCATCAAATCTGAGCGGAAATCTATTTGTCAATGACCCGTCATTTCTTCTATCAAATGCGGTAACTGTCAAAGAATCCATTACAACTTGAAGGTTTTCCATTTCACCGATTGTAATGCCCCTAATATTTAATTTTGCCTGCTTAAAATCTATTGCATCTTTAAAGTTCTGAATGTCGTTACCGAATCCCGTTTCAAATTCCTGGCTAGCATACGGTAATTTAATCCTCGCAATTGATCCGACCATTCTAGTCATTGTTATTGTACTTGAATTAACCTGAGATGTAAAATTAATATCAACGCTTCCTTCGGCTGATACACGTCCAATAACCAAAAATCCCTTTGCGTTCTGGAAATCGTATGGTTCAAACAGCGGAGCTCCTTCAAACACTTTAAGTTCGGCGTAGGTATAATCTTCAAGCGGCAATTCGATAGGCTGAGTAGAATTTGCAGAAGCAACACCTGTTGCCGCAAGTTTTTCTCCGGTTAACCTGCTTTTAAAACCTGGCAATTCAATTGTGTAATTAACAGGAATATCAGAATCATTAACCACTTGTAGAAGAAATGCGCCGGACTTAAATTCGGCAGTATCAACATGATATTCCGGATCAGGATTAAAAACTATTGCCGACGATATTGTACTTCCATCTGAGGGTCCACTAAGATCCAAATCAACACCGGCAAGCGGATCGAAAGGAATTTTTAATGAATCCTGCACTGGAGTTTGTGTTCCTAAATCTGTTACATAGATAAAATAAAGGCTGTCATAAACACCTGCAGAATCAAGAAGACCTATGTTTGGATTTTTAGCTGTGTCTAAAATTTCACCAAGATAAATAAAATCCTTCTTTAACGGAACGTTAAGTTCAACATCCCAAGACGGCATTACAACTTCTTTTGGTGAATCGAAACAGCCGGAGAGATAAAAAACCATCAGTACTAGTGATGGAATAGTAAGCTTCCTTAATATTTTTATCATTGCCATCCCTTGTTTGATTATATGAAAAGACCGCACCATAATGCGGTCTTTAATAATAAAATTTTTTTGATATACAAGCAAAACATTTATTTGATTAGAAGCATTTTCCTGGTTTCAACAGATGTTCCAGTCCGCAATTCATAAAAATATGCTCCAGCTCCGAGACCTTCTGCATTAAACAGAATTTCATAAGTGCCTGCTTCTTTTTGATCGGCAACTAATGATTTGACTTCTTGTCCCAAACTGTTATATACTTTCAATGTTACGAATCCGCTTTCAGGAAGGCTGTATCTAATCACTGTTGAAGGATTAAACGGGTTTGGATAATTTTGCGATAGTTTGAAAACTTCCGGAATTAAGTCCTCGACTTTCCTTTCTTCAACACCAACAGTAGTTCCGCGTCCTCCGCCAAACTTTGAAAAGTGAGAAAGTTCCACATGTATAACATTATTTGTGAAGTCTAATGAAAAATCGATGCCGTCTGAATCCCAAACTCCACCGATGTAATAAGCAAATCCAATATCTTCTAATAATAAGCCTATTCCATCCAAAACTTCGTCCAAATCATCATCAATTGGAATATCTAAAAAAGCACCATTTCCCTCATTGAAAAAATAGTACTGATCAAAACCGGTAAACCCGGATGTATCGCCAATAACTGTTACACCAAGGAACATAAATAAATCAGGATCCCAGTATTCATCCGGTATTGCGCAATTGAAATCCAGTACGTTTACACCTATTGTGATGTTCTCATTTAATGCACCTGATTCAATTCCGAAAGTAGAACCTTCGATTGCATCATAAAGACTTTGCCAGTTCGACATTGAACTTGGTAAAGTGGCAGCAGGTACTACAAAACTTTCGCCGGTCATAAAACTTCCCCCTTCAACAGTTGTTGAAGTTCCGTTACACGGATCAATTACTATAACCTGGTAGTTGACGGTATGTTCCTGTGCAATAATGGTTCCTATAAAAAACAACATAAACATTAATGAAGTAAATATTTTCTTCATTATCTCCTCCTTTTATTATTAAATATGATTCCACCTCAATTTGCGATACAATTTACAAGAAAATTTCTAAAATTCAATTATCGGGCGACAATTATGTATCACAAATCACAATAAAATTATAACTGAAATTGACTTTCAGTTTTTGTATAATCCAACAAATTATAATAGTAAATAAAACGTCAAACCAATTCATTCGATGCAACGACTTCATATACCTTTTCTTTCACACCTTTTACTAGGTGCATATCCATTTTCCCTTTACCTTTAGCGTCAATCTTTCCCCGGTATTCAAATTCGTAGTAGTCTTTAACCGACTCATAAGTAGCGGCAGAAATATTTACTTCACCGGGTATTCCCGAACTTTCCATACGGCTTGCTGTATTAACAGTATCTCCCCAAATATCGTAAGTAAATTTTTTACTTCCAACAACACCGGCAATAACTTGTCCCGTGTGTACTCCCGCTCTCATCTCCCATTTAAAGGTCGACTTCTCCCTTCTAGTCTTCATAAACTCCTGCATTTTCAGAGCTGCATAAACCACCCTAATTGCATGATCAAAGTTTTCTTCCGGCAATCCGCATGCCGCCATATATGCATCACCAATAGTTTTTAGTTTTTCCAATTGATAATCTTCAACTATCTTATCGAAAGCCAAAAATATTTCATTTAGTTCGTTTACTAATTCACCAGGCGGCTTCTCAGAGGCTGAACTTGTAAATCCTTTAAAATCCGTAAATAAAATTGTGACATTCTTGAATAATCTCGGCTCAACAAAACCTTTGGATTTTAATTCCGCAACAGTTGTTGAAGGCAGAATGTTATGAATCAATTCATCCGTTTTATCTTTCTCAAGCTCAAGTTCCCGGGTTCTGTCTTTAACCATGTTTGCCAGCTCAATATTTCTTCTTCTTACTTGAGCTGTTTTAATCAAATACAATAAATAGGTAAGTGAAATACCTATGAGTATAATTACAGTAATAAACCACCACGTCTGCCAGAAAGGCGGATTAATTCTAAAATTGAAAGATGCCGGTTCACTCCAAATTCCGTCATCGTTTTTTGTTCTTACTTCGAACGTAAAACTCCCGGAAGGAATAAACGGGTATGCAGCATTCTTTTCATTTCCGTTAATCCAATTATTTTCAATTCCGACCAACCTGTGTTGATAAACCAAACGTGAGCGCGAGGTAAATGATACGGCATTAAAAATAAACCGCATATTATTTTCGGTATAACTAAAATCCGTAAACTCGGAAGGAAGCGTGTCGATCTCAGTCTCA
Organism: Melioribacteraceae bacterium; assembly: GCA_021740785.1. GTDB lineage: Bacteria > Bacteroidota > Ignavibacteria > Ignavibacteriales > Melioribacteraceae > JAIOZI01. The sequence goes on from JAIOZI010000011.1 coordinate 87,056, forward strand.
TCATCAATAATTTTGATATTATTCAGGTAGGTTTTTGCGGCAACAGAATTAGGCTGATATCTTAAATCGAACCGTGTTAATCCATTATGCGAACCAAAATATAAAACACCATTCTTACTTAGAAATACAGATCCCATATTCATTTCTGTTGCGGGAAGTCTATCAGCAGTATTATAAACTCGAAATGCCGATGCTTTCAGACTGTCGAATGCATCGTATTCAAATCTTGCAAGACCTTGATTAGTTCCGAAATAAATATATTTGTCATATACCTCCGCCCAATAAACGGTATTTCCCGGTAGACCATCGGCACGGGTAATGTTGGTTATTGCGCCCGTCTGATCTAACTTCGATACTCCGCCGCCTTCAGTTGATAACCAGATATTTCCTTGTGGGTCTTCGGTTATATCCATTACTGAATTTGTTATAAGTCCCTTCTCTTTATCAAAAATTTCAATATTATCGGAGTATTTAATTGCACCGGCAATCTCTGAACCTATCCAAACATTATTTTTTGAATCGACGAATACTTTATAAATCCAACCTTCACCGATATAATTATTAATCTCGTCAATTGGCGAAATGTTTTGTGTTCGGAAATCGAAATAAACAACACCGCCCCCGGTTCCAAGCCAGATGCCGTTTTCATCTTCAGCCATACTTAGTACCGGATCGGGAATTCCCGTATCGTTATTAAAACTCACGATTCCGTCTCTCCCGATTTTTGAAATTCCACCAAAACCTCCGGCCCAAATATCTTTATATTTATCTTCGATAATAACTGCAACTTGATCACCAAATAAACCATCCTTTGAAGTAAGAATTTGAACTCCATTTTTTGTTATCTTGCAAATTCCTTCTCCAAAAAGCCCAACCCAAATGTTATGGTACGAATCCTCCAATACACCGTAAACCTCATTACTCGGAATAGAATTTTCGGTATCAAAAATCAAGAATCTTTCAGCGGGTAATTGATTTAGTCCGCCTCCCCCGGTACCAAACCAAATATCCCCTCTTTGATTTTCCAGGGCACAATAAATAGTATTGCCGGCTAATCCTAAATTAGTACTGATATGCTGGGTGAAATTTTCGCCATCATAAAATAATAGTCCGTTGCTGCTTGTGCCTATCCAAAGGTTATTGTATTGGTCTTCAAGAATTGTAAAAATTTTATCTCTGAGAGCCGGATGCCGATTAGTAAAATTTGTAAATCGTTTCCCATCGTAACGTGAAAGACCATTTTGTGTGCCGATCCAAATGTAATTGCGGCTGTCTTTGTAGATTGCCGTTACCGTATCATTTGCTAATCCACGTACATTTCTTGTATGATAATAGTTATAGTCCTCATCTTCGATAGTCACAATTCCATACCCTAATGTTCCAATCCACAGCTTGTTCTCAGCGTTAAGAAATGCTCTTAGCGAATCGGTTGGAAGTTTATTTTTCGAAGTGATAGAAGTAAAGGATCCGTTTTCGAATTTATTTAATCCGCCGAAGCCAGTTGTTATCCAATATTCGCCCGGGTTAGCCTCAGCTATTGCGTAAATAAATTCATCAGTTAGTCCATCTTCTTTTGTATAGTTTGTAAATTCATTTCCGTCTAATACCGAGATTCCTTGATTTGTTCCAAACCAGAGTTTTCCCGAAGAATCTTCATAAATAGTTCTAACATGGTTATACACTAATCCGCTGACAACCGAATAATTCCGGAAAGTTTCTCCATCATATTTTGATAACCCGGCTTCTGTACCAATCCAAAGGTATCCTTTACTGTCTTGATAAAGTGAATATATAGAATTTTGCGGCAAGCCGTCATCGGTCGTAAATTTATACATCGATAACGTTTGCGAAAAACTTATTCCTTGAATAAGAAAGAAAAATATTACTAAAGAAATTTTTATTTCTCTACCGTGCACTTTAGACTATTTTTGTAATAGAATCAATTTAATTTATGGGTTCATCTTTATTCGGTCCAACAAATCCAAAATGCTGCTGTGGATGGTTATCTACTTTTATTTCACCGAAACGTGATTCATATTTATTGATGTTGTCTTGTAAAGCCTTCATTAACATTTTAGCATGCTGTGGGGTTGTAATAATTCTCGCATGAACTTTTGCTTTTGGTACTCCCGGAACAACGCGAGTAAAATCAATTATAAATTCTGCCGGTGAATGAGTAATAATTGCTAAGTTCGAATAAATTCCTTCGGCTTCTTTTTCATTAAGCTCAATATTTATTTTCTGCGATTTCGATTGTTTATCATTCATAATTTCTTCTCCGTGACCTAATATTAAAAAAAATACCCACAACTTGAAACAAGCAAATTGTGGGTATCAATATCAATTAAAAACAATTATCTTAATGTATCTGCTCTATCAAATGCATCCATTGATTCTGTTTCCATACCTAAATTTGCATAAACTTTTCCCAACAATTCCCATACTGGGGCATCATCAGGTTCAAGTTCAACATATTTTTCTAAATGTGGTAAAGCAAGCTTGAATTTCTCAAGGTATTCGGTATTGTTTTCATCTTCAATATTTGCTTCACGTATGGCAGCGCCCCATTTAACATAGGTTGCGGCAAGATTATATATAGCATTCAAGTATTCAGGATCAAGCCTTACGGCTGCTTCAAATTGTTCTGCTGCGGCTTCGAACTGCTCGTCGCCCAATAAAAGGTAAGCGTAATTGTACCTGTAATATTTATTATCCGGTTCTTTTTCAACACCGGCTTTGAAAGCATCCATAGCTATATCAATTTTGTTCGAAGCTATATAAGCATTTGAAAGCAGCAACAAAATATCGCCGTCTTCCGGATAACTTGATCTTGCTTCTTCTAAAATCCCAACTGCTTTATTATAATATTTCATTGCGGTAACACTATCTTTTGCAACACCGGATATTTTATACTTATTCATTTCCAACTGACCTTTGTCAATGTAAATTTCACCCAACCTTAGGTAAACATCTGCAATATTACTTGCGATACAAGGGAACATATCAGAATCAATTTTTTTTTCGTCCAATATGGTATACCCAACTATCTTTCCTTCACTAACAAAAATCTCGAGACCTAAATTATTATAACTATATAATTTAGCTTCTGGCAAGCCTTTATATGCCGTAATCGATTTTGAATCAGGCTCCCCAAGACAGCTAATTATTCTACCTTCAGATGATCCAATGAAAGAACCTGGGCCCTTCTTTTTTTCAATTTCAATCAATTTTTCAAGCGGTATAATAGCTGATTCATAATCTCCCTTATTCATATATGCATAAGCAAGATTTTTATAAGTATCTGCTGAATCGGGTTGGCAAAGAATCGCATTTTCAAAAGTCTCGATAGCTTTATCAAAAAAGACTATGGTGCTGTCTTCATTTTGCTGCTGCGAAGCTTTATTAAAAAGTGCAACACCCTTGTTAAATCCCTGTGCCCAATGATATTTTTTCGAATCAATAATATTTTGTTCAAATTTGTTGCTGATGGCTAATGATTTGTCAAAACTTTCAATCATTTTTTTAATTTTTCCCTGCTCGCCATAAACAAAACCTAAAAGGTAATAACCTTCATCGCTTTGTGGATTTTTTTCAATTTCTTTCAACAATACTTCTTCGGCTTTAGGCAAATTCTTCTGTTGAATATAAAGTTTTGCGCTCGTAATCTCTGTTGATGAACATTGAAATGCAACTATTCCAAAAACCATAGCGGTTAAGGACAATAATATAACTAGTCTTCTCATCGAAACTCCCAATGTTATTAGTTTTCTCAATACTATTAACGAAAAATAACCAAATTAAGTCTCTTGTGTCAAGACATTTATGTACAATTTAGCTATTCGTAATAGCATAGAGTTAATTCTTTTATTAATTTATCACATTAAAAAGATTATTTTAATTAAAAAGGAAACTTATGAAAACAGAAGATATAATTCGCGAAGTGCCGAAAGTTCAATTGCATGATCACCTTGACGGCGGTTTGAGACCCGAAACACTGATTGATTTAGCGAAAGAATTTAAATACAAAAAACTTCCCACAACAGATCCGGAGGAATTATCTAACTGGTTTTTTAGAGGGGCAAACAAAGGAAACCTGGTTGAATATTTGCAAGGTTTTGAACATACAATAGCAATGATGCAAACTAAAGAATCACTAGAAAGAATTGCTTATGAGATGATGGAGGATATGAAAAATGATGGTGTTTGCTATGTTGAAACCCGCTTTGCTCCTGTGTTTCATTTAGAAAAAGGTCTTTACTACGAAGATGTAGTGAATGCTGTTCTTGAAGGATTAGAAAAAGGTAAAAAAGATTTCGGTGTTGGTTACGGTTTAATTCTCTGCGGAATGAGAAATATGAAAAATACTCTGGAAATTGCTGAGCTTGCAGTTAATTTTAGAGAAAAAGGTGTTGTTGGTTTTGACCTTGCAGGCGAGGAAGGTGGTTACCCCCCTAAAAAACATCTTGAAGCTTTTCAATATATAAAGAAAGAAAATTTTAGTATCACAATTCATGCAGGAGAAGCATTCGGGAAAGAATCGATTTGGCAGGCAATCCAATTTTGCGGGGCGCACAGAATTGGTCATGCAACCCGTTTAATGGAAGATATACACGTAGATAGAGACGGCAATATTTCCGGTATGGGCGAACTAGCACAATATATATTGGATAAAAGAATTCCTTTGGAAATTTGTTTGTTGAGCAATGTACATACCGGCGCGGTTGATAAACTCGAGAATCATCCTTTTTATAAACTCTATAAAGCAAAATTCAGAGTCTTCTTGAATACCGATGATAGACTTATGAGCGATACGACTTTAACAAAAGAGTATTCAACTGCGACAGATATGTTTGGAGTAAGTCTGGATGACATTGAAAAGTTGAACATAAATGCAATGAAATCGGCATTTATTCCCTACAAAGATAGACTGCCCTATATTTATGATATCATAAAACCGGGCTACCAGAAAATGAGAGAAAAATTAACTTCACTTAAATACGATTAGGAATTATGGCAAAAAAATTATTTAAAAACTACAATTTCGAATTAGACAGTAACGAAAGAAAAGTACTGAGCAACTTTTGCAAAAAAGCTATTCAGCAGATGAGCGGTGATGAACGGTTTAATGCTGATGTAAAAAATTTCGAATCAATTTTACAAAAGCTTGCAGAACCCAGTGATGTTGTAAAACTTACCAAAGCTGAAAAAACAAAGCTGGTATTACAATTACGTGAAAACACCAAATTTATTAAAGAATCAATGAAGAAAAGCTGGTTCATAAAAAAATGGCTGTATAAAACGATGTATAACCAATATAATAACTTATTAGAAAATCACTTTGAAGACTAATATGACTGAAAACAAAAGAATAATAACCGCACCGAGAGGTAATGAATTAAGCACGAAAGGCTGGATTCAAGAGGCAGCTCTCAGAATGCTGATGAATAATTTAGATCCTGATGTTGCCGAAAACCCCGATGAGTTAATCGTGTACGGCGGCTCGGGAAAAGCTGCAAGAAATTGGGAATCATTTGATGCAATTGTTAATTCATTAAAAAATCTTGAATCCGATGAAACGCTTCTAGTCCAATCCGGGAAACCGGTTGCTGTTTTCAAAACACATTCGGATGCACCGCGAGTAATAATTTCCAATTCAATGCTTGTCCCCGACTGGGCAAATTGGGATGAATTTAGAAGGTTGGAACATCTTGGTTTAACAATGTACGGACAAATGACAGCCGGCAGTTGGATTTATATCGGCACACAAGGAATTCTCCAGGGAACTTATGAAACTTTTGCAGCATGCGCAGACCGTGATTTTAACGGGAGTCTCTCAGGAAAATTTTTATTAACAGCCGGTCTCGGTGGTATGGGCGGAGCTCAACCTCTTGCCGCTACAATGAACGGAGCCGCCTGTCTCGGTATTGAGATTGATAAAGACCGGATAGAGAAAAGAATTAAAACCGGTTATCTTGATGTGCTCACAGAGGGTTTGGATGAAGCATTAAAATTGGTCTTGGATGCGAAAAAAAATGGGAAAGCTTTATCTGTAGGACTACTGGGAAATGCCGGGGAAATTCTTCCAAAAATTTTAGAGAGAAATATTATCCCCGATGTTCTAACCGATCAAACTTCAGCGCATGATGTGTTAAACGGTTATGTTCCAATGGGAATGAGTTATCAAGAAGCTTTTAGACTCAGGAAAGATAATCCGGAAAAGTACATTCAGCTTTCGCGTAAGACGATAGTTGAACATGTAAAAGCAATGTTGGAATTCCAAAAACGCGGCGCAGTTACATTTGATTATGGAAACAACATCCGCGGAGAAGCTAAAGAAAACGGAGTGTCGAATGCATTTGATATTCCCGGATTCGTACCTGAGTTTATTCGTCCTTTGTTCTGTGACGGTAAAGGTCCTTTTAGATGGGCTGCATTATCAGGTGATCCGGAGGATATTTATGTAACAGATAAAGCAGTTATGGAAACATTCCCTGAAGATGAAGCGTTAATCAGATGGATTAAAATGGCGAGAGAAAAGGTTCACTTTCAAGGTTTACCGACCAGAATTTGTTGGTTGGGTTACGGCGAAAGAGCTAAGATGGGTAAAATATTTAACGACTTGGTTTCATCAGGTAAAGTTAGTGCGCCGATTGTAATCGGAAGAGATCATCTCGACTGCGGATCTGTTGCTTCACCGTATAGAGAAACCGAAGGTATGCTCGACGGTAGTGATGCAATTGCAGATTGGCCGATTTTGAATGCTCTATTAAATTCAATTGGAGGAGCAAGCTGGGTTTCGGTACACCACGGCGGAGGAGTTGGTATTGGTAAATCTATTCATGCGGGAATGGTAATTGTTGCAGACGGAACTCCTGAAGCAGAAAAAAGATTGGAGCGGGTATTAACATACGATCCGGGAATGGGAATCGCCAGGCATACTGATGCAGGCTATGAACGTGCAGTATCTAATGCAAAGAAATTTAAAATAAATATTCCAATGATGAAATTATAAATAAATAAGCGGAGTTAGAAAATGAAAGTATTAATAGCAGATAAGTTTCCCGATAAATACGTCGAGAAGCTGAAAGAACATGAACTTGATGTAATTTATGATCCGTCGCTTGGTGAGAATGATTTGGTGAATGCAGCTGAAGATGTTGACATGCTAGTGGTTAGATCTACCAAGGTTAATGAACAAGCTATACTTAACGCGAAAAAACTTAATTTAATTGTGAGAGCAGGAGCGGGAGTTAATAATATTAATATTGCGGCTGCAAATAAAAAAGGTATTTATGTTGCTAATTGTCCCGGCATGAATTCAATTGCAGTAGCAGAGCTGGCTATTGGTTTAATGATTTCTCTTGATAGAAAAATTCCTGACAATGTAATTGATTTCAGAAACGGCGTTTGGAACAAAGCAGGGTATTCGAAAGCGGAAGGACTGCATGGTAAAACAGTTGCAATAATCGGTTATGGTAATATTGGTAAAGAATTTGCTAAACGAGCTATATCATTTGGTATGAATGTTTACGTAAAAGATATCACCCGTATTGAAGGTTACGGAGTGAAGGATTTCTCGGAATTTGATAAAATGCTTCCGATTGCAGATGTGGTTTCTATTCATCTTCCCGCAACATCCCAAACCAAACATTTGTTCGATGACAAAATGTTTTCATATATGAAGGAAGGCGCATATTTAATAAATACTTCACGGGCTGATATTATTGACGAAGATGCATTAATTAGAGCAGTGAAAGAAAAGAAAATTAGAGTTGCCCTTGATGTTTTTTCAGAAGAGCCCGAAGGTAAAAAAGGTGAAGTAAAATCAAAGCTGCAAGGTGTTGACGGAATATACATAACACATCACATTGGCGCCTCAACCGAACAAGCTCAGAATGCAGTTGCAGAAGAAACAGTAAGGATAATATTAGACTATATTGAAAGCGGTGTGATTGCTCATTGGGTAAATAAAGCTAAAAAAACCGATTCACACTATCAACTCGTTGTTAAACATTATGATAAACCCGGTGTTCTTGCCTCCGTTCTTGATGTAATTAAACAAGACGATATAAATATTGAGGAAGTTGAGAATACAATATTTGACGGCGGATTAGTTGCTACATGTACAATGAAACTAAAGCAGCCATGCAAAGATGAAATGTTGAACCTTATTAAAAATAATCCAAACGTTATTACAATTTCACACGTAGGTCTTTAAGAAATTCTTTGAATAATATGAAAGGATTTTAAATTATCATTCCGGTCAAGCTTGTCTGCAGACAGGCTTGACCCGTTTTCAAACTTTCAGTTTATAACACAAATTAAAAATTTACCGACGGAAAATTTCAAATCAGCATAACATTTATAGACTCAGAACACCTTACCCCCCGCAAAATGAAAGTGCAGTGGTTTTGAAAATTAAGCGTAAATTTGTACCCGGAAATATTGTGTGAGTTTCATTTAATAATTCGGCCAATCGTTTTGCCGCTCTGTTAAACCTAGGAGCA
>JAIOZI010000064.1 GCA_021740785.1 Melioribacteraceae bacterium
GAAATATCAAATACTTAGCCATATAGAAATTTTGAAATTCGTTATTTGAGTAAAATATTTTTCTTACAAATTGTCGGGGTTAATCCCGCAACATAAAATGTTTTAATAAAACATTTTATGAGCGGCCAACGGCAAAAAAAATTATTTCCAATGAATTTTTTGGGATTAGTATGATATTGTCGTAGACTTCGACCATAGTCGAGTTGCTCAGTTCAATTCTTAAGGTGACAGCATTGAATTCTACGAAAGGTGAGTTGATAACCATATATCATTCGGATTCAACAGACCTGGCAAAAATATAATCTATATTTTTCAACATCATTTTCGAATTAAATATTTCCTCGATTTCTTCTTTTGAGAATAATTTCATTATCGCATCCGAATTAATCAGTTCATCTTTAAGGTTCTTGCTTTTATCAGCCCAAACATCCATTGCCGGCTCCTGTACCAGCTTATAAGCATCTTCTCTTGAAATTCCTTTGTTTACCAATTTCAGGAGAATAGTTTGAGAAAATACTAACCCTCTTGTAAGATTTAAATTTCTCTCCATATTTTCCGGGTAAATCAGAAGATTATCGACCAGCTTTATCATAAGATCCAGCATATAATTCAGAATGATGCAGCTATCGGGAACAATGATTCTCTCGACGGAGGAATGTGAAATATCCCTTTCATGCCAGAGTGCAACATTTTCCAGTGCAGCGATTGAGTTGGAACGAAGCAGTCTTGCTAACCCTGTAATTCTTTCGCTGACAATCGGGTTGCGTTTATGCGGCATAGCTGATGAACCTTTCTGACCTTTGGAAAAATATTCTTCCGCTTCCAATACTTCCGTTCGCTGTAAATGCCTGATTTCAACTGCGATCTTCTCTAAAGTAGCTCCAACAATTGCTAGTGTTGATAAAAATTCAGCATGTCGGTCTCTTTGAATTACCTGGGTTGACACCGCCGCAGGTTTTAATCCCATCTGTTCACAGACATATTTTTCAACTTCTGGCGAAAGATGTTCGAACGTTCCCACCGCACCGGAAATTTGTCCAACACTAATTGTACTTATTGCGGATTGCAGCCTTTCAATATTCCTTTTCGTTTCTTCATACCATAATGCGAACTTTAATCCCATCGATGTCGGTTCGGCATGAATTCCGTGACTTCTGCCGACGCAGATTGAATATTTATGTTCATTCGCTCTTTTTTTGAGTGCAGTTTTCAACTCAAAAAGCTGAGCTAATAATAATTCACCTGCGGTTTTCATCTGGTAGGAGAGAGTTGTATCGAGAATATCCGAAGAAGTCATACCGTAATGAATATGCCGAGATTCACTTCCGACATACTCTGCAACATTTGTAAGAAACGCAATCACATCGTGTTTGGTGGTCTCTTCGATTTCCAAAATTCTTTCTACGTTAAAATTTGCTTTTGCTTTAATCACTTCAACATCAGCTTTAGGAATTTCACCTCGAATAGCACGCGATTCACAAGCGAGTATCTCGATTTTTAACCAAGTCGAATACTTAAATTCATCTTCGAAAATTTTCCCCATTTCAGGTAACGTGTATCTTTCAATCATTTTGTCTTCTCTAGTTTCATATTAGTTGAAAAGTTTTCTTCATCTCTTAATACTTCCATCTCAATCGTCTCACCGGTTTTGTATTCATATAAAATACTGACCATAGTTTCGTCATTGAATACCACATTATCGTCGACTTTTAGAATAACATCACCGACTTCAAGTCCGGCTTTTTCAGCAGGCGAATCCTTTGCAATATCGGTAATAATTACGCCGCGTGTATTTTTCAGATTAAAATAATCCGCTATTTTCTGATCGATCGGTTGAATTTTAAGTCCGGTCCAAAAATTTCGATCTACTTTACCGTTCTCTTTTAATTCGGCAATTATCTTTTTTACTTTATTGATTGGGATGGCAAATCCAACCCCGACACTTCCAGATGAACCCTGCGCTGTAAAAATCAGTGTGTTAATTCCAATCAATTCGCCCAGACTGTTAACCAGCGGACCTCCGCTGTTGCCGGTGTTGATTGATGCATCTGTTTGTATCATATTTATATAGTGGCGGTTGTTGATTGCATTCAGATTCATCCCGACAGCGCTGATTACGCCGACTGTAACAGTTGGTTTATCATTTACGTCAAATAACCCAAAAGGATTTCCAAGTGCAATCACCCACTCTCCGATCAATATTTCCTCGGAATTTCCGAATTTTAAATGAGGCAGATTTTTAGCATCAATTTTTAATAAACAAATATCCGATGCGGGATCAGTCCCGACAATTTCTGCTTCATACTGAGTTCCATCGGTTAATGTAACTATAATCTCTACACCATTACCTGCAACGTGATCATTTGTAATTATATATCCGTCGTGAGAAATAATCGCTCCCGATCCCAATCCTTTTATCTGCCGTTTGTAAACTCTATCACCGAAAAAATATCTAAACAGCGGATCCATACTGAATGGATCGCGGTATTCCCGGATAGCGGTAACACTTATGCCTACTACTGCCGGACTGGCTTTACTGACTGTTGATGTTATAATATTTCGCCTTGACGTGAATATTTGATCACTCGCATTTGTATTTTGCTGGTAAGAGGTTAGCACAACTCCGCTACTATCCTTGACCGTGGTTGTGTCGGGATCAGCTTTTTGATTGTTTCCACTGTCTTTAAAATAAATGAATGCAAACATCGTTGATGCAATCAAAAGTGTGGTTAATGACGAAAGAAAAATTATTTTTAGATGTGTCATTTATACTACCTTTGTCTTTTTCTTTTGCTGTTTAATATAATTTTTAAGCGGATCAATATGTTTTATGAAAATAATCAAAAACATTGTTCCGAAAATAACTGAATATTCTAAAGTTGAAGCGGGAACAAGTTCCGGGAAAATAATACCCGAATACTTCATCAAAATATCAGAAGAAGTTACAACAATTGCACCTGTTAAAATTGTAGCCGATATATTACCGAAGTGGATACTTTTCCTAAAAATAAAACCTATTACCCAGAGCAGACTCCAAATAATCAGCACCGGCAGAGAAATTAAAACCGATCCCCCGGCGGCTGTTGCCAAACCCCGTCCGCCTTTGAACCTAATCCAAACCGAAAAACAATGTCCGATAACAGAAAACAACATTGTTAGCCCGGCATAAATAAATTCGTCAAAAAGAAGAATTGAAATAAACACACTCAGCAATCCTTTCAATAAATCAACAAATAAAACAAAAAAACCAATTAGTTTTGATTCAGAAACATTGAGTGTATTCATAGCTCCAACATTTCCGGAACCATTCTCTCTAATATCAACTCCCTTGATAATCTTTAATAAAGTGTAGGCAGTTGGAATTGATCCGATGATATATCCAATAAAAATGGAAACGATATAATTCATGACTTCTCAAAAAATGTAAAAAATAAATTTAGCGAATAATAATACTTTTTCGAAAAAATTTATTTTGTAAGCACAAGAAAATGAAGTTCTATAATAGGAATTCATAAAAAGGAATTAGTACGAATACATAAAATTCATCTGTGGCTGATTGAATCAGACTTTCTTCGTCCTAACAACTCGGAATCAGAAAGAAATATGATTAAGAGTTCTGGAGAGTTGGGTTCGGCTAAAAAACTTAGAAGGAGAATGGGGAGTGTATTTGGTTTAATACTCAATATACTGGCAGTTGAATAATTATATGTTATGTGCTAATTAGAGTGAAATACCGCCTCAAATGAAATCCAATCAGCGCAGAAAATTTATTATTTAAAAACAATGTTGCATTTAAGAAAATTATCTCATAAATAATAGTTTGCAAAATATCGAAATATGCGGACAGCAACATTTTAATTATGATAGGAGAAATTCGATGATCAATTTTATTGGAACCTTCAATGTATTCCCAAGGCTTCCTCAAAATTTAGAGCCTTTGCGAGAAATATCATACAATTTGTACTGGACATGGAACCAGGATGCGGTAGAATTATTTAGAAGATTAGATATGGAATTATGGGAAGAAACTCATCACAATCCTGTTTTGATGCTCGGTAGAATGAATCAAGAAAGATTGCAGGAGGTTTCAAGCGACGATGGTTTTATATCGCACATGAATCGTGTTTATGTTCAACTTACAGTTTATTCCCAGGAAATTACCTGGTACCAAAAAAATTATAAAGCCGATGATAAACCTTATATCTCATATTTCTCCGCTGAGTTTGGCTTAACCGAGTGTTTACAAATTTATTCGGGCGGACTCGGGATACTTTCCGGTGATCATCTTAAATCAGCAAGCGATTTGGGAATTCCTTTAGTTGCTGTTGGTCTTTGTTACAAAGAGGGATATTTCCAGCAATACTTAAATGCAGACGGATGGCAGCAGGAACGGTATGAAATAAATGATTTTTACAACCAGCCAATGACGCTGGTAACAAAAGAGGACGGAGAAGTTTTAAAAATTTCTCTCGATTTTCCGGGAAGAAAAGTAAGTTTTCAAATCTGGAAAATTCAGGTCGGAAGAATACCGCTTTATTTATTAGATACAAATCTGCCCGAAAACAGGGAAGATGATAAACGTATAACAAGAACACTTTACGGTGGAAATAATGAAACCAGAATTCAGCAAGAAATTATTTTAGGCATCGGAGGTATTAGAGCGCTGCATGCAATGGATGTAAAACCGTTGGTGTGCCATATGAATGAGGGTCATTCTGCTTTTTTATCGCTTGAAAGAATCCGCTATTTAATTCAGAATTATGATTTGTCTTTTCAAGAGGCAAAAGATGTAGGCTCATTCTCCAATATTTTTACAACTCATACCCCGGTACCGGCTGGTATTGATGTATTTCCGAATGATTTAGTAGAAAAGTATTTTGGTAATTATTACCGCAACGAATTAAGGATGTCCGATAAGCAATTCTATAAACTTGGAACGATTATACAGGATAAGGAACCGAGCAATTTTAATATGGCTCATCTTGCAATGAATATGGCAAGTTTTGTGAATGGAGTAAGTAAACTCCACGGACAAGTCTCGAAAAAAATGTGGGTAGATGGATTTAAAAATATACCATTTGATGAAATTCCAATTGATTACGTTACTAATGGAATTCATACTCATTCTCATCTTTCAAATGAAATGAGTGAACTTTTATACAGGTACCTTGGTGATAAAATAATTCAAAATCCTTCCGACCCGGATGTTTGGAAACGAATTGATGAAATACCCGATGAAGAACTCTGGCGAACTCATGAAAGGCGCCGTGAAAGATTAGTTGCATTTGCACGGTCAAGATTAAGAAAGCAAATAATGGATAGAGGCGGATCAGAAACGGAATTAGCTCATGCAAAGGAAGTACTTAATGCATCGGCACTGACCATTGGTTTCGCAAGAAGATTTGCTACTTATAAGAGAGCTACTCTTCTGTTTAAAGATATTGAAAGACTGGCAAGTATAATCTGTACTGCTGATCAACCCGTACAATTTATAATTGCGGGTAAAGCACACCCGCGCGATGATGAAGGTAAAAAATTAATTCAGGATATTGCCTCTCTTGCAAAAACCGATTCACTAAGAAAACGTATTGTGTTTATAGAAAATTATGATATGAACGTTGCGCGTTACATGGTTGAAGGCTGTGATATATGGCTGAATAACCCGCGCAGACCTTTGGAAGCAAGCGGAACTTCGGGAATGAAGATTATAGCTAACGGCGGATTGAATTTTAGTGTACTTGACGGATGGTGGGATGAAGGTTATGATAGTGAAGTAGGATGGAAAATCGGCAGCGGAGAAGAATATGATGATTTAGACTACCAGGATGAAGTTGAAGCGAGATTAATTTATGAAACACTCGAAAAAGAAATCGTTCCGGTATTTTATGAGAAAGGTGAAGATAAACTTCCGCGCGGATGGATTGCTAAAATGAAAGCTTCAATGAAGAAACTGGGACCTGTTTACAATACCGATAGAATGGTTGAAGAATATGCCCGAAAGTTTTACTTCAAATCGTATGAGAGAAGAAAATTCTTGATGGAAAACGATTGGGAGAAAGCGAAAGAATTCAGCGCATGGAAAAAAATGGTAATTGATAATTGGAACAAAGTAAAATTTATCAATATTCAGAAAGAACATAATAACGGTGAGTTGCAGGTTGGAGCCAGTTATTTAATTAATGCAGAAGTTGAACTAGGCGATCTTACACCCGATGATGTGGATGTTCAAATTTATTACGGCAAGGTTGATGATAAAAATAAACCTGATGCAAATAAATTCGTTAATATGAAATATTTCCCTCAGAAAGACCGTTCGAAGATTTATCAATATCAAGGTGAGATTGATTGTGATACGACCGGTAACTTTGGGTACACACTAAGAATATTACCGAAGAATTCACTGCTGGTAAATTCATTTGAACTAGGATTGATAAGATGGGCATAAATTTAATAAAATCTTTCATGTACGAATTATCTCTACGTTTTATTGACTCCAGTCTATTAATGAATATTCGAAAACTGAAAACTATATCTCATGTTACTTGAAACACTTGACGTAAGAAAAAACGATGTGCTGATTTATTCTGAAAATAAGTTCGATTTTAATAAGAACTTTAAAATAATTTTCAAAAGCGAAAAATTACGCCGTCCGAGACCAATATCATATTTTGATGTGTGTGAATTTATAAAAGAGCCGGTTCCAAAGAATTTAATAATATATCGACTGCTTACAAATGTTGATGATTTGGATGCCTATTCAACAAAGTACGGATATTTCATTCGCATCCGGGAGCAAATGGAATTGGTCTATTTCGACCCGGTTTTTGCGATTAAGGATTTAAGACATCTCAGATTTGAACTAGATCCTGATGAATTCCGTTTTAAGATTCAGCAGGTTGGTCTATCTTCCTCCAGCAGTGCAGGTTCAGAGGCAAACTACAAGGAAAGTTATGCATTTGATATGAGAGCTATCGAAGCTCAAAATCAAAATGATAAGATTTTTGCAGATGCAATATTTGCCTTCGACAGGAATTTTATTGATAAAGAAGACAGCGAAAACAAAAGGATATATTCGGAAAAATATTCCGTTAAAGAAAGAAGAAATAAATTAGTAGAAACAAATGGCGACTCTTTAACAAGTCTGAAAAATATTGAAGAGGACAGAAGAAAAGCTAATTTATCAATGACTAAACTTGAGCTTCCGGAAAGTGAAACAACTGATATAAGAGATAATAGTATTAGTTTATTGAAAACCGCTCTTGGAATTCAGGAGCAAGGTGAGAAATCTGAATTAAAAAGTGATGCCGATTCTGAGAGGGGGAAAACCCTTTCTAATTTTTTAAATAAGTACAAACCTGATGTATCTACAAAGGTTGATGAAGATGATGAATCACCCGATTTGCTGGAATTATTCAAATCGTCTTCCTCAAAGAAAGTTGGTCGCGAACGCGAAAAAGAATCTGTTATATTGCGGTTTAGAAGAGATTAGAATTACTGGGGGAACATTAGTAAAATAATTTTGTGTGAGTCATATCAATCCAGAAGTTTAATTGTAATGATATTAATTAATTTTCTTAGCAAAGTCGTATATTTAATCTTGTTTATTTTTAGACTTATCACTCAGAAGGGCGCTATAAAAGTTTACTCAATAATATTATTTCTGATCGTTTTGATATAAAACGGCACACTGTTATGTCATGCATTTTGTCATGATTATTTACATTAATATATTATCGCCTTAGTTTCGGTTCATGTGACTGACGTGGCGAAGCTTTAAACAATCCAAATATTTTTAAATTAATTTTGGTAAAAAATGAAAAACGAATTATTAAAGAAAATCAATGAGAAGTCTGCGGTAATAGGTATTGTGGGACTAGGTTATGTTGGATTGCCTTTAGGACTAGAGTACACAGAAAACGGATTCAATGTATTGGGATTTGATCTGGATGAAAAAAAGGTGAATGACCTGGAGCAAGGCAAGACGTATATCAAACACATTCCAACCGAAAGAATTAAACGATCAGTGGATGCCGGATTATTAAAAGCAACCACTGATTTTACAAGAATGCCGGAAGTTGATGCTATAATTATATGCGTCCCAACTCCATTGGACGAACACCGCGAACCTGATATGTCATACGTAGTCGGTACCGCAGAAACGATTCAAAAATATCTGCGTAAAGGTCAAATCGTAACGTTGGAATCAACTACATACCCGGGAACGACGGATGAGATTTTACTTCCGTTATTCGAGTCTGCCCCATCCAAACAAAATGCTGATGATGCAGGCAGTAAATTTACTGTTGGAAAAGATTTCTTTCTTGCTTTTAGTCCGGAAAGAGAAGATCCTAATAATCCCAGCTATACGACAAAAACAATTCCAAAAGTAGTTGGCGGAATTACGGCTGATTGTCTCGAAGTTGCAGTGGCACTTTACGACAAGGTTATTATTAAAACCGTTCCCGTGAGTTCAACGAGAGCTGCAGAAGCTACAAAATTGTTAGAGAACATTTACAGGTCGATAAATATTGCTTTGGTTAACGAGTTGAAAATGGTATTTCATAAAATGGATATTGACATTTGGGAGGTAATCGATGCCGCTTCTACAAAACCATTCGGTTATAATGCATTTTACCCGGGACCGGGTTTGGGCGGGCATTGTATTCCGATTGATCCTTTTTATTTAACTTGGAAAGCAAGGGAATATGAGATGAACACAAAATTCATTGAACTTGCCGGTGAGATAAATACCTTCCAACCGCATTATGTTGTGCAAAGGGCAATGGAAGTTTTAAATGATGAGTCCAAATCTCTGAAGGGATCAAAAGTTCTCATTCTCGGAGCTGCATATAAGAAAAATGTTGATGATATGAGAGAATCACCTTCACTGAAATTGATTGAAATATTTAGAGAGAAAGGCGCTGCTGTTGATTATAATGATCCTTATGTGCCGGCTTTACCGAAGACGAGAAAGTATCAATACAATATGAATTCAGTTGACATTACAGACAGCAATTTATCAAACTATGATTTAGTGGTACTTAGCACAGATCACGATGATTATAATTATGAGTTTATAAAAAATAATTCAAAGTTAATTTTGGATACAAGAAATGCATTCAAGAAAAACGGATTAGTGAACGGTAATATTCATAAAGCTTAATAAAGGTTATTGGTATTAATAAAATATCAATTTAGTAATTCATGTTGCGTATAACTGTCATGCTGAACGAAGTGAAGCATCTCAGGTTTTAATTTGCACGAACTTGAGATATTTCGCTCCGCCTGCATCGGTGGTCAACAGACTTCGTCGAACTCTGACGAGAATTCGTCGCAATCTTACGATCGAACTCTAAAAAGCAGACGGGCTCAATATGACAAAAAATAATCTACATATCAGGAGAGAGTAAAAAAAAATTATCTATAATATTTAGTAAGGAATTGGAATGACATTTAATAGCATCAACTTAGAAATCTACGGCGCCGGAAGATGGGGAATGAATCATGTTAAAACAGCCGCTTCGATACTTAACCCTGAACAAATAACTGTAATTGATACAAATCCCGAAACCGAACAAAAGATCAAAGCAATCAATTCATCTATCGAATATTCCAACATTCCAAAAATCCGGCTGTCCAATAAGTCATCCATCGGCTCATCCATTCCTTCATCCAACGATGCATCCATCCCAAAAAGCCAAGTTCAAGGTCTCTCCAACATTTGTGCAATTGTTGCCACTCCTGCAGAGACTCATTACATGGTTGCTAAAGATTTACTAAATTCCGGCAGAAACGTTTTGGTTGAAAAACCCATTACACTGTTGGTTGAAGAAGCAACTGAATTGGTCGAAATAGCCGACAAAAATAATGTCAAGCTAATGGTGGGGCATGTACTGATTTATCACCCGGCAGTAATAAAAATGAAAGAAGAAATATTAAGCGGAAAAATCGGAAAGTTACAATACATTTACAGTAACAGGTTAAATCTCGGCGCAATCAGAAGCGAGGAAAACAGTCTCTGGTCATTCGCCCCGCATGATATTTCGATTATTCAATATCTTGTTGGTGATAACCCGATTCAAGTTACAGCAAACGGCGGTGATTTTGTTCAAGACGGAATTGAAGACACAACATTAACATTCCTGACTTATCCCGGAAATGTGAAAGCGCATATTTTTGTCAGTTGGCTGCATCCATTTAAAGAGCAGAGAATGGTTGTCGTTGGCGATAAAGGAATGTTTGTATTTGAAGATTCACTAAAAACAGAGAAGCTGAAGTATTATAAAAAAGGCTTTGAGATAAAGAACGGTTCAGTTGAAAAATTCGACAGTGAATATGAAGTTGTTGATTTTGATCAAAAGATGCCTCTCAATGAAGAACATTTGCACTTTTATAATTCTGTGATCAATGATACACAACCTTTAACGGATGGAAAGCATGCTGTGGAGGTTTTGAGAATATTAGAGAAAGCTACAAACTCCCTGAAGGATTGATGGATGGATGCATTCATGGATACGGTAGTTTGATATTTTTGGGAAAAACACCAGGAGATTCAATATGACCGAAACTGTATTTTCTAGAAGGCGGAATTTAAATAGAGGATATATGAAACTTGATGTATGGAAAGCATCAGTTGAATTAAGTGTGATGGTTAGGAAAAAGCTAAAAAAGGTAAGTCTAGTCTCCTATAAATTAAAAGGTCAAATTGAGGATTCAGTAGTTTCTGTCCCATCAAATATCGCTGAAGGATATTCGAGAAGGCACATAAGGGAATATATACAGCATATTAATTACTCATTAGCTTCGCTTAGCGAAAATTTCACTCAAATAATTATTCTCAAAGAAAGTAATGATATTGAAGATAATTGGTTTGAATTATATGATAACTTGCATTATTTAATAGAAAATAAATTGTTAGCTCTTATTAGAAGTTTAATAAAAAAAGTAAAAGATGAAGATGGTTGGGCAAATGACTATGTGATTAAAGATATTATTGAAACTTATGAAGCCAAGTAAGTATTTAACGAAAAGTTAATCCATGTTATTATCCGTCCATCCAATCATCCATTTATCCATTATTCTATGATTTAATACAATAAGGAATACAACCATGTCAGACAAATTTTATGTGAACGACCACGCAGTTGTAGATGACAACGTTGAAATTGGTGAAGGATCAAAAATATGGCATTTCTCTCATGTGCAGTCCGGCGCAAAGATTGGAAAGAAATGTGTTTTAGGTCAGAATGTAAACGTTGCAAACAATGTAACGATTGGTAATTTTGTTAAAATACAGAATAATGTATCTGTCTATGAAGGTGTTACTTTAGAAGATTATGTATTCTGCGGTCCCTCAATGGTATTCACAAACATTCTCGATCCACGCAGTAAATATCCTCAGGTGGGGGCTGAGTATTACATCCCGACATTAGTTAAAGAAGGAGCATCATTGGGAGCAAATTGTACTATTGTATGTGGACACACAATCGGTCGTTTCGCATTTGTCGGCGCCGGTTCTGTTGTAACGAAAGATGTTCCGGACTTTGCGCTGGTTGTTGGTAATCCTGCAAAAATAGTCGGCTGGTTTTCAGAAGCAGGTAAGAAACTTGTTTTTGATGAGAACGGAATTGCTCATTGTGAAAAATCAGGTAAAACCTATAAGTTGGAAAATAATCTTGTAAAAGAGATTGAATAAGTGAAGAATCTTTGGAAGTCAATCAGATTCTTCAGTCGTGTAAAAGCCACACTCCTTCAGAATGACACTACTAATGAAACGTCATTCTGAGCGAAATGAAATGGAGCGAAGAATCTATCATCCAATTTGTAATAATAGCAGATGAATCAGTATTATGTTTATATAATGACAAACTTTTCAAAAACATTATATACCGGTATGACTAATGACTTAAAAAAAAGAGTCTATCAACATAAAAATAAAATGATACCAGGATTCACTTCCAGATACAACATTACAAAACTGGTCTATTATGAGATATTTAATGATGTTAAAGCCGCAATAGCTAGAGAGAAAGAGATAAAAGGCTGGACAAGAATTAAGAAGATTTCATTAATTGAAAAAGAGAATCCTGAATGGCGGGATTTGAGTGAAGGATGGTATTGAAATAAGATTCTTCGTCCCGACAAACCCGTCGAGTCTTTGAATGGCACTAATAAGTCCCGTCATTCTGAATGGAGCGAAGCGAAATGAAGAATCTAAATGTCCTTTATGATTCTTCGGTCATTATCCCGATATACTGCATCGGGACGCAAAAAACGCGAAAAGCATTCCCTCAGATTTACTCACCCAAGGTGAGATGACACAATACTTTTGACATTCATTGCTACTAATCATGTCTTTCATTCTGGGCGTAATGCTCAAAAAGTGTTGCTGTAATTTAGATAAGTAATTGGCTTATACAATTTTAAAGGGACAAAACTCCATGGTAGTTGAGAATGATAAAAAAATATAAAACCATCGAAGAATCAAACGACCCGGTTTGGTATTTCACCCTGCCTGAAAACTACATTGAACAAGTAAAAAGATTCTTTACCGCCATCGAGAAACTCAGTGATTTTAGAGTGAAACCCGGTATTCAAAAATTTAAATCGTTCGAAGATTTTAATAAAGCCAAATATCATGAATTAAAGTAGAAATACCTTTTTTTATTGATTCAAATCAACTGCAGCTAAAACTAAAAGTTAGTGAAAAATTGTAAACCACAAATCCGTAAATCCGTAAATCTGCAAATCCGCAAATTCAAGAATTCAGGAAAATACCAACATGCAAATAGATATTCAAAAAATAATCAACATAAGTAAAGAAGCCGGCAAAGCAATTTTAGATGTATACAACTCCGATGATTTTAATATCGAATCAAAAGATGATAATTCACCGTTAACACTGGCTGATAAAAAATCACACGAAATAATTTCAAACTTTCTGAAAGGTGAATACCCGGAAATCCCTGTGCTTTCTGAGGAAGGGAAGGAGATTGATTTTAACGAAAGGAAAAATTGGGAATATTTTTGGCTGGTTGATCCATTGGATGGAACTAAAGAATTCATAAAACGAAACGGGGAATTTACAGTCAATATTGCTTTGATAAAAAATCATACACCAATATTAGGAGTTATTTTTGTACCTGTAACCGGCGAGCTGTATTTCGGTAAAGTTGAAGAAGGGGCATTTAAACAAAACACAGATAATGTTGAAACAGAATTGAAGGTAAGTTCAAAATCTCCTCAAGATGAACTGATAGTTGTTCAGTCCAGATCCCATTCAGGTGAAGAAGAAAATGAATTTTATTCAAATTATAAAATTGTTGATCGGATTTCAAAGGGAAGTTCGTTGAAAATCTGTATGGTTGCAGAAGGAAAAGCTGAAATATATTTTAGAAGCGGACCAACATGGGAGTGGGATACTGCTGCCGGACATGCAATCTTAAATGCAGCCGGTGGTCATTTTGTAAATAAAAATTTCACGCCGTTAGTTTATAATAAGGAAGTAATCAAAAATTTCGGTTTTATTGCAAGTTCGTTTCCGATTAAATAAAAGCATTTCACGCAGCGACGCTAATACCGCAAAGTAAAAACGTTGCGATCTCTGCGACTTTGCGAGAAACTTAAATGTCCTTTTTAATTAACTAAATATGCACGAGAACGAAATATCTAAAATAATATTGGATGCAGCATTTAAAATTCATAAAGAATTGGGACCCGGTTTGCTCGAATCAGTTTATGAAGAGTTAATGTGCCATGAATTTGATAAACTCGAAATTAAATATGAACGACAAAAAGGCATTCCGGTTATTTATGAAGGAGTAAAAGTTAATCTAGGATTCAGATCCGATATAATAGTTGAAAATAAAGTAATTGTCGAGTTGAAAT
The DNA here is from genome assembly GCA_021740785.1 of Melioribacteraceae bacterium. Taxonomy (GTDB): domain Bacteria; phylum Bacteroidota; class Ignavibacteria; order Ignavibacteriales; family Melioribacteraceae; genus JAIOZI01. The sequence goes on from JAIOZI010000064.1 coordinate 13,888, forward strand.
CAATAGAAAATATTGCAGATGTTCACTACAAGATTCTCTTGACATACTTAAGAATTACCGAACTTTAGCTAGGACTATTGATAAATTTTAACGAAGCATATTTAAAAAATGGAATAAAACGTATTGTTAATAAATTGTAAAATACATTGTGAACGTAGTAACAAAAAATAAATAAAATCATAAATCTAACTATACTAATAAAGGAGTTAACAAATGTCTGAAGTAAAAGCAACTAATGTGCATTGGCATGAAGGACAAATTAAACAAGAAGACAGAGAACGCGCAAACGGACATAAAGGTGTCTGCATGTGGTATACCGGGTTGTCCGGAAGCGGTAAATCAACAATCGCTGTTAAAGTAGAAGAAAAATTATTTGAAAAGGGAATTAAAACCTATATTCTTGACGGAGATAATATCCGGCATGGATTAAATAAAAATCTTGGATTTTCACCGGAAGACCGCACGGAAAATATCCGTAGAATTGGTGAAGTCTCAAAGCTTTTTGTCGATGCCGGGGTAATGGTAATGACTGCTTTCATTTCACCTTATAGAGAAGATAGGGATAAAGTGAGAGAGCTGTTAAAGGAAGGCGAATTCGTTGAAGTATTTGTTGATGCTTCAATCGAAACTTGTGAAGAAAGAGATCCGAAAGGATTATACAAAAAAGCAAGAGCCGGTGAAATAAAAGAATTTACCGGTATATCAGCTCCCTATGAAGAACCATCAAACCCGGAATTGGTACTCAACACAACAGAAGAAACTGATGTTGATAAGAATGCTGAAAAGGTTGTTAAGTTTCTTGAAGAGAAAGGGTATTTGAGTAATTAAAGTATTTTCGAATTTTCGAATTGACGGATTTGCGGATTTGCGGATTTGGGGATGCATAGATGGATGGATGACTCCCTTCGCTGTATATTATTGTATGAAAATATAATTATTAATCTAGCTCTACCTCCGGCAGACAAGTTCGGGAGTTAAAACTCCCTTCGCTAAATATTATTGTATGTAAATATAATTATTAATCTAGCTCTACCTCCGGTGGACAGGTCGGGAGTTAGAAATGGATGAATGGATTGAACTGAAAAGTGGAAATAACTTTTACCATTTTAACAACTCGCTAATACAACAATCCTATAATCCGCTAATGCGATAATACAAGAATTCGATAATTAAGAAATCACTTTAAAAATAATATTAAATCGTTACGCTGTTTTCGGCGCTGCGAGAAAATTCTATTAATAAAAATATTGGAGATTATTAGATGTCAAAACTAATTAAACCACACGGATCTGATGAATTGAATCCGTTATTTGTTATGAATGAAGAAGAAAGAAATCAATTAATTAAAGAAGCAGAAAGCCTTCCATCAATAATCATTAATTCGGCTGCGGCGGCAAACGCTGTTATGCTTGGCGGCGGATATTTTAATCCTTTAACCGGCTATATGAACGTTGCTGATGCAATGAGTGTAGCTGAAAATATGAAAACTGTTGACGGATTATTTTGGCCGGTACCGGTACTCAATGTAATCAAAGATTCTTCTGAAATCGGCGATGCAAAAAGAATAGCGTTGCGGGATCCTAATGTTGATGGAAATCCTGTTTTGGCTATTCAAGATGTAGAATCAATTGAAGAAATTAGTGATGAACAAATGGCTGTTATGACTGAAAAGATATTCAGAACTACCGATAAAGCTCATCCTGGTGTTTCCGCATTTAATTCAGTTGGTAATATAGCTGTATCCGGTCCAATCCGGGTTCTAAACTTTTCATATTTTGAAAATGAATTCCCCGATACGTTTAGAACAGCTTACCAAATCCGTGAAGAAATGGAAAAGTTGGGATGGGAAAAAGTAGTAGCTTTTCAAACACGTAATCCAATGCACAGGGCTCATGAAGAACTCTGCAGAATGGCATATGAGCGTTTGGATGCAGATGGAATATTGATTCATATGCTTCTTGGTAAATTGAAGGAGGGTGATATTCCTGCTGATGTGAGAGATGCTTCAATACGTAAAATGGTTGAAGTTTATTTTGAACCGAATACTGTTCTGGTTACTGGTTACGGATTCGACATGCTGTATGCAGGTCCGAGAGAAGCTGTTCTTCATGCGGTATTCCGTCAGAATACAGGATGTACTCATTTAATTGTCGGTCGTGATCATGCTGGCGTCGGATCATATTATGGTGGATTTGATGCACAGGCTATTTTCCATGATGAAGTTCCTGAAGGAGCTTTGGAGATTGAAATATTTGAGGCTGATCATACAGCATTCTCGAAAAAATTAAATAAAGTAGTTATGATGCGTGATTATCCTGATCACACAAAAGAAGATTATGTATTCTTATCCGGGACAAAAGTTCGCGAGATGTTATCTAACGGTGAAGATTTACCGGTCGAATTCTCCAGACCTGAAGTAGCGCATATTTTGATGGATTATTACATGTCGCTGAATAAGTAATTTAAAGAAACAAATATGGAATGAAGGAAAATTGGAATGAAAGCTTAGAATAGGATTTTTTGGAATGAAGGAAAATTGAAAGGAAAGCTTAGAACAGGATTTTTTGGAATGAAGGAAAATTGGAAGGAAAGCTTAGAATAGGATTTTTTGGAATGAAGGAAAATTGAAAGGAAAGCTTAGAACAGGATTTTTTGGAATGAAGGAAAATTGGAAGGAAAGCTTAGAATAGGATTTTTGGAATGAAGGAAAATTGGAAGGAGAGTTTAGATTAAGATTCTTTGGAATGATGGAATCGTTTAAGTGATGTAGCCAGTAAACAAAAGAACAGCCATGGAATTGAAACATAAGAATATAAACAGGGGATATGTAAAGCTTAGGGTATGGAACGACGCAATTAAGCTTTTTAAGTTAGTCTATCGATTAACCGATAAAAATAATTTCCCTCATAGATTACAGAAGATCAGAAGTAATTTATTAGATGCTTCTCATAGCATTTCAAGAAATATAAGTGAAGGCTATTGCAGGAAAAATCTTAAAGAATATTTGAATTTTTTGAATATAGCTCTTGGATCTTCAGGTGAAACCCTTTCCGGTATTATTTCTTTAAGTGAAGTAAATATCCTAAGTGAAAACGAGTTTAAGCAACTTGATGAATTACATTTTCAAATGGAAAATGAGCTTCTTGCTTTGATTAAATCATTACAACAAAAGCAGAAAAATGGAGTTTGGGAAAATTCTTTTGCAGATTAATTTTGTATATGATATTTTTTGGAACTAATAAAATCTATATCACTACATTTCAAAAAAGAGAACTGCATAAACAAAGTAGTTTTATACTCGAATACTCTATTCCAGCATTCCATCGTTCCAAAATTCCATCGTTCCATTCTTCCAATATTCCATCCTTCCAAAATTCCAGCATTCCACCGTTCCAAAATTCCAGCATTCCATCCTTCCAATATTCCATCCTTCCATCCTTCCAATATTCCTTTATTCCCTTATTCCATTCTTCCAATATTTCTCATATTAAAGGTGCAATTTGTTAGAATCTTTTGAGTTCTGGTACACACTAATTATTTTTATTGCCCTGACGGTTGTTCTGATCAAAGAGATAGTAAATCCTGAGATAGCAGTATTTTCAGCATTAATGTTATACATCATAGGTGATGTTGTTTCAGTAAAGGAAGCTTTCAGCGGTTTCTCAAATGAAGGTATGCTTACGATTGCCATACTATTTGTGGTTGCAGGCACCTTGCAAAATACGGGAGCTATTAACAAACTTAATCCTTTCTTATTCGGGAAAAAAAATACGGGTTTGAAAAGAAAGTTGGCAAGAATTTTATTCCCGATTTCATTCCTTTCAGCTTTTTTGAATAACACACCAATTGTGGCAATGCTTATTCCGAGTGTAAAAAGCTGGACGGAAAAATACAATCTTTCTCCCTCCAAATTTTTGATCCCGATTTCTTATGCTACAATTGTCGGCGGAATGTGTACATTAATAGGCACAAGTACCAATCTGATTGTACATGGACTACTACTTGAAAATAATTTGGAAGGTTTTTCCTTTTTTGAACTTGCACCAATCGGTATTCCGGTCGGAATTCTGACTCTCTTGTATTTAATCTTTTTCGGACACAAACTTTTACCAAATCGAAAAACTCCATCTTTCAATTTTTCTGAAGGAAGCCGAGAATTCGTAATTGAACTAAAAGTAACTGATCAATACTCTCATATCGGTAAAACAATTGAGCAGGCAGGATTGAGACATTTAACAGGTCTCTATTTATTTCAGATTGAAAGAGGTAAGGAAACGATTGCACCTGCTTCTTCGGGTGAGAAAATTTTGATTGAAGATAGATTATTTTTTACTGGAGTACCAAATACAATAATTGAGCTGCAAAAAGAACCCGGGCTCCAGCTAGTTAAAGATCCTCATTTCAATCTAAAAAACTATGATTCCGATGAAAGAAAAACCTTTGAAGTGGTTGTGAGTCCAACCTCTAACTTGATTGGGAAAAGTGTAAGAGACAGTGATTTTAGAAATGTTTATGACGGGATAATTCTTGCAATTCATCGAAATGGTGAAAGAATCAAAAAGAAAATTGGAGATGTAATATTAAGACAGGGTGATACTTTACTCATACTTGCAAATAAAAATTTCAAAAAGAAGTGGTATAACTCAAACCAGTTCTATTTGATTTCCGATTCTCATGATACACCCTCTAAACCACTATGGCAAGTTTACTTATCCTTGTTTTTATTTCTTGGCATGGTGCTTCTTGCGGCGCTTAAAATTATCCCGCTCATTTCCGCTATGGGATTAGCTGCAATCATTTTCGTGATTACAAAAAGTATTTCGGGAAGAGGGGCATTGAATTCAATTAATTGGAAAGTTCTGTTGATCATTGCATCATCATTTGGAATTGCAGCAGCCGTTCAGAAATCAGGAGTCGCAAACTTTATTGCTGAAAATATTATTGTTATTGCAAATCCGTTTGGTACGATGGGAATTATAATTGCAGTCTATCTTATTACCGTAGTTTACGGAAATTTAATTTACAGGAATACCGCAGTAATTACATTATTTCCAATTGTATTAGCAGTCGCAAATAGTTTGGGATTAGCTGTACTTCCTTTTATTCTTACTATGACCATAGCTGCTAACAGCAGCTTTGCAACACCAATCTCTTATCAAACCAATTTAATGGTATATGGTCCCGGTGGTTATAAATATGCCGATTATCTTAAAGTTGGAATGCCGCTGCAATTAATTGTTGGAGTGCTGTCGATAATTTTGATATCTACACTTTATTTTTAATTTCGCGGAAATTGAATCAAAACGTATTTTATATCACACATTCTATCTTATTAGAAAAATTAACATAAAATCAATTTGTAACTTATTTATTATTATATAACTTTTATATTCTCATTTTTATATTTGTTCTGCTTGTGGGGGCAGGACTTTTCTTATTTTAATCTACTTCAGAAAATTATTTTCAGCCATGTGACTGACGTGGCGAAGCTGTGTTTGGATAGGTAAGAATTAAGACATAGGACACAAGACACAAGAATAAAGGAAGTGGTTTTTGAAAAGGGGATTAGGAGAAGATGGGAAATTAAGAAGTAAGACATAAGAAGTAAGAAGTCCGGCTTCGCAAAATCAACTTCCCACCTTCATTAAAAAACAATTACGGTGGACAGGCCCACCTTCGCTGAAAAACAAGCTTCCACCTTCGCTAAAAATCAGCTTCGGTGGACAGGTCCACCTTCGCTAAAAGTCAGCTACGGTGGACAAGTCGGTGGATAGGAAGAAGTAAGAAACAAATCACAAAAACCAAAAAAAAATCAAATAGAAATCTTCAAATTTAATTACTGATAAATAAGAGAACCTGTCATTCTGAAACCCAATGATTTTTATTGGGTTGAAGAATCTTTTAAAACTATGAGATTCTTCAGTCGTTATTATGCTAAACCAGATAGACTGCATCAGGATACAAAGAAAGTAAAGTTGCATTTTCAAAATCTTTTTCAATAAGTATTATTGATTCTTGTGACATATAAAATATATTGAACAGTTACGAGATTCATTATTAAGTAGCATGAGACTTAATAAAGAACATATCGATTTTATAAAAAGAACGGCTACAGCATTATTCGGAGAGAATACAAAAGTTTACCTTTTCGGTTCCAGGGTTGATGATAATAAAAAAGGTGGAGATATAGATATTTATATTGAAACGACCCTTAAGACATCTATTTTTGAAAAGAAAATTGAGATGCTGAAACGCCTTCATGAATATATGGGGGAACAGAAAATTGATATAGTCATTAATAATCATACATCACAAAAATTTATTTATGAAGTTGCGAAACAAGAAGGTGTTATACTCTGAAAAAGAATGAATATATACTGAAATCAATTGTTGACGAATGTGCAATCCATTTAAAACGAATGAATTATGCTTTTGAAAGAATAAGTTTACTTGCTCCCCTTACAAAAGAACAACTTGAAAAACTTAGCAATGATGATATTGCGCATATCGACCAATTAATTTACCGCTTTTCAAAATTACAGGATTCAATTGGACAAAAACTTTTTAAATCAATTTTATTTACATTAGATGAACAGGTTTCTGACAAAGCTGCAATTGATATTTTTAATAGATTAGAACAATTAGGTATAATTGAAGATTATGATAAATGGAAAGAATTGCGTGAACTAAGGAACGAATTGGCTCATGAATATGAAGAAGACCTAAATGAAACTGCAGAGAAATTAAATTCCTTACTTAATAGAAAATCGGATTTAGAAAATTATTTTAACGACATTGTGAAATATATTGAAGTAAGGAAGTTGATTTAGTTCAATGAAGAATGGGTGATTAAGAAGTAAGACTTAAGACGTCCGGCTTCGCGAAAATAGCTTCGCCGGGACAGGTCCGGCTTCGCGAAAATAGCTTCGCCGGGACAGGTCCGGCTTCGCGAAAATAGCTTCGCCGGGACAGGTCCGGCTTCGCGAAAATAGCTTCGCCGGGACAGGTCCGGCTTCGCGAAAATAGCTTCGCCGGGACAGGTAAGAGAAAAACAAAATTCATTCATCCATAATCCGCAAATCCGATAATCCGTGAATTTGGAGCGTTTTTTACACCTGCCCATGCGGGGGCATCCCGCTGCAGTCTATCGGGGTTAACGGACGATAATTCGCTAAATTCATCTTGCTACTTGCTACTCATATCTCAAATATTGATACTAAAACAATGATCACATTGCTTAATACATAAATTGTTGTAAAGCTATTTGACAATTTTTATCTTGCATCCTGATTCGACATCTTCAGTGAAGCGAAATAGAAAGTAGTCTAAATAATTTTATTGACTTTAAGTCGGAGAAAAAATGACAAATAAAATTAAGAAATTATCAATGACTAACACTAAAAAAGAATTACTTGAGGCTTATAATGAAATTGTTAAGTCGGTCAAAGAACAAGAGGAGTTGCAGTTAAACCCACAAAAAATTGCAGAAGAAAAAACAAAAAAGGAAGTGGTTAAAAAAGTAGAAGGGATAAACCTGAACTCAATACCCGGCAGTATAAATAATCTAAAATCCGATATTAATTCTACATTGAATAATCTTGAAAGAAACCTGGAAGCGGAAGTTAAAAAGTACGATGATATTAGGATCGCTATTCAAATCAAAGAGAAAGAATTGCATGAAGTTTTCGAAATTGAAAAATCGGCTCACACACTTGCCGCGCTGATCGAATCGCAAAATATAAAGAAGATCGAATTTGAAGAAGAAATGGAACTGAAGAAAACTACTACTCTCAAAGAAATCGAAACTTTGAGAGCAGAATGGGAAAGAGAAAAGCAAAATCACGAAGCGGCAATAAAAGAAAGAGATGAAAAAGAAAAGAGAGAGGCAGTACGATTAAAAGAGGAATTCGATTATAATTTCAAACGGGAAAAGCAAATAGCCCATGATAAACTAGATGATGAGTTGAAGAGAAAAGAAAAAGAATTCAACGAATTAGTTGAAAATAAAACACAAGAACTTAATAAGAGAGAAGCTGAGATATCGGAAAAGGAAAAACATTACGAAACGCTGCAAAAGAAATTAGATCAGCTTCAAAAAGAACTTGATACAGCGGCTGCCAAAGCAGTTGATGAAACTACTAAAAAACTTTCAGCCGATTATAAAAATAAATATGAATTTTTGTCCAAAGAGTTCGAAGGTGAAAAGAATGTTCTTGTTACAAAAATTGAAGCATATGAAAAACTGATAAATGAACAAGAAAACAAAATAAGTGAACTTGGTAAAAAACTTGATCAAGCTTATTCCAAAGTGCAGGATATTGCGGTTAAAACAATTGAAAGCGCCGGCAATGCTAAAACACTGGCTGATTTGCAGAAGACTCTTGCCGATAAATTCTCTCCAAAAGTGAAAGAATAAATTAATAATTTTAATGGGAGTTCGTGATGTCGAATGAAAAAGAAAAACTCTTTTTGTTCGAGGCAATTGAGTTGAGAGATCAATTCGATCGTCTTATTAAACTTCTTGAAAGTATTCTTAATGAAGATAAACATCATAATCCCAATAAATTTATTGGAAATGAATTTATCGCCATTGGCCGCTCATAAAATGTTTTATTAAAACATTTTATATTGCGGGATTAACCCCGATAATTTGTAAGAAAAATATTTTACTCAAATAACGAATTCCAAAATTTCTATATGGTTAAGTATCTGCTATTTCTCAACTTACAAATTGTCGGCCCGAAGGGCAGATTTTCCAATGGAAAATCTGGGATAATGGTTTTCTTAGAAACGAAGAAGATATAAAAGAACCGGCAAAAGATTTTAACCCAAGTGAAATAGATGAACAACTGAAAAAATTACAGACAAAAAGAGTAAAGCTGAATCAAGAAATTCAAAAAGCTAATTTTACAAATAACATAAATTTTGATGGTGAAGAAATCTCTCTTGCCGAAGCTCTTGATGTGCGAAAAAATCTTATTGCAGATTTAAACTTTTTATCGGAAAAAGTAAAAAATTCAGCTTATAAAAAAATTATCTACAAAGAAGAAAGGGACATTGTTCATGAACCGAAAATTTCTTTCTTAGAGTTATACAAAAAGTTTAATGAGGATCTGGTTAAATTAAAAACGCTCGCTAAGTTGATCCATATAGCAAATCATAAAACAAAAATTGCATTTAAAGAAGAATGAATTTTGGAGACAATGGGGTAAGTGCAAAACTGTTGCGAAACAGGTTAGCCCGAAACTCAATTGCGTAAACTGCTTACCGCAGGTAGGATTGGGAATGGTTAAGCCGAGTATCCATTTAAAATAAGTTCGGCATTGGTCATGAAACCAACATTGTTACTCATTACTGGTTAGCATCTTACAGTTTACAGAATTACTATTTACAACTTACTTGATGACCCCGAGTCTCCTGCTTATTTATATTAAAGTGATTTATTGAATCAGGAAAAAGTTAAATGATCCTTTCCCGTTTGACGTCTGCATTTTGTAATTTATAACCGTAATAACACGGGTGAGAGAGCACAGCAAAAAAACAATCGGACAATTAAGTGATCTGTGAATTCAACAATTCAGTAATTCGCAAATGCATGCCCCTTTGGCAGATTGGTTTTTCGTCTTTATACTTATGTCTTGCTACTTGATACTTGCTTCTCTATACTTAGGTGGTCAGGGTAAGCTAATTTGACTAGAAATAAGTTTATCTCATATTGGAAACAATAAATTTCTTAGAAAATCATTTAATTATGAACATAAGAAAATTGGTAAAAAACTATGGAGAAAGACCTAATAAAACGAATAACATTTAATCACGAAATATTCGGTGGTAAACCTATTATTCGAGGAAAAAGAATTGCTGTTGAGCATGTATTGGGAATGTTAGCAGCAGGGTCAACAATAGAAGATATATTGGAAGGCTATCCGTTTCTAGAAAAAGACGATATCCAAGCTTGTTTAATATATGCCTACAGAATTTCTGCCAATGAACGGTATGAGACAGTTCAATAATGAAATTTCTAGTAGATTCCTGTTTGTCAAAATATGTGGTAGATGAACTGAGGAAAAGTAATTATGATACCATTTGGACAGCAGAGGAAAATAACGATCCGGGTGATGAAGTTATTCTGGAACGTGCATACAAAGAAAATAGAATTCTGGTTACCGCAGATAAAGATTTTGGAGAATTAGTATTCGTTTTTCAAAGTAAGCACAAAGCAATTATACGTTTGGTTAATATACGTGCGATCGAGCATGGCAAAAAGATTCTTGAGGTAATTACAAAGTATAAGAAAGAACTAAACAGCAATCCGCTTATATGCACAAGTCAAATTGATTTTGGGATTTTATGTTAATTTAGAACTCACCTAAATCCTCTCTTAAAAAGAGAGGGCTTTATTGTATAATCCCAAAAGCAATTTACAGCAAGTATAACAGTTAATAATTACAGAGTTAGAATCAAATTTCCCCCGGAGAAATAGAGACTTTCTCAAAAGTAAATATCAAATAACAAATCTAGTGAAATCAGTCGTACTTACCGGCTCTGGCGTTGTTGCTTTTGTCTCGATACCTGTGTCTTGATACTTGATACTAATAAATAATTAACTCAATAACCCAATAACCCAATAACTGAATAACCAAACTCGACTTTGAAATTTTGTTCATTTTAAAAAATTATTACAGAATATAAACAACAATGAAAACACAGCAGAAAGTACGACTAAATAACGAATACATTGCCACGATAAAATTACTGGCAAAAAAGTATTTTGATACCGACGAAGTCAGAATATTCGGATCTAGAGCTGATCTTGAAAGAAAAGGAGGAGATATTGATATTTTTGTTAAAACGAACAAAAAACTCGGACTCTTACAATCTAAAATTGCATTTTTACGTGACTTTGAATTAAAGCATGGTGAACAAAAAATTGATTTGATTATTCAATCGGGTGATGAAGAAAAAAAAATATTTAAAGAAGCCCACACTCATGGAGTAAGAATATGACCATCCAGGATATCTTTGAGGAACTGAACATCCACTTCAAACGTATCGATGCTTTAATTCCACAGGTAAATCAATACTTGCCATTAAATGAAGATGATTTTGAGAACACCGAAATTGTAAAAACTCTTGATTCTTTCATCTACCGCTTTATTAAAGTCCAAGATAGAATGGGGGAGAAATTATTCCCGGAATACTTAAAGGACCTGCAAGAATATAAACCTAATATGCCGCTGATTGATATGTTAAACACTTTGGAAAGAATTGAAGTTATTAATAGTACTGAAGATTGGATAGATTATAGGAAGCTGAGAAACAACTTAACCCATGAATATCCCGGTAATGAAAAAGAAATCATCGACTCTCTAAACTCAGCTTTAGAAGCTTACGGTAATATCAAAAACATCTATAAAAACATTATTAAAGATGTATCCAAAAGAAATAGTTAAGTAAAACAACTGATCAAAAGTTGGAACTTTGCCCTTGGTCTTTGATCTTGCTACTTGATACTTGATACTTGATACTTGCTACTAAAGAAGAATGGTTACATTGCCCGTCTACGTTATAAAACAACTTCCCACCTTCATTGAAAAACAATTACGGTGGACAGGCCCACCTTCATTGAAAAACAATTACGGTGGACAGGCCCACCTTCATTGAAAAACAATTACGGTGGACAGGCCCACCTTCATTGAAAAACAATTACGGTGGACAG
>JAIOZI010000065.1 GCA_021740785.1 Melioribacteraceae bacterium
TCAACTCCTGAGAGATTTGTTAAAGGAGTCCCAAAAGCCAAATTACCCGAAAACGAAGTATGGATAAATAAACCTGAAGGCTTAATGAATGTTGCTTAATTAATATTATTTTTTCTCTCATTTTTATTGACAAGTTCCGGTGCCCCCAACACAACTATGCCGATTAAAACTACAATGCTTAAGATTTAGCAACCAGTTTACAAATTCAACAGTACAAGCCGGTTGCCACAATTTAATTTATTAGTTTACTGCTTAACGTCAATGTTGTTCATTTCACTTTACTTAAGAACAGTACAAATGCCGTTTTGAAAACGGCGCCCGGTTGATTTGCGGGTTATGTGTAATTCCCACTTTGATCTTTTTTATATTCTTGAAACGATGAAAATATTTTTTGATTTCTTGAATTAAGTATGTTACCTAATTTGGTTTTCAAAATTCTTGATTGAATGTATGCAGCCAATTCATCAAATCGCTCAACTGGTACATTGTAAATCGTTCGTGTTTTGCCAATTTTAAATTGTTTTTTCAAATGAGATGAAAACATTGCATAATTCATTTGTGCTTTGCCAACTTCATATTCTTTGCATTCGTGATACCTAGTTATCAAATAGCTAACATAATTCGCTTTTAGATTTTCATAGCCAATACAACCTTCGGGATATTTTGATTTTTTTGCCTTTGTTGATTTAACATTTTTTATGGTGACTTTATTATTGTTTCCCATTATAGATGGAGCACGATTGGAATTTATGTAAAATATTTGAGTGGGTTTTTTCTCAGGAGTGCTCGAATATATTTTTAATTTCTTTTTTCTAACTTCGCTCTGAGGAATATCCCCCTTTGTAATTTTAGAATGACAAATCGGGCAAAGTAGAATAAGATTATTAATATCATTGTTACTCGGATTTTCATCTATATGGTGTATTTCAAAATGCCCAACATCGTTATTCTCACAAAAAGGACAACAAGAATTTATTTCTTGCTGCAAAATTGAACGCACTTTATTTTGTTGTGGTATTGTCTTTCTTTTATTCATATTTAAGTCCTAGTCATCAAACACATCGCATTGTGGACATTTCCAATTAGAATTATCAGGTCTATCTGGATGAATGCTATTTCCCGGAGGATCGAAATCGTGAAAATTGTTACATTCTTTAATAAATGCATCTTTGGGGGATGTTGCGTAACTGTATTTGAATAGTGGACGTTTTGTTTTACCAATCCAAGATTTCAACCTTGAATTTAAATTTTTATCAGCTCTACCAACATATCCGACTAAAAAGTTACCTTCCTCATCTTTTTTACCAAATGCATAATTACCTGCTGATGTTTTAGTAACCTTTTCATCAATTGTTTCGGAGTCCAGCCTATAAGGCCCGTTCATATTTAATGTTTCCATTTAATACCTCATTTTATTACACCTAACTCTATAGTATTTTACCCGACAATAAACGGCGGATAAATCTGTAAATGATCAAAAAAAATAAAGAGTTGACAAAATTTAAAGTCTCATTTGCGGCAGTGTATAATTTATATCCATTCCTCAAAACAAAACGCGGGCTGCCCGGCAAAGTTTGAGTCCGCCTAATTGCTGTTTGTAAAGAATTATTTTTATCTATAAGATTAGTTCGGTTAATTTCGAATGGTAAATCAAGAATGAAAGTAAATGAGTACAAGTTTTAACTCCCCTAAATTCAAGTCTAAATACAACATAGTGTAAATCTTATTTAATTTCAAATCTTTTTTTCCGGAATCAATATTGGTTTTACGCAGAGCGCATAGGGCATAGGGCATAGGGCATAGAGCATAGAGCATAGTGCATAGTGCATAGAGCAAAGGCATAGAACAAAAAGAGAAGAACTGATAAATCGCAAAAGACAAGTATCAAGTAGCAAGTATCAAGTAGCAAGAAACAATTATCAAGTAGCAAGTATCAAGTAGCAAGTATCAAGTATCAAAAAACAAGTATCAAGTATCAAGTAGCAAGTAGCAAGTGGCAAGTAGCAAGAAACAAGTAGCAAGTAGCAAGTATCAAGAAACCGGCAACCCAACCTACGCTAAAACCCAGCTTCGGTTGGCAGGCCCGTCTCTACCTATCGGTAGACAGGTTCGTCAAAAACCGACTAAGCCGTGGCAGGCAGAAACCAGAAACCAGAAGCCAGTAACAAGAAATCCGTCTTTGGCGAGATCTCGCTTTACGGACAAATCTCAAATAAATATCAAACAACAATCATCAATTTTAACACCGACCTGTCCTCCGTAGCCAAACTTCATCAATTATTACGTTTGGTAATTTTTAACGGAGGGGGGAATCTTTGATGTAGGTAATAGTCAATTGTCATTAGTCAATAGTCAATTTCCAGCCCCTTAAAAACTGAATAACCAAATAACTCAATAACCAATAACTTAATCCCTTCTCCGTGGCTTTCCGCGTTGTCCGTGTCGTTCGTGTTCTATTCCCCGGCATCAGGAAGATCGGCGTCAACGTCAGGAGGAACAGCGTCATCGTCAGGAAGAGTGGCGTCAACGCCAGGAAGAATGGCGTCAATGTCAGGAAGAACGGCGTCAGTGTCAGGAAGAATGGCGTCACCGTCAGGAAGAGCGGCGTCAATGTCAGGAAGAACGGCGTTAGCGTCAGGAAGAACGGCGTCAATGTCAGGAAGAACAGCGTCAGTGTCAGGAAGAATGGCGTCAATGTCAGGAAGAACGGCGTCAGCGTCAGGAAGAACAGCGTCATCGTCAGGAAGAACGGCGTCAGTGTCAGGAAGAGCAACTTAACCCGTGGTTTTAAGAATTAGTTGTTGAACTGATAAATTGCTCCGACTCCTCAGTCGGAATGGAGGTCAAAACCATTTAATGGGACTAAAGTCCAGTGATCTTTGAGGTTTTACCATCCCGTGGCTGAAGCCACGGGCTATTCAGACTTATGTAACACACTCTTAAGGCAACGGGAAAAAAGTGAACACACCTAGGAGGCTTTAGCCTCATTTAGTTCCTGCCAGTTAAATTAATTCCATAAAGTTGACAGCATTGGCTGCAGGCAGGAGGGGAGTATTACCGATGGAAAATCCGGGTTAAAACCGCATTGTGAATGTAGTGCCTTCATTTTGTTTGGAGTTTACTCTTATACTTCCGCCGTGGGAACGAATGATTTGACGGGATAAACTCAGCCCGATTCCCGATCCGTCTCTTTTTGTACTGAAAAACGGAATGAAAATTTTATCCTGAACATCTTCATTTATACCCGGACCATTATCAATAACCTTAACGGCAATCTTACCTCTTTCATCAAGATAACCGATTAGATAAATTTTTGGGTCATGCCTTCCACGCAGCGCATGAATTGAATTGATGATTAAATTTATCAACACCTGTTCAAACATTTCCGGGTCTGCGGTTAACTCAAGAGTTTCCGGTTCAACATCGCATGAGAATTCGATAGAGTTATTTTCAAATTCTTTCTGCATTAAATTTTTTACCCGGTCAAATAGTGATTTAAGAGAAATAATCTGGAAATTTGGTTTGGGTATTTTTGTTAAATTCCTATAATTTTCTACAAATTTTATAAGTCCCTCGCTCCGTTTTTGAATAGTAAAAACTGCGGTTTTAATATCATCCGCCTGCTCCTTTGATAACTCAATTTCAGAATCATCTTTCGAAAGCATAATGTTCACAGTACCGGCTAATGAAGATATCGGCGTTACGGAATTCATAATTTCATGGGTAAGTACACGAATCAATTTCTGCCATGCTTCCATCTCTTTTTCTTCCAACTCGCTTTGGATGTTCTGCAGTGACAGCAGTGTGTAAATTTGATTGCGCATTTTGAATTGCGTGGAATAACATATTAGCTGAATCAAATCATTATCATCGACAATTTTCAGAGTTGTTTTATTACCCGGAGTAATACTTAAAAACTGGTTCCCCAAATTCTGATAGGTTTCATCTAAAGTCGACAAATGTTTCAGATGAGAAATTTTCAAAAGTCTCTTTGCGGAGTTATTAATGAATTCAACTTTTCCATCCTGGTTATAAGATATTAACCCCACTCCAACATGCTGCATCACTGTTTGAAGATACCTGAGGTTCTCTTCCTTTTCACTTCTTGTCTTCTGAAATTTTTCAATTACGTTGTTAAATGAATTGCCTAATTCCTCAAATGAACTTCCGTAATTGTGGATCGTGAATGATTGTGAAAAATCGGAATATTTAATTGAAGAGATAAAACGAGCAAGTTCTTTATTTGTGATATCAACAAATTTTATCAGCGAATAAATTTGATAAATAATAATTATCCCAAGTATGAATAAAATTGCATTGTACTCTATATTGAAGTATGAAAAGAAGAATAGAAAAATAGAGAAAGCATTTAAGAGAATTCTAATCAATAATTGTAAGCGAAAATTTTTCATAGTAAAAGATAAGCAAAATAATTTGATGAATTATAAGCCATACTTCTCCATTCTTCTGTAAAGGGATGTTCTAGTCAATCCCAGTTCACGAGCCGCCTTGGTAATGTTGCCGGAATATTTATTCAATATTTTCTGAATCACTTTTTTCTCAATTTCATCCAGGTTATAATTTTCCAAACTTACCGTTTCATCTTTTCTTGATTTGGTTGACAATAAAAAATCATCTGGTAAAAGCTGTTCACCGTCGCACATTATTACAGCCCGTTCAATCGCATGCTGAAGTTCCCTTACATTTCCGGGCCAATTGTAATTTGTTAGTTTCTTAATTGTTTCCCCGTTTATTGAAAGGGAATTCTTCTCATATTTCTTTTTATACACATTCAAAAAATGTTCAACGAGCAGAGGAATATCTTCTCTTCTTTCCCGCAGCGGCGGAAGGTTTATTTCAACCGTATTTATTCTGTACAGTAAATCTTGACGGAAATTACCGTTATCAACTTTATCATAAATCGGATGGTTGGTTGCGCAAATCAACCTGATATCAATTGAGATCTTCTTATGAGAACCGACTCGTGATATTTCCCGGTTTTGTAGAACTGTCAATAATTTTGCCTGCAGTTCTGTTGATACATTCCCGATTTCATCAAGGAAAAGTGTACCGCCGTTTGCAACTTCAAATCTGCCTGCACGGTCTTCACGCGCATCGGTGAATGCTCCGCGGACGTGACCGAACAACTCACTCTCGAACAATGTACTTGTAATTGCTCCCATATCAACACCGATAAAAACTTCATCGGCTCTTTTGGATCTTCGATGAAGCGCACGGGCAATCAATTCTTTCCCTGTTCCGTTCTCGCCTAGTATTAAAACATTCGCATCGGTTTGTGCAACTTTTTCAATTACATTAAATACATCCTGCATGCATTCGGATACACCGATAATCTCTGAAAATTTTTGATCGAGATCTTTGTTTAATTGCTTTTGCCGGGATTTTAGATACTGCAGTTCAACTTTAGATTCGCGTAATTTTAATGCAGATGATAACGTTGCAATAAATTTCTCGTTCTGCCAGGGTTTCAATACAAAATCCGTTGCTCCTTCCTTTACCGCTCGGACAGCAGTTTCGATATCGCCGTAAGCTGTAATTAATATCACCACCGCAGCCGGATCAATTTGTAAAATTTGATTCAGCCAATAGAAACCTTCCTGTCCGCTCGTCATATCCTGTGTGAAATTCATATCAAGAAAAATTACATCATAACTTTCCGATTTTATCAACTGCGGAATATTCTCTGGATTTTTTTCTATCGATATTACATCAACATGAGGTTTTAGTAATAACTTTGCAGCTAGTAAAACATCTTCGTTATCATCAATTATTAGTACTCTAATTCTTTTCTTCGACATTTAGAATCCGTTTTTAACCTAATTACATCAAAATTTATTCCCACTTACTTTTATGTGCAATTTAATGAAAATAATTAAATGATTGTACGTAATCGTACACTCTCCATACGCAAGCGAACATTTACGGACATGTAAAGATGTTCTGTCTCTTTCGCAAATCTCGATTATCATCAAAAATAGCGATTTGATGCGAAAATTGAATTATTTTCTAATTAGGCATGGTATTTGGATATCATCCAGAAAAAAATTGAATTTCTTGGGAACTATATGGATAGAAAATTAGAGAAGAAGAATTGGACGATAAAGAAAGTAGTTTACTATACAGGCGGGGCAATATTTGTTTTATTTGTTCTCTATATTTTTGTGTTTAGTGATTCATCCTCAAGATTAAATGTTGACAGTGAGCGCATTACAATCTCCACCGTTAAATTTGGTCCCTTTAATGAAAACACACCTATTACAGGAACCGTTCAGCCGATTGAAACATACTATTTAGATGTTACCGAAGGCGGACGCGTGATGGAAAAATTTGTGCAGGAAGGCGCATACCTAGAAGAGGGCGATCCGATTATAAGATTAGATAATGCTCAGCTAAGATTGAGCATAATTTATAATGAAGCAAATGTCTTTCAGCAGATCAATAATTTGAGAAGTACCAGGCTTTCATTTGAGCAGAATAAACTATCATTAAAAAAACAGTTGCTTGATCTGAAGTTTGAAGTTGCCGAAGAACACAGAAATTTTAATACTGATAAAAATCTCTTTGATAAAAATTTAATATCAGCTAACCAGTTTGCATCGAGCAAGGATCGGTATCATCTCGCAATACAGAAATTTGAGTTAACTGAGGAGAGTTATAAACAGGATTCAATTTTCCGTTCGATTCAAATCGGTCAGTTGGAAAAGTCGGTTGGAACTTTAGAGGAAAACTTGAATGCAACAAAACAGCAATTAGATAATCTAACTGTAAAAGCGCCGATAACCGGTCAATTAACATCACTGAAAGCTGAGATTGGTGAATCGATTGCGAGCGGGCAGAATCTTGGTCAGATAGATAATATTGATTCGTTCAAAGTCCGCGCACAAGTTGATGAACATTACATTGCGCGAGTAAACCCGGGTCAAACCGGCACATTCACCTTTGCGGGCAAAGAATTTAGTTTGATTATAAAAACAGTATTTCCTGAAGTGAGAAACGGAAGGTTTGAAGTGGATATGCATTTTGTTGATGAGGTGCCTGCTGGAATACGCCGCGGGCAAACCGTTCACATAAAACTTTCACTCAGCGAATTGCGGGATGCGTTGATGGTAGACCGGGGGGGATTCTATCAAACAACCGGGGGGCAGTGGATATTTGTCCTAGATGAATCGGGAGAATTTGCAACGAGAAGAAAAATTTCACTCGGGCAGCAGAACACTCAATATTATGAAGTGCTGAGCGGACTTAAAGAAGGCGAAAAAGTCATAACTTCTACATATGATAATTTCGGTGATAATGAAAAATTGATTTTGAAATAATAATAAAAGGGAATTGGAAAATGATTAAGACATTGAATTTGAAAAAACTCTACACAACTGAAGAAGTTGAAACAACTGCGTTAAACAATGTAAATATCGAAATTGACAAAGGTGAGTTTGTTTCGATAATGGGTCCCTCGGGCTGCGGTAAATCGACTCTCTTAAATATTTTGGGTCTGCTTGATAATCCTTCAAACGGCGAGCTTCATTTTCTAGAACATGAAGTATCAAAATATTCCGAAAGACAGAGAGCGCAGTTACGAAAACAAAATATCGGGTTCGTGTTTCAGAGTTTTAATTTAATTGATGAATTAACCGTATTTGAAAATGTAGAACTGCCGTTATTATATCTTGGTTATTCATCAAGCGAAAGAAAAAGCAAGGTGAATGAAGTACTTGAGCAGATGGAAATAATGCACCGGGTAAATCATTTTCCGCAGCAGTTATCGGGCGGGCAGCAGCAAAGGGTTGCGGTTGCGCGTGCTATTGTGAGCAGTCCGAAATTAATTTTAGCGGATGAACCGACAGGTAACCTCGATTCGGAACGCGGTGATGAAGTAATGAGTCTGCTTACCGGCTTAAATGAAAACGGAACAACAATCGTTATGGTAACACACTCGCCGACTTATGCTGAATACGGAAATAGAATAATCCACTTATTCGACGGTCACGTCGTAACAGAAAATTATAAAGAAAAATTTCATGTCTAGTGAGCAGAGAGCAAAGCGCAGAGCGCATGGCGCAAAGGGCAGAGCGTGAAAGGCAAAAGGCATGGGGCATAGAGCATGGCGCAGAGGGCAGAGCGTAAAAGGCAAAAGGCTGATAGTTAATTAAAATAGGGAATTGGAGATGAAGTTTAGATTTCAAGATTTACAAATTTGGCAGTTAGCAATGGAGATAACAGATGAACTGCTTGATATTTCTGATATGCTGGAGAAGAAAAAATTTTATAGATTTTCAGAGCAACTCCGTGGTGCGGCAATGAGCATGACAAATAATATTGCCGAAGGTTCCGGTTCTACTTCCAATAAAGAATTTAATTATTTCTTGAATATTGCTAGGAGATCAACATTTGAAAACGCAAATATTCTAATGTTACTTGATAGGAGAAATTTAATAAATCAAGATGTTCTCGATCGGCTTCTAGAAAAACTGGATAAGGAATGTAGAATGATTACAAATTTTCAAAAAACATTATCGCACCGGTAATCACAGTGCTTTGGGTTTCACTCTCTGCGCTATGCACTATGCGCTATGCTTGAACAAATTGCTACATAAAAATAAACTGGATTAACTGACAATGATCAAACTAAAAGGCATCGAAAAATACTACACAAACAAATTCATCAAGACGTATGTACTCCGTCAGATCAATTTAGAAATTAAGGAAGGTGAATTTGTCTCAATAATGGGTCCTTCCGGTGCGGGTAAATCTACACTACTTTATATCATGGGAATGCTTGATACACCTTCAAAAGGCGAGTATTATTTTTTCGATGAACCGGTACATAAAATGAAAGAACGCCAGCTTTCCGAATTACATAAAACACAAATTGGTTTCGTGTTTCAACAGTATCATCTTATTGATGATCTTACCGTTTATGAAAATCTCGAAACACCGCTTCTATACCAAAAAGTAAAAGGTTCCGAAAGGAAAGGGCGAGTTGCCGAAGTTCTCGATCAATTTAATATTGTTGCTAAGAGAGATTTATTCCCAAATCAACTTTCGGGGGGACAACAGCAATTAGTAGGAGTAGCCAGAGCAATTATCGGCAATCCGAAATTAATACTTGCAGACGAACCGACCGGAAATCTTCATTCGGATCAAGGTAGAGAAATAATGGAAATACTGAAATCATTAAATGATAAGGGAACTACAATTATTCAAGTTACTCATTCAGAAGTAAATGCGAACTACGGAAATAGAATAATTAACCTAAATGATGGTTGGATTGAGGAATAAAAAATGTTTAAGAATTATATAAAAGTCGCGATAAGAAATCTTTTAAGATATAAGATATACTCTATAATAAATATAGTTGGGCTAGCACTTGGTATTACAAGTACAATTTTGTTAGCTCTATTTGTCCAGAATGAACTGAGTTACGACAACTATTACCCCGAATCGGAAAACATGTATAGGGTTACAGCTGAATTTAAGATGGGTAATGAAGAATATAACCTTGCTGTTGTGTCACCAGTTTTAGCACAAGTTGCTTTGGCAGAGATTCCTGAAATTAAAAAAACTGCACGCTTTAGAGCGGCAGGTAATAGTATCGTTAAATACAATAAAATAAGTTTTGATGAAAATAAAATTTGCTTTGCGGATAACTCGGTAATTGATTTTTTTGCACTTAATCTGTTTAATGGAAATTCACAGACCGCCCTTGTAGAGCCAAGCTCAATAATTCTAAGTGAAAATACTGCAGCAAAATATTTTAATAATGAAAACCCAATTGGAAAAACATTAACATTAAATAACGAAAGTGATTATAAGGTTACCGGTGTTTTTAAAAGTATTCCACAAAACACACATTTTGATTTCGATTTTATGATATCAATGCCTTCTCTCGCTGAATCAAAGCAACTTAGTTGGCTTGCCAATAATTTCCAGACTTATCTAATTCTAAAAGATGGAGCAGATCCTAAAGCAGTAAAAGCAAAGTTAGATGGTATGCTGGTTAAGTACTTTGGGCCGGAACTGGAAAAAGCAATGGGAATTACATTAGCTCAACTTGAAGAAAATGGCGGAGGTGGTGCATATTATTTACAGCCTGTAAGGGATATTCATTTATATTCTGATTTACAAGCTGAATTAGGAGTAAATGGTGATATAAAATATGTTTATATATTTTCTATTATTGCTGCGTTTATTCTACTTATTGCTTGTGTAAACTTTATAAATATTTCAACTGCACGCTCAGCTACCAGAGCAAAAGAAGTTGGGATCAGAAAAGTTTTAGGTTCCTATAAAAAAGGATTAGTCTGGCAGTTTCTAACGGAATCGTTTTTGACCACCTTAATTTCATTGTTATTCGCAATAGGATTAATTGAATTATTGATGCCATATTTCAATAACCTAATAGGGAAACAGCTTACCCTAGAATATTTTAGCAATCCCTTTATTGTCTATTCTATTTTTTCGATTCTAGTCATTATTGGATTTTTAGCCGGAAGTTATCCTGCATTTGTTCTTTCTTCATTTAAACCAGCAGAAGTATTGAAAGGGAAAATAAAGGCTGGTACAAAATCTGGGAATTTAAGAAGTGGCTTAGTTGTATTTCAATTTACAGCTTCTATTATAATGATTATCAGCACACTTGTGGTTCTAAATCAATTAAACTACATCCAAAACAAAAACCTTGGATT
Source organism: Melioribacteraceae bacterium (assembly GCA_021740785.1). GTDB lineage: Bacteria > Bacteroidota > Ignavibacteria > Ignavibacteriales > Melioribacteraceae > JAIOZI01. Next base: position 10,707 of record JAIOZI010000065.1, read on the forward strand.
CAATAAAGAGAACGTTATAACATTAGGCAACACCAATTTATTAGGTAATCGTGCTCAATTATTTAAAAAGAAAATGTTACAATACCCTGAAGTAAAATCTGCAACCGTTTCAGGATTTTTACCTGTCCTATCAAGTTATAATGAAGCTATGATTTGGCCACAAGGAAAAACTGACGAAGGTTCTTCAATACAGCTTTGGGACGTTGATCATGATTATCTATCAACAATGGGAATAAAAATTGTTGAAGGACGTGATTTTTCGCGTGAGTTTAGTACGGATAGTACTGGTGTTATATTAAACCAAGCCGCAGTAAAATTATTTGGATTGGATAACCCAATAGGCAAAATAATTTCCCGCCCATATAATAATGAAGGTGATTTTACTAATTATACAATTATTGGAGTAGTAAATAATTTTCATTTTCAATCACTCAGAAATAGTATAGCACCGCTTGCAATATTTTTTGGAAATAATAATAGTATTATTTCTTTCAGAACAAATACTGCTGACATCAGTTCCGTAATAAATAAGTTAAAAGTTACTTGGAATGAAATGGCACCAGATCAGCCGTTCAACTACTCGTTCCTTGATGAGCGCTTTGAAAATATGTATAGAGGAGAACAAAGGATAAGTGAAATATTTGGGACATTTGCCTTCCTTGCAATATTTATTGGGTGTTTAGGTTTGTTTAGTTTATCTGCATTTGTCACAGAACAAAAAACAAAAGAAATTGGTATTCGAAAAGTATTAGGATCATCGAGCACATTAATTGTAGTGTTACTTTCAAAAGAATTTGTAAAACTTGTTGTTATTGCATTTATAATTGCCTCACCAATAGCATATTATTTAATGAATAAATGGCTTATGGAATTTGAATATAAAACAGATTTGAGCTTCTGGATATTTTTATCTGCTGGATTTATTTCTTTGGCAATTGCAGTTACAACAGTCAGTTATCATGCACTTAAGGCAGCTTATTCAAATCCCATTGATTCATTAAGAAGTGAATAAAATACTAAAAGGGAAAAATTATGTTAAAAAATTATTTTAAAGTTGCCTATCGCAATCTTAAAAAAAACAAAGCATATACGTTCATTAGTGTATTTGGTCTTGCGCTTGGATTAGCCGTATGTGCACTGCTTTTATTGTACGTTCAGAACGAGTTAAGCTATGATCAGTTTAACAAAAACGCCGATAATATTTACAGGTTAACTCAACCTGAACACGCATATCATGCACCATATATTGCAATAAAATTAGCGGACAATTTACCTGAGATAAAAGATTATGTGCGAATTTTTCCAATGGACAGTGAAATTATTGAATATGACAATAAACAATTTAAAGAAAAAAATGTCCCTTTTGCTGACCCCGCCATATTCCGAATGTTCTCATTTGAATTTGTATCCGGAGATAAGGAAACAGCATTAGATAAACCTTTTACAACTGTGATTTCCGAAACATTTGCTCACAAATATTTTGCTGATGAAAACCCCATTGGTAAAGTATTAAAAATAGGTGGCGAGTACGATTATACTGTTACAGGAGTAATGAGGGATATGCCTCAAAACTCCCATTTTCGGTATGATATAATTTTAACACTTTCTGGTGCAGATAAAGTTTTTGGTTCTTTAATGGTTAATTTGGGATGGCAAAATTTCCTTGTTTATTTCGAATTACAAGAAGGTTTCTCAAAATCCACTTTTGAGGAAAAATGCGAAAATTTAATTCAACCTTTTTACAAATCGTATAATCCCAACTTCCCAAAATATTCATTACAAAGTTTGAAAGATATTCACCTCTATTCTGCCCATATTAAAAACGATATCCAACCACAGAACAGCATCACATATGTGCTGATATTTTCAGCAATTGGGATTCTTATATTACTAATAGCTTGCGTCAATTATATAAATCTTCTAACAGCCAATGCTACAACACGAATGAAAGAAATTGGAATTAAAAAAGTAATTGGTGCTACACGAAATCAACTTGCTTTCCAATTTGTGGGGGAATCATTTTTGGTCCTATTTATCGCGTTTATTATATCACTTGTTTTTGTGCAATTGAGCTTGCCAGTTTTTGAAACCCTCACAGGAAAAGTTCTCTCTTTCACTGCATTAATTACATTAAAAAATATTGTGGGCGTTTTGGTTTTTCTTGTTGGAACAAGTTTTATTGCCGGATTTTACCCGGCATTTTTTCTTTCAAAACTTCACCCAATACAAACTCTTAAGGGAGCCTCTATAACTAATAAATCAAAATTTAATTTTAGAACGTTACTTGTTGGAGTTCAGTTTACAATAGTAATTGCTTTAATTTGTTCTGCACTTTTTATGTTTAGTCAAATCGATTATCTTCAGAATAAAAAGTTAGGATTTGACAAAGAATTCGTACTAACCTCTGAAATAAACGGCACCTTTGATAATGTTGAAAAATACAACGCTCTAAAAGCGGCACTGCTTAAAGAATCCATTGTTGCAAGCGTTTCTTCTGGTTCACGTGTTCCATCAAATACCACAACTAACTTCGGAAATTTAATACCAGAAGGAGAAGCTAAACCAACTTCAATAGCACTTATTCATGTACATCAAGATTATTTTAAGACGCTTGGAATTAAACCTGTGAAGGGACGTCTTTTTTCAAACCAGCTTGCAACTGATATAGATAATGCAATAATACTAAACGAAACTGCCGTAAAGGAATTAATGCTTAAAGGCAATCCTATTGGACAATCCGTTAAATGTGACTGGCCTAAATCCGAGAGGACAATTGTTGGTGTTACAGAGGATATAAATTTTGAATCGCTATATGGTCGCGTACGTCCAACAGCTTTTTTAATTGATTATAGCGAATGCTCTCGATTAATAGTAAAAGTAAATCCTTCAAACGCAGAAACCACAATTAATAAACTACAAGCTATTTGCAGCAATTTTTATCCGGATGAAATATTTGAATTTCATTTCTTGGATGATAAACTTGAAAATCTCTACCAAAGTGATAAAAACACATTTCAACTAATGGGATATTTGACATTCCTTTCAATATTTATCTCATCCATGGGGCTTTTCGGTCTTGCACTATTTTTAATGAAAGGCCGTACAAAGGAAATAGGAATCAGAAAAGTTCTTGGTGCTTCCACTCCACGTATCTTAATCTTATTAGTTAAAGATTTTACAAAGTGGGTGCTGATTGCAAATATTATTGCTTGGCCCATTGCTTTTTATGCAGTTAACAAATGGCTTCAAAACTTTGCATATCATATTGAAATGAATTACTGGCTTTTTCTTATGGGAGGATTTATAGCGCTACTGATTGCTTTATCAACAGTAAGCTATCAAGCAATAAAAGCAGCTCTTGCAAATCCAGTAAATAGTTTAAAGAATGAGTAAGTAAACAATGACCAAATAGAAATAACTATAATTAAAAATGTTAAAAAATTATTTTAAAATTACCGTAAGAAATCTGTTTCGCCGTAAAGCGGTTTCCATAATTAATATATTCGGATTGGCTGCGGGATTAACGTTTGTAATTTTAGCCGGTCGTTATATATACACCGAAACTACTTTCGATGCATTTCATAAAAACGCCAATTCAATTTTCCGGGTCGAAAAGCATAATGCAGAGAACAGAATTTCATGTTTTAGTCCCGGCATAATGCGGGATTGGCTGAAAAACAATTTCCCCGAAATTAAGAGTGCCGCGAGAGTAATTAATGACGGAGGATTTGGAAGACAACGGAATCTCCTGTATAAAAATGTAAAGTACAATATTGATCAACCGCTAATTGTGGATTCCGATTTCTTCTCTATATTTTCATTTAAAACTAAAAGGGGAAATATAAAATCATTTAAAAATGATATACATTCTATAGTTTTGAAGGAGTCCTTAGCTAAAAAGATATTTGGAGATGTCGAGCCTGTTGGAAAAGTGGTTACATATAAAAATACGATATTTACCGTGAAAGCAATTATTGAAGAACCGCCTTCGAATTCATCCATTAAATTTGATGTATTACTGCCGTATGAAAATAAACCGGGATATGTAACTGATGACTGGCGAAACAACACTCTTCAAATATTCGTTCAGACAGCGGACAATATTTCATACACCGAACTTGAAAATAAACTAACAACTGAAATCAATTCCGCCTTTAAATTACTCGGATATTTACAAAATAACGAAGCAAGTCAAAATGCATACATTTTGAATCCGTTAAAGAAAATTTATTATTCCGATACACCGCACGATAATGTTTGTATTCACGGGAATAGTAAAATAACGCTGCTGCTTACAAGTGTTGCATTTATTGTATTGCTTATCGCGGCTATTAACTTCTTAAATATTACTTATGTAAAAGCTTCGGAGAGAATTAAAGAACTCGGCGTTAGAAGCGCCTCCGGTGCATCTCTGCTAGATAATACCCGTTTGTTGGTTTTCGATTCTGTTGTCCCTTGTTTGCTTTCCGTTTTATTGGCGATTGGCTTTGTTCATGAACTTGAACCTTTTATCAATCCGTTGCTCAATACGCCTTTGGTTGAATTATCCGGCTTACAGTCGTTGATAATTATTGTGAGCGTTTTGATACTTGCGTTTATCGCCGGAATTTATCCCGCGCTCAAACTTGCTTCAATAAATACGATAGAATCGCTAAAAGGGAAGAAGCGAACAGCAGGGAGACTCTCGGCTTTCAAAGGTTCGCTGCCTGTAGTTCAGTTTACGATATCTATAGTTTTGGTCATTTCTTTGTTTGTAATTTATAAGCAGATAAATTATGTGATCCATGAAAGCAATTCAAATTTGAGCAAAGGTCTTGTCGTTTATCTACCACTTGCCAATCGAACGGCGGAAAAGAGCAGTAAAATATTTACAATTCAAAATGCTCTAAAATCTTTGGCGGAAGTTAAAGACGTTAGTACGAGTCTGCATATACCGGGAGATGAGAGTTATTCAAATTTAGGCGTAATGTTTAAGAACGACGACGAAGGCGAGAGGGAGATTATGGTCAATCATAATATGGTTGATGCAGACTATCCAAAGGCTATAGGATGTGAAATTCTTGAAGGTAGAACATTTAATAATGAGATAAATTCTGATTACGGGAGTTATTTGATAAATGAGTCTTTTGTTAAAAAATATAACCTCCGAAACTTGGAAGACGCAACAATAAACGGTGCACCGGTTATCGGAGTTGTAAAAGATTTCTACTATAATTCTTTACGGTCTAAAATAGAACCGCTGGCAATCGAGTATTCAAATTCTTATCAGTCACGAATAATTGTTCGACTCGCTGCGGCTAAAGAGATGTCGTTATCGGACATTGTTGAACAAATCAGAACAACCGTTGATGCAGTTGATAATACTGCGATTTCAGATGTCTGTTTTCTCGATGAACACATTGCTGCTCTATACGATAATGAAGTTAGAATTTCAAAGATTTTGTTCTGGTTGTCGTTGTTCTCAATTATTATTTCGTGCATGGGACTGTTCTCAATGTCAATGTTTATGATAGAAACGCGAACAAAAGAAATCGGAATTCGGAAAGTAGTTGGTGCAACTGTAATAGATATTTTAATTATGATTACAAAAGACTTTACAAAATGGCTTATCGCAGCAAATATTATAGCATACCCGGTTGCGTATTGGGCAATGAGCAAGTGGCTTGAAAGTTTTGCTTACAAGATAGAAATGAGTTTGTGGATATTCCTTTTTGCCGGGGGAATTGCATTTACCGTTACAATACTGACTGTGGGTTTCCAAGTTGTGAAAGCAGCGACAGCTAATCCGGTGAATAGTTTAAAATATGAGTAAGTACACATTGCACAAATAGAAATAACCATGGGTAGAAAGGTTAAAACATGTTAAAAAATTATTTTAAAACGGGATTAAGAAATATTTCCAAACATAAATTGTTTTCTCTGCTTAACATTGTTGGTTTGGCAATTGGAATGTCGGTTACCTTACTCATTCTAGTACTTTTAGAGAACGTTACCAACTTCGATAACTTTCAAGAAAACAAGGATCACATTTACAGAGTATACACCGAAGAAACTAATCCGGACGGAAAAATACTGTGGGCAACAACATTGCCGGAACTGACAAATCTACGCTTCCATATTCTGGGAATGCTTGATACACCTTCAAACGGTGAGTATTATTTCAATGATGAACCGGTTCATAAAATGAAAGAGCGCCAGCTTTCCGAATTACATAAAACACAAATTGGTTTCGTGTTTCAGCAGTATCATCTTATTGATGATCTTACCGTTTATGAAAATCTAGAAACCCCGCTGCTCTACCAAAAAGTAAAGGGATCGGAACGAAAAGGAAGGGTTGCGGAAATAGAATTATTCGTCTTAAAGACGGATAGCTTTAAAATGATTAATAACTTTGGGGGATGTTTTGATACTTAATTACATTAAAATGGCTTTTCGCAATATCATTAAACAAAAGCTGTATTCGCTCATCAACATATTCGGTCTTGCCATTGGTATGACCGGTACGATGTTAATTCTTGTTTATGTTTTTAACGAAATTAGTTATGAAAATTTTCATGAAAATAAAGATAGAATATTCAGGATTGGCGTACAATTCGGATCTAATGATAGCGCAATTAAATTAGCCGGGGCAATGCCGGCAATTGCTCCGGCTCTTGAAGAAGAAATTTCATTCGTGGAAAAAGCTGTAAGATTTAATCTCGCCAGAAAAGCTGTTATCAAAATTGAAAATGATGAGTACCAGGAATCGAATTTCTTTTTTACCGATTCTAATGTCTTCTCGGTTTTCACTTTTCACGTGATTGAGAAACTGAAGAACAACCCGCTGGATGAACCATACACGGCGGCGATTTCAGAAAGTACAGCAAAAAAACTTTTTAATGATGAAAATCCAATCGGCAAAACATTCATTTATAATGATAACTACACAATAAAGGTAACTGCCGTATTTGCTGATATCGAGGGCAATACTCACTTGAAACCAAATATTCTCGTTTCATATAAAACAAAAGAAATAATTGACCCGGTTGAACAGCCTTGGAATTCATGGGGAGAAGCCTTTACCTATGTGTTGTTGAATAATAAATCAGAAGCCGGCAAGTTAAAAGAAAACATTAACAGCATATTTGCTAAACATACGAATGAACATTTTGCAAAGATGTTTACATTTCACATCGAACCGCTGCCGGATATTTATCTTAAATCTGAAATGAACGGCGATTTAATTGAACACGGAAATTTAAGCTACGTTTATTTGTTTTCATCAATTGCCATTTTAGTTTTTATTATCGCTTGCCTGAACTTCATCAACCTTTCAACTGCAAGATCATTCCATCGATCAAAAGAAGTTGGAGTAAGAAAAGTGCTCGGCGCAAATCGTACACAGTTAATTAGACAATTTTTATCCGAATCGGTTATTATTTCACTTATTTCTTTAATCGCGAGTTTGATCTTATTCGAATTGCTGTATCCCGTATTGAATAATTTTCTCGGTTCAGCTCTTATAATAGATCATCACAGAACAATTGAATTTTACTTACTTGCGTTTTCTATTTTTCTAATTGTTGGTTTAATTGCCGGAATGTATCCCGCATTTTATCTCTCATATTTCAATCCAATCAAAACAGTTGATCTGAATAGAATTGTGAAGGGGAACGGATTGGGATTCAGGAGAATATTGGTAATTGTGCAGTTTGCAATTTCTACGATATTGATATTTGGCACGACGGTAATCTATCAACAGCTTAATTATATGAAAAATACGGATTTGGGTTTCGATAAAAATAATGTTCTGCTCATTTCATTCGCCCCGAAAGGAGAGGAAGGCAAATCCAAATATGAAGTTCTGAAAGAGAAGTTAAAAAGGGATCCGAATATATTAGCAGTTTCCGGTGCTTATACAGTTCCCGGGTTGAATAATAATGAACAGCAGGGAGTAAACCGCACAGATGATCCATTTGAGAACGATATAATGATGCGTGCTATCGGCGTTGATATTGAATATGCCAATGCACTCGGTATTGAAATCATTGAAGGCAGAAATTTTTCGAATGAATATTCTACCGACCTCACCAATGCCGTTATCATCAACGAAGCGGCTGCTAAAACACTAAATTTTGATGAACCTATCGGCAAGATGATTAAACGTCCCGCAGGTTCGGATGAATTTAATCACGCAAAAGTTATAGGTGTGATGAAGGATTTTCATATTCAATCTCTTCATAATTCTATTGAGCCGTTATTCTTATATATAAATCAAGATAGGTTTTATACCATTGCGGTGAAAATAAGCGGAAATAACACGAAGGAAACACTAACTCACATAAGAAGTGTTTGGAATGAAGTAATCCCAAATTCTGATTTTTCATATAACTTCTTAAATGATACATATAATAATTTGTACTTATCCGAAGAAAGAATCAGTCAAGTATTTTCAATTTTTTCATTCTTTGCAATCTACATTGCAAGTTTAGGTTTGTTCGGTTTATCATCTTTCTCAGCAGAGAGAAGAACAAAAGAGATCGGAATTCGAAAAGTTCTCGGCTCAAGTATTAATGGGATCATCGCTTTGTTATCATTGGATTATGTTAAGCTCGTTGTTATTTCTACGGTCCTATCCCTCCCGGTTTCATTTTATTTAATGAGTGAATGGCTTGATGGTTTTGCATATAAAATTGATTTGAATTTCATCCCTTTTCTTTTATCAGCAATTGGTTCATTGTTAATTGCCTTGATTACCGTAAGCTTTCAAGCTGTTAAGGCGGCACGGCAGAACCCGGTAAATTCATTAAGATACGAGTGACATCATGATTTGGAATAATTTTAAAATAGGATTTAGAACTTTACTTAAATATAAGGGATTCTCTTTTGTAAATATTATCGGGTTGTCTGTCGGAATAGCTTCGGTGCTGATTGTTGTTCTGCACATTCAATTTGAGTTCAGCTTTGATGATTTCCACAAGAAATCGGATAACCTTTTCAGGGTAGCTGTACAGGCTTTTAAAGAGGGAGAACCGGAACATAAATCGCATGTATTTGTGCCCCCGGTCGGACCCGCATTGAAAGAGACATTCCCGGATATAAAAAATTATACCCGCTATTCAACAGGTGTGAATCAAATTATTATACACGGGAATAAAGCAATCAAATTGAAGAATGTGGTTTATGCGGATTCCACATTTTTTAATTTATTCTCTTTCAAAATTCTAAGCGGTGATAAAGAGAAAATTTTACGATCGCCTTATAATATCGTACTAACTACCGGCGCAGCAAAATTAATCTTTGATGACGTTGATGTAGTTGGTAAAACAATTGAAATTTCCGGGAAGGATTATGTGATATCCGGGTTGACTGATAACCCGCCGAAAAATTCTAGTATTCAATTCAATGCGTTAATTTCATTTTCAACATTATACTCCGAGCCTGGAAATTATATGGATTGGAACGGTGGAAACCGCTACATAACCTTTATAGAACTTAATGAAAATGTTCAACCGGAAAGACTGACGCAAAAATTTCCCGGGTTTATGTGGAAACATCTGAACGAGAAACTTGCTTCAATTAATGTTAGATTTGATGCCTCTCTTCAGCCGATGAATGAAATTCATTTAAATTACGAATCTGATTCAAATACACTCAAAACAAATCTTTACATTTTTTCCGCTATAGCATTTTTAATATTGATGGTCGCATCAATAAATTTTATCAATCTCTCTACGGCATATTCTTTCAGAAGGGCAAAGGAAATTGGTGTTAAAAAAGTATTGGGCGCGGGAAGGAATTCACTAATCAAGCAGTTCCTTTCCGAAACTATTTTAATAAGTTTTATATCAATGATACTGGCGCTTTTGCTTGTACATTTGATATCACCTTTTTATACAGAACTCTCCGGCAGAGATCTGGAATTGCCGTTTTTATTTAACTCAACCAACTTAATTAATCTTGCTGTGCTGTTCCTTTTTACCGGGGTGCTCGCAGGTATTTATCCCTCAATCATTTTATCGAAATTAAAACCTCTGAAAGCATTGCACTCAACTGCTGAATTGAAAAGTGAAAGGAAGTTGACAATAAGAAATGCACTTGTTGTGTTTCAATTCTGCATTTCGATTATTATGATTTTATCAACAATAATTGTGAATCAGCAGTTAAGTTATATAAAAAATACGGACCTAGGTTTTAATAAAGAGAATGTGATTTTTATTCCTCTTCAAGGAGAGGGGAGTGTAGAAAATATTAGTTTACTCAAATCAAAACTCACAGAATTGCCGGGTGTTAATGATGTATCGGGAAGTTCTGCAATACCGGGACTCGGTTTAACGAGAAACGGTTATTTCCCTCAGGGTCATACAACTCCAATGATGATAAACGTAATTGACGTAGATGAAAACTTTTTTAATGTATATGATCTGAAAATAAAATCCGGTGAATTCTTTAAACGCGAGCTGACAACTGATGACGATACATATATTATCAACAGCTCGCTTGCATCAACTCTGGGTTGGAATAATGCTGTTGATAAAATGATTAGAAGAAACGGTGATCACAGGGTAATCGGTGTGGTTGAAGATTTCAATTTTTCCTCTCTTTATGAAGATGTAAAACCCTTAATAATAACTAACAGGGGATGGGAAAATAAATTCGATTATCTATCAATTAAATATCAGTCGGCGGATATTTCTAAATTCATTAGTGATGTGAAGCAAATTACAAATCAAATATTACCGGCAATTCCTTTTGAATTTCACTTTGTTGATGAAACATTAGAACGGCTCTATGAAAAAGAGGAAATATTCTACCGTTTGTTTTTTACATTGTCATTAATTGCGATAATTATTGCGGCAATGGGTTTATTCAGTCTTGCATCCTATTCGGCGGATCAAAGAACTAAAGAAATTGGAATAAGAAAGGTTCTGGGCGCCACATCATTCAGTTTGGTTTCACTACTTGTAAAGGAATATTTAAAGTTGGTATTGATAGCAATATTATTTGCCTGGCCCGTCACGTATTATTTTATAAATAAATGGCTGGATAATTTTGCATACAAATCGGAAATTTCAGCATTCCCGTTTATATTAAGCGGATTGATAGCGATGCTGATTGCTGTTATAACGGTGAGTTATAAATCAATTAAAACCGCAAATGTAAATCCAATTAAATCTTTACGATATGAATAAAGCAACAATTGTTGTTCTCAGTAAGTCGTATCAGAAAAGGAAGGAGATGAAATGTTTTCACACTATTTCAAAATAACCATTCGCAGCATATTGAAACAAAAAGGATATTCATTTATTAATGTGGTCGGACTCGGGATTGGAATGGCATGTTCAATATTAATCCTTCTCTGGATTCAAGATGAACTGAGTTATGATTTATTCCACGAGAAAGTTGAAAACATTTACCGCTTAGAAGAAGATCAGCATCAGGGCGAAGGAGTATTTCACACAAGCGCTACACCTTATCCGGCAGCGCCCGTATTGGAAGAAGAAGTACCCGAAATTATTAGTTCATCCAGATATGACTGGCTGGGCGAAACCTATGTTACTGTCGGCGATCAATCGTTCAATGAGACCGGAATCGCCGCTGTTGATCCGGCATTTTTAGAAATATTCTCATATGAACTTTTGGAGGGTGAAAAGGAAACAGCTCTGCAGGATATAAATTCAATAATATTAACAAAGGAACTTTCGAATAAATATTTCCCCGACGGCAACGCTGTAGGTAAGATGATTTCATTCAACAGCAGCACTCAACTGATGGTAACCGGTGTTATGCAAGATCCGCCGAAAAATTCCTCTTATGATTTTGACGCACTTATTACTATTGAATATTTTAAAAAGAATGTTAGATGGAGTGAAAGTTGGGGGAATAATTCCATAAGAACTTTTTTACTTTTGGTTGATAACCCGGATATTAAAAAAGTTCAGGATCATATGACTGATATTCTCGTTAGAAATAACGAAGGTACTAAAACGAAATTTGTATTGATGCCGTATAAGGATTTGCATTTGTATTCATACGGCGGTTTTGCAACATCATCCAATCGACCGGCTTCACTATATATTTTCGGTTTGGTTGCTTTATTCGTTCTGCTGATTGCTTGTATAAACTTCATGAATCTCTCGACCGCCAAATCAGCAAAGCGTGCAAAAGAAATTGGAATGCGAAAAGTGATCGGTGCAATGCGGTTCGGTTTAATTCGACAGTTCCTGGGTGAATCAATAATCATGTCTATCCTCGGTGTAGTAATTGCCCTGCTGCTAGTTGCAGTTCTCATAGATCCGTTTAATGAAATAACAAGAAAAGAAATTCTGTTTGATAGGTTATTAGATACTAAATTTTTGGTTGGAATTATTTTAATTACACTTTTTACCGGGTTTGTCGCCGGCTCTTACCCGGCTTTATATCTCTCATCTTTCCGACCGATTAAGGTTCTTAAACCATCGACTGATAAAAGTACGAAAAAATCTACATTCCGCAGAGTGTTGGTTGTACTGCAGTTTACTATTTCAATAACATTAATAATTAGTACCGCTATTGTTTTCAGTCAGCTTGATTTTATGCGCAAAAAAAATCTTGGTTTCGATAAAGAGCAGGTTGTATACATCCCTCTGAAAAACGAACTAAATAAAAGTTATGAATTAATAAAAAATGAATTATCAGCGATTCCAAGTCTGGAAAATATAACCGGTTCGAAAGACAGACCCGGAATGTACGGGAGCAATTCGTGGGGGATTGATTGGGATGGAAAAGATCCCGATAAAAATTACTTGGTCGGGTACACGATTGTCGATTTCAATTATTTTAAAACTATGGATATAAAAGTAAAAGAGGGAAGGGCATTTAATAAAGATTTCAGTATGGATTTAGCTGAGGATTCGCTTGCTAATTTTGTAATAAATGAATCAATGGCAAAAATAATGGGCGGGAACCCGGTTGGGAAAAAATTGGAGTTTGTGGGAGTGAAGGGAAATATTATTGGTATTGCAAAAGATTTCCACTTTGTTGATATCAGTGTTGAAATTGGTCCGCTTGCTATGGTGTGTTATCCGCCTTTATGCAGTTATATTATTGCAAAGCTTTCGCCGGAAAATGTCCCGAATACTATTGATGAAATGGAAACGAAATGGAGTTCTATACTTCCAAACTACCCATTCAATTATAAATTTTTAGATGAAGAATTTGATCAGCGGTTTAGATCCGAAGAGCGGATGTTTGAACTGCTGAAATATTTTGCAGCAATGGCAATCATTATAGCTTGTCTCGGTTTATTCGGCTTAGCCTCCTATTCGGCTGAACAAAGAACTAAAGAGATCGGGATAAGAAAAACCCTCGGTGCAACCGAATTGAATTTAACCGCTCTTTTATGCAAAGAGTTCGTGATTTTGGTATTGATTTCAAACCTTATCGCATATCCGCTCTCTTATTACTTGATGAGTAATTGGCTTAATGAATTCGCCTATAGAATTGATATTACTGCCTGGGTGTTTTTATTTTCGGGTGCCGCTGCTTTAGTTGTTGCTGTAATTACCGTTAGTTTTCAAGCAGTAAAAACTTCATTACAAAATCCGGTGAATTCTCTTCGGTATGAATAGTTTCCTTTAGCCGGGAATGAATGTCTTCTAGTTGGAGCGGCTGGATAAAACCTGCCGCTCTAACTTTGCAATTGCTTCATTACTTCGTTTTTATAATTTCGTCCAATCACAAGTTCCTTTTTACCTATCTCTATTGAGACAGGTGTATGTTATCAATTTTAATCTCGACTGATCAATAAACTAATCGGCTCATTATTACATGTTCAAACACGGACACACTTCGCACGGTAACGAACATTTGAAAATAATGAAACTTCATTTTTATCCGGTTTCCCTTATTATCTCTGGTATGCAATTTGTGATAATATTTAATAGTATATCAAAATGATTTACTAAACAAACTTTATTTTGATTTTTTAATACGGAGCCGCTATGAAAGAAATATGTATTCCAATTCCGCACTTCGGTGAAAACCAAATAGCGGAAGTTGAAGTAACCGTTAACGGAAAAAAAGAACAATTTCATTTTAGAGTGGAGTCATTCCCGTGGAAAGTGGAAGCGCCGGTTGAATTAGAAGGTGAACAAGCAATCGAAAAAAAGATTTCCAATTTGAGAGAAATGATCGAATCATACGATGACGACTGGCAGTTGGTACAAATATTCACACCGAAAGAAAATGCGAATTATATTCAAGTCCTTTATCGGATGAAAACTAAATCAAACAGTTGATCACAATTATGGGATATTCGGTTTAACTTTATTTACTTAATAATTGTCTGCCCGGAGGATGAATTTTCCAATCTAAAATCCGGGTTAATTGATTCAATAAACTTATCCTCGTCAAGAGGGGATATGTAAATCCCGGTGTAAGACTTTTTGTGCTTAATTAATAATCTTTTTATTGATAGCGCCGGACTCGCAAGCACATCGGTTTTACGTGTGATACTTGTTATACTGTCGATTTCAATCGTATATTTCATCGGACCGGATCTGATAATTAAATTATTACCGGAGATTATGTAGTAAGTCCCGAATTCGATCCATAACAAAAATCCGGTTAACAATACCGATAATGTTAAAATAAAAACTATATTGAAAATATTAGTATCTCGAATAATTACTGAAGCGAGTTATATTAAAAGTTAGTTGAAAAAGAAAAAATAAAAAGAAAAAGAGACTCCAAAAATTAATAAATTAAGTTATCAACAAAATAAAAACTAAAGGAGTCTCTCAATGCAAAATAAAGAAATAACGGGTAAAAATCT
>JAIOZI010000066.1 GCA_021740785.1 Melioribacteraceae bacterium
ACCCGAATCTTGAAGAAAATACATGATTTTTTGAAACGCTATATTGAGAAAATTACTATTTTTATAAAACGCTATTTGACTTATTTAGGGGTGGGGAATCTTTTTGAAAACTATGGGGAATTATCTGACCCGTGGACAAAATGGGAAGCATCAGTTGTTTACGGATCATTCGGTCAGCGGACGGTTGCCGCTGATACAATGATGTTTCACCTGGGCGGCAGAACTTATGATCTTACAGTACCGTCAGGCGATGGCTACAATAGTTACTCTTTTATTGAATATTACGATGAGGATTACGGTTATTGGAGATTGACCGATAAACAAATTTTAGCTCGTGCTTATTGTAATGCAGAATATTGGAGCGGTAACATCTACATTGTTAATGGATTACCCGGAGGAAGCGCTCCTTTGGGAGATCTGGAAATTTATGATATTGAAACAAATTCCTTAACCAGCGGTACTCCAATCCCAACTCCTCGCGGTCATGCCGGGTCTGCAATGGTTAATGGAAAACTTTATATCGTCGGCGGTATTGGTTCCGATAATATCTATACATCTAAATTGGAAATATATGATACTCAGACAGATTCATGGTCAAACGGTGCTGATCTTCCAGCAGCTATACAAACGGAAATGGCAGCTTACAATAATAAGTTATATGTCCTGGGTGGTTATGATGGTTCTGTACATGACGAGGTTTATGAATATAATATCGATTCAGATTCTTGGACTCAAATCGGGACTATGCCTTATCCCACAAGTGCACACAAACTTGCTGTATACGATGGTTTTATTTTAAGTCTTGGAGATTTTGATCAAACTGATCGGGTACTTAAATATGATATTGCTAATAACAACTGGACAGAATACAATAGTAATATTTTACCAAGAAGACATGCTTCGGCAGTTTTGTTCAATAACAAAATATATTATGTAGCTGGAAATAGTAATGAAGATGGTTATTATCAATATTATAGAGCTGTGCAAAGTATTAACACAAATGATCTGGTAACCAGCCTGAGTAATGAAAAAATTTCACCTACAAATTTCAGGCTTGAGCAGAATTATCCAAATCCATTCAATCCTACAACCAAAATTACATTTACAATTCCGTCAGAAGATATTGTTTCATTATCACTCTACAATTCAATAGGTGAAAGAATAGAAACATTGGTCTCAGACAAACTGAAAGCAGGAAGCTATAGTTACGAATATGATGCAACCAAATTGGCAAGCGGAGTATATTTTTATGAATTGAATTTTGCAGATCAATGGTCTGAAACAAAGAAAATGTTATTACTAAAATAAAAGGTGATTAAAATGAAAATTATATCAAAAGCATTACTATTTATATTATTTGTTTACTCCACATTTCAAGCACAGGATTGGAATATGTTCAGCTACGCAACCCCAAATTTCTATACAGTTTCTGCTATTGATTCAAACACAGTTTGGGCTGCCGGGGAAGCAACTTTTATGACACGAACTACTGATGGGGGAAACTGGTTTTGGTGGCATAATTTCGGAAGCTGGGAAATTATTTCATCTGTTCATGCAATGAGTGCAACTGATGCGTGGATGATAATTACAGATGGAAAATTGGAGGTTTATAAAATTACTGATGAATGGAATGCTGAAATAAAATATTCAGATTATTCCGATCAAGCTCCATACGGAAATATGGTCTATTTTTGGAATGAAAACACCGGAATCGTTGTTGGTGATCCCAAATCAGGAGCAGAGATACCTTTTATTTTGCGTACTGAAGATGGAGGTGATACATGGTCAGAATTGACATCCATTCCAAACTGTCCTTCCGGTACATATGGTTTGACTTCTAATTATTCCGTGATTGGTGATAATGTTTGGTTCGGATTGGTTGGTGGTGATACTACATTAGTTCATCCGATCTATTATTCTTCGGATAAAGGAGCAACCTGGTCAACATTTAATCCGCCTTCAGGATTTGGCGGTGTTTACCAAGTTTCATTTATGAATGAAGATGTCGGTATAATTGATGGACCTTTAGACAAATATGCTCATACATCAGATGGCGGTTCAACATGGTCTGAAAAATCAATTGAAATAAGCGGCTCGGAAATAAATCCTTACAATGGTTACGTTTATGGTAGTTATTGGGATAATCAGAATGGTGAATATATGATAGCTCGTTCAACTGATTATGGAGAAAGCTGGAGCTTCTTCCCAAATCCATCGGCACGCTGGTTAACTGATTTCAGTTTTACTGCTGATAACACAATTTGGGCTGTCGGTTATAATCAGACTTTACTTTTAGGCAAAGGAATGGATGGCCCAACTTCAATTTTTGATGGTGATAATAGAACTCAACCTGAAAAGTTTACTTTATATCAAAACTACCCGAATCCTTTCAACCCGACCACAAATTTTAATTTCACAATTCCGACTGAAATGGAAGTTGAAATTGAAATCTATAATACACTGGGTAAAAAAGTTGATGAAATTAGTAAAGGAGTTGTTTCTGCGGGAATGCATTCATTTAAATATGATGCATCAAGTTTAGCCAGCGGAGTTTACATTTACCGGTTAAAAGCCGGTAATAGATATCTTTCGAAAAAAATGATCATGCTGAAATAAAAAACATTCTTACCGCTGAGGGCTTTGTGCCTCAATTCTTGTTGAAAGGGTTGAGGCATTTTAATTTAAAATTAATCATAGGTCATAAGTACTCAAAAATATTTTTAGTATTTTTCACTGAATTAATATGAGTAATCTTTCAATCTAAAGAGGCTAAATGATTAATAACAATTTTCATCCTTTCCCGGAAATTAAATCGGAAAGATTAATATTTCGTCAACTCCAAATTGATGATGCAAAACAGATATTTAAAATTAGATCAGATAAGGAAATGGCAAAATATCTTGATCGCCCGTTATGTAAATCTTTTGAAGAAGCAGAAGCATTTATCAACAAAGTGAATAGTGGTATCGCTGAAGGTATATGGATTTATTGGGGGATTTCACTTCAAAATAATGCAACATTGATAGGAACAATTTGTTTGTGGAAAATATCAACTGAAAATGAAAAAGCTGAGATCGGATTTGAACTCTTGCCGGATTTTCAAGGACAAGGTATAATGCAGAAAGCAATTCCGATTATCTTAAATTATGGTTTTGATGCGATGAATTTAAAATCAATTGAAGTAGAAGTTGATAAACGGAATATAAAATCAATAAAATTGTTAGAAAGATTTAATTTTGTTATAGAGGTTGATGGCAATTCGGAAAACACAAATTCAATTACTGCAAAATATACCTTGATGAGATAAAATATATTACAAAAATTTATAATTGAAAATGAATCCTAATACAAATATTCCAAAGGGAATTAAGCTGGGCTGGTATGGGGGATCAATTGGAGGTTATTTATTCCTGCCGATAATTTCAATCCTATTTTTCTACATCGGTTATTTGATTTATGGAATTATTGCTATTTCCATTTTTATCTTAGGGGTTTACTATATCTCAAGATTTACTCCGTGGAATTATCCCGATCTATCTTATGGAAAACTTATTCTACCATTGATAGCACCAATTTCTATCTTTTCATTTATAATTGCTGCATTTCCTCCGGAATTTAATGGAGAAGAGATTTCAGCATGGGCTTATATCATTTTTGGGATTTTTATTTTTCAACCGGTGATTCCAATGTGGAAATTGAATTACAGAAATATCTCTGCGGATCAAAATAAAATCTGATCGAGTATTGAAAACTATATGAAATGTTAAGTTTTCTAATTTGTGAGGTCAGTCACATCCATTTATTAAACTACCCAACTGGGTAGTGCATAAGTTAACAAGACTAGTTATCTTAATATCAAGTTTTATCCTACTGAGATATTTGTCACCATAAAACAAAACAGGATGTGAAATAATCATTGAACCGGAGGAATAAATGAAACGTATTTTATTACTTATTGCGTTATTTGCTAGTAGTCTGCTATTTGCTCAAGTCGCAAAGAATTTTGGAGGAATTGCAGCTGATTTTGGCAAATTCATGGCTTATGATCTCAGCAACAATTTAATTGTTGCCGGCGATTTTAGACAAACAGTTGATTTCGATCCTTCAGCAGGTAATTATTCTATTACCAGCAATGGACAAAATGATGCTTTCATTGCAAAATACAGTCATACAGGTAATTTTATTTGGGCAATTAGTTTTGGCAACAGTGGCTATTACAATAACATAACTGCATTGGATGTTGATTCCGATGGTAATATTTATGTTGTCGGTTATTTTGAGGGGACAGTAGACTTTGATCCAGGTGCCGGAACAACAAATTTAACCGCAAGCGGGCGAGATGGATTCGTAGCAAAATACAACTCGAGTGGTTCAATGGTGTTTGCATATAATTTTGGCGGATCGAATTCTGATGAGGCAAATGATTTAGTGGTAGACGGATCAGCATTCTATGTTACCGGATATTTTTCCGGAACTGCATATTTTTCACTAGGAACTGCTGCAGTAACTAGGACTAGCAATGGCTTCCAGGATGCATTCATCGCAAAATACACAACGGGTGCTGTAATTCAAGGGCTTGAAACTTTTGGTTCTTCCGCTTCCGATTTTGCTTTTACTCTTGGAAAGGATGCTTTAGGAAATGTGATTTTCAATTATAGCGGAGGAGAAACTGATTTTGATCCCGGTTCCGGATCCAACTTGAAATCCGGCAATGTTCTTGTCAAATTTGATCCATCGTTTAATTTGCTGTGGGCTTATGAATTAGCATCAATGTCCATATTTGATATTGAATCCGATGCATCTTCCAATCTTTATTTGACTGGTTATTTCAACGGCGGTAGAGATTTTGACCCTAGTGAAAACAACTATATTTTATCAAGTTATGGAAGTTTGGATGTATTCCTCGCAAAATATAACCCTGATCTTAATTTGATTTATGCCAAACAATTTGGCGGTACAAGTGCTGACTATGGCAGCGACCTATCTATAAATTCAGATGATGAAATTGCTTTAACAGGGTATTTTAGTGGAACTGCAGATTTTGATCCGGGAGAAAACAGCTATGAATTAACTGCAAACGGAAATAGCAGCGATTTATTTATTCTAGGTCTTGATAACAATACAAACCTGAAGTGGGCTCACAACTTCGGCGGTACATCAACGGATCAAGGACAAAAGGTGAAACTGTATGATGACGGTTCTGTTGATTTCATTGGGCATTTCAGCGGTACCGCGGATTTTGATCCATCGGAAAATACAACGAATCTTACCAGTAACGGAAATAATGATGTATTCTTCGCAAGAAATTATCATTTTGAACCTATTCAAAACAGTTACGTTCTTTCAGCCGATAGTGCAACCGTTTTTCCGGGTGATAATTTTTCAATCCCGGTTTATTTGACTTTACCAGCCGGTGGAAGTTTTATATCCTCAGAGATTAGTTTTAATGCATTCGATCCTCAGCTTCAGTTTGACGGGATCGATATTACCGGCTCCATAATAGAAGATGCAGGCTGGACATATGAATCGAACTACACCGGAACAGCTCTTTACTTAGCATTCGCTGGATCAAATGAAATTAATGCGGACGGATTGATGTTTAATCTGAACTTTTCGGTCCCGGAGGATGCAGATACAGCAACAATCCCAATCTCATTTATGGATGCCATCTTTGACACATTATCTAATCCTGTAGAATTTGTTGACGGACAGGTGCTGATTCAATTTCCAATATTCTATGGCGACGTCGATCTTAATGAGATAGTTCAGGCACATGATGCGGCAAAAATTCTGCAATATTTAGCCGGAACTTATGATTTTACACCGAGACAAATTTTGAACGCAGAAGTAACATTAAACGGTGAAATAACAGCTATGGATGCATCCGTAATTTTACAGTATGTGGTTCATAAAATCGATTCGCTCCCATACACTGATGTTGTTGAACCGAGCGGAATGATTCAACTGCCTGACTATCTGTTAGCATCGAATCATTATGTTGAAATACCAATATCAAATAATGGATTGAGCAATATTTATGCTTTCGAAGGCTCACTAGAGTTTGATCTAGAAGTGTTAACATTTTACGAATTTGAATTTGCCGGCAATAATGCCAATTATATGAAAGAAGTTTCTTTAGTTGGTAATGAAATTAGATTTATAGGCTCCGCTTCAAAGTCTCATGCAGAGGGAGATATTTTTGCTTATGCAAGATTTACTCTAGACGAAGGAGTTTCAAATCCAACGACAACTGTTAACTTAAAGAAACTGCGATTTAACGAAGAAGAAGTTATGAGAGACGTCAGTAGTACTCAAATTGATCTTATAACCGGAGTAAATAATGATTTAATCCCGGCATCATTTTCACTTGATCAAAATTATCCGAATCCGTTCAATCCAACAACCAATATTAAATTTGCTCTTCCACAAAATTCTCATGTTCGGCTGACTGTTTTCAATCTAATTGGTGAAAAAGTTGCAGAGTTAGTTAACAGCAATTTTAATTCAGGATATCACATTGTTAAATTTGATGCATCAAGCTTATCAACCGGAATTTATTTGTATAAAATTGATGCGGAACCTGAAAATGGTAAAGGTTCATATTCAGCCGTAAAGAAATTAATGCTGATTAAATAATTGTTTCAGCAAATGTTCTTAATAATGAAAATATTATTCAAAAATACCAAGCTAATTCACAACTGTGTGTTTGGTGCAGCCCTGCTGGCTCTATTTTTTTCGAAACCAGTTGATGCGCAATCAAACTTGTATTTCTCATCAATTAATGAATCGAACGGTGAAAGCGGCATTTATCGATTAAACAATCAAGATAATTCAATTGAACCCGTTATTGAAGGTATTGATCTGAATAATGAGTTGAACAGTTTGGATGGCGGACCAATCTACACTGATGCGATCAATCAAAAAATATATTGGATCAATAGTTCTGATGGAATATCCTCGGTCAATTTGAGCGATTTATCGATTCAGCAAATCATCATCTCTCCTTATACTGCAAACAGCGCATTGGTGGTTGACAGTAGAAAGGGAAAAATATATTGGTTCGACGGATTAAAAATCGTACGTGCAAATCTTGACGGATCCCAAATTCAAACAATCATTAATAATGTTTCAGGTAGCAGAAGTTTTGCGTTGGATTTTTTTCATAATAAAATCTATTGGCTCGACCGTTTCAATGGAAGTTTAGCACGGGCTGAACTTAACGGTTCCAGCGTTGAATATTTGCGCAACGGGTTGAATTCACCTAACAGCCTGCAGATTGATTTAAATAATTTTCAACTTTTTTGGATAGAAGGTTATTCAAAAATCTATAAATCCAATTTGGACGGAACCAATAGACAGTTAATTCTGCAAACCGATTATCCCGGTGCTAAAGAAATTGCATTTGACCCATGGCTAAATGTTATCTACTATTCAACATTTTCTGATGGTACATCTAGTAGTGTGATCGGAAAAGTAAATTATGACGGGAATAATCACGAGGTAATTTTTTCAGATTCAAATCTAAATACAGTTTTCGACTTGAATATTGATTTTGAATGTGGTTACCCGGTTGGAATAACAAATGATGATAATTACGTATTAAGTTTTCCAGATACTTTCGTTTATCCCGGAGAAATATTGAGAATTCCTGTTTATCTTGATATTCCCGCAGAAGCTAAATTTATATCAGGTGAAATAAACTTTATCGGACTACCGAACGGAATTAATTTGCTGGAAGTTGACAACACAGAAAGTTTGATAAACAATTTTAACATGTCAATTGAGTCAAACCAATCAGATGAAGAATTATTTGTAGCATTCGCGGGAGCCGATAGCGTTTATTACGAAGGATTACTTTTTACTCTCAACTTAATAGTTTCTGAAGATTCAGAATCGGGAATTGTTCCTCTAATTTTTGATAATGCATTATTCGACACTGGTACGGAAACTGTACAGTACGTCGAAGGTGAGCTAACGGTTCAGTACAATTTACTCGCCGGTGATGTTGAACTCGACGGTGATATTGATGCGGATGATGGTTATGTACTATTGAATGGTTTAATTGATACATCATTTACGCCAAACCAGGCTATCAATGCTGAAGTAACTAACAATGATACACTCACAGCGATGGATGCTTCGGTGATTTTTCAATATTCGTCAGGATTGATTGATGAATTACCTTTTGCCAATGTACCGACGGCAGTTTGTGATTTATATCTTCCCGATGTTGTTTATCCCTTGAATAATAAAATAGAAATTCCATTGAATGTTGCAATGCTTGATTCTCTTTATTCCTTCGAAGGGAAAATTGATATTGATACTACAATTTTGAAATTCATCGGAGGAGAAACTGGTTGGGATGACAATCCGGATTTTGCATTTTTATACAATTATGATCATGGTTATTTGAGATTTTTTGCTGCCTCCGAACAAATGATAATGGCAGATTCGCTTCTTGTTACGTTTCATTTTAATATAAGTGATTCGATTTCAAGTGAAAATACACAAATCATTTTATCTGAATTGCGGATGAATGAAAATCCAATTCAGTTTAATATTGACAGTGCTACCGTAGATATTCTTTCTGAATTGAAAAGTGAGAATCAAATCTCTTTGGACGAATATATATTATATCAGAATTATCCCAATCCTTTTAATCCTAGTACTAAATTAATGTTCTCAATTCCGTCAAATGCTAAGAGTGAAATGTTAAAAGTAACATTGAAAGTTTATGATATTTTAGGAAGGGAATTACTAACACTTATTGATGAACCAAAAACTCCTGGATTTTACGAAGTAAACTTTGATGCATCAAATTTCTCAAGCGGTATTTATTTCTACAGAATCCAGGCAAACGAATTCAGCGATGTAAAGAAGATGGTTTTACTTCGATGATTACCATCTTAAAGATTTCTTGAATATCGATTTGTAAAAAGGATGTGGAATTTAAAATTATACTTTATAGTGTTTCTGCTTCTTGATATATTCGTTTTAAGATAAAATCAGTTAAACGCTGTAATGAGAATTTCTAGCCTATGATAGACAATAATTTTCATCCTTTCCCGGAAATTAAAAGCAAGAGATTAATATTTCGTCAGCTTAAAATTTCTGATGCAAAACAGATATTTAAAATTAGATCAGATAAGGAAATGGCAAAGTATCTTGACCGTCCATTAGCTGAATCTATGGTGGATGCAGAAAATTTTATTAGTAAAGTAAATTTGGGAATTGCAAAAGGGGATTGGATTTACTGGGGAATTGCACTTCATGATTTACCCGATATTATTGGTACGATTTGTTTGTGGAAGATTTCCATCAAAAATAAAAAAGCAGAGATTGGATTTGAATTGCATCGTGATTTTCAAGGATTGGGTTTTATGAAAGAAGCCATTCCCGTTATTCTAAATTATGGTTTTGAAGTAATGAATCTAGACTGTATTGAAGCAGAAGTTGATGAACGAAATGTGAAATCAATTAAATTACTGGAAAGAAATGGCTTCCGCCGATTAAAAACGAGACACAACTTTCCAACGATAATGTATGCCCTCAAAAAATAATAATTGGCCTGTGGGTAAAAAAAACAATCAAAAAAAATATTTTCCATCCGATTTTCTTTAAAGGTATTTATCAATTTTTAATCTGCTTCTCATGGTGATTATAAAAAATCTTTTCATGAACTGATCTATCAGAAATTATATTATGAAATTATAACGATGTTCATTATATTAACACTGTTAATAAATATAAAGGTGTTAAAATGGTCAGAAATGAGATTCAAGAAATCAGAATGAAGGAATATTTCATTGATGCAGCAAGAGAGATTTTAAAGGGTGAGGGACTCAAAAGCATAAGTGTGAGAAATATAGCTGAGCGTGCAGGTTATTCTTATGCAACACTTTATAATTATTTCAATGATGTAAAGGATTTAATTTTCGAATGTGTGAAAGATTTTCAAAAGGAATGCGATCAATTTGTTGAAGCCGGGTCGAAAAACAGCAGGAGAGGATTACCTAGGATAAAATCAATCACAAAAGCATACATTAATTATTTTGTTCAATACCCGGGAATATTTGAATTATTTTTTATCGAAAGCACGAATGATTTTGTGAATAAAAAGACTGATTTGCAGGTAATCACAGGATCATTAAACAGGTTATGCGAACCGGAATTAATTTACTGTGTAGAGAACGAAGTTCTGACTAAACATAGTGCAGATAAAATGATAAATCAATTATTATATTCCGTTGTTGGATTGTTGACTCTTTACATTAATAGAAGACAGCCCAAAACTTATAAAGAATTTATGGCAAACGTTGAAACCGAGTTAACAAACATAATCAATAAGTAAAATGGTGATGAAGTGGGAAGTAACAAAATAAAACCGCTGCTGCTTAAAAGAGAATTCAAAATTTACGGATACGATATTGATGTTATGGGAATAATGAGCAATATTGTTTATGTCAGATGGATGGAAGATTTGCGTACGGCATTCCTTGATAAATATTTCCCACTTGAGAAGATGCTCGCCGAAAATTCTGCCCCGATTATTGCTCGGACGGAAATTGATTATAAACGTCCTTTTACTATAAATGAAAAACCTTTCGGTGAGATTTGGGTGGAGAATTTTACACGATCCAGATGGCAGTTGGGTTTTATGTTTTATACTAATCAGAGAACTCATTGCCTGGGAAAACAATTCGGTTATTATTTTGATATTAAAAGGAACAAACCGATTCCCATTCCCGAAAACCTTATCAAATTATACGAGGATGAATTGAAGGCAAATGACTAATATTATTATTTGAAATATTGTCGCTATTTAATATTCATTTCAACATTGAATTTTAACACAGAGTTTAGATTCATAAATTGGTACGCCTAACCTGATCTGAACTATGCTGTTAAAAATCTAAATCATTTATCATCTTTAATCCTTTCTTTGTAAAAACTTGATTGTAATTTATTTTTAACTGTATTTTAGTTACATCAACTTTCGAAAATAATTATCGTATTGAATGTATTGTTTGAAATATCTTTTGGTAATTTTTTATTGATGATGAGATGAATTTTATTGACTAATAAAGACTATCTTATGAAAAAGTAATTTTTGCATTATTTCTTACAC
The DNA here is from genome assembly GCA_021740785.1 of Melioribacteraceae bacterium. Taxonomy (GTDB): domain Bacteria; phylum Bacteroidota; class Ignavibacteria; order Ignavibacteriales; family Melioribacteraceae; genus JAIOZI01. The sequence goes on from JAIOZI010000066.1 coordinate 11,129, forward strand.
TCATCTTTGATAATTTGAGTGCACAGGAATGGAAACCGGTTTAAGGAAAAATTATGACAGAACGGCGTATTCCCAAATGCCATTTAGATTTTTCCACTCGGTTCTTTCAAATTGCGGTCGCGGATATTCGGTTAATACCTCATGCGGATTCAACTTTTCGCGCCGTTACATTTACTTTGGAAGAAAAGCCTCAAAAGTTTGACGGCAATATACTTGTCCCTTTTCCTATTGAATCTGCACTTTCGGGTGTTGGTAGAACTGTCGGAAAAGATAAAAGACTTTGGTACTGTAGGATAATCGATATACCGGCTGAATGGATGGGAAAAAGAATTTTACTTCATTTAGGTGCTGTCGATTGGTTTTGCACTGTTTTTGTTAACGATAACATTGTAGGTAATCATCAAGGTGGATACGATTCTTTCAGCTTTGATATAACTGATTATCTCGAACTAATAAATAAACTGTAGGAAATGATTTCCAATGGTCTTTCGGCTGCTATCTACACTCAAACAACTGATGTAGAAATTGAAGCAAACGGTTTGGTGACTCATGACAGAAAAATAATTAAACTCGGTAGTGATGAAATTCGTAGAAAAAACATATTACTCCAAAACTCAAAATAGGTGGTGAAATGAAAATCATTTTATTTTTTATGCTGTTGATGCTGCTGGTAGTTACATCTAATGGTCAGCAAGATTTTAAATCAAAAAAAGAGAGATACATCAAGAACAGAGCTCCGCTTAATGAAAATCCTTACATCCCGCTGCCGCTTGGTACAATAAAACCTCATGGCTGGTTATTAAATATGCTTGAATCTCAACGCGACGGTTTAACCGGAAATCTTGATGAAGTATACGATAAAGTATGCGGACCTCGGAACGGCTGGCTCGGTGGGGACGGTGATGGCTGGGAACGAGGACCTTATTGGATTGACGGACTTTTGCCGCTCGCTTATATTTTGGATGATGATAATCTGAAAGCCAAAGCACAAGAATGGGTTGAATGGAGTTTGAACAATCAGCGGGAAGATGGTTATTTCGGTCCGATTCCTTTTGAAACTCCGCCCGAAAATGAGCCCGGACTGCAAAGAGGAAATCGCCAAGACTGGTGGCCGAAAATGGTAATGTTGAAAGTACTTCAGCAATATTATATGGCTACTGGTGATCAGAGAGTTGTAACTCTTATGACAAATTATTTTAAGTTCCAACTTGAGAATTTACCTGAAAAACCTCTTGGTAATTGGACCTTCTGGGGGCAGCGTCGGGGTGGTGATAATTTGGCTGTCGTTTACTGGTTGTATAATATTACCGGTGATGAGTTTTTACTTGATTTAGGCGAATTGATTCATGAACAGACTTTTGATTGGACTAAAACTTATTCAGACGGAACTTTGAGAATTGTTAATCCGTATCCCTCTCTCCACTGCGTAAATGTTGCACAGGGTTTGAAGGAACCGGTTGTTTACTATCAACAAAGTAAAGATGAAAAATATATTAATGCTGTGAAAGCCGGTTTAGATGCGTTACGCGATGTTCATGGATTTGTTAACGGAATGTACGGTGCCGATGAGAGCATGCACGGTAATGATCCTACACAAGGTTCGGAATTATGTTCAGTAATTGAGATGATGTATTCATTCGAGAATATTATTCCGATTACCGGGGATACCTACTTTGCAGATTATCTTGAAAAAGTCACATACAATGTATTACCTACGCAGCATGATGATTCATTTACCCGACGCCAGTATTTTCAACAGGCTAATCAAATTGAAGTAAGTCATGATGCAAAAAATTATATCATCGATGAAAAGGGAAGGAATGTATTCGGTGTGTTGACAGGTTATCCGTGCTGCACTTGCAATATGCATCAGGGCTGGCCTAAGTTTGTGCAGAACTTATGGTATTCAACTGTTGATGATGGAGTTGCAGCCTTAATTTATGGATCGAGTGAAGTTGATATTATTGTCGGTGGTGATAAGAAAGTGAACATAGTTGAAAAAACAAATTACCCTTTCGATGAAACCGTTCAATTTACTGTTAATTTGGATGACGATGTTAGTTTCCCATTTCATTTAAGAATTCCGGGTTGGTGCAGTAATGCCGATGTAAAAATCAACGGTGAGAAGTACAATTCATTTGAAGGCGGACAGGTAATCATCATTGACCGCGATTGGTCAAACGGTGATGTTGTTGAACTTACTTTTCCAATGGAAATTGAGCTCAGCAGATGGTATGAAAACTCATACGGAATTGAAAGAGGTCCGCTAGTGTATGCACTAAAAATGAATGAACAATGGGAAGAAGTTAAAACAGAGGAATGGGAAAATTCATATTTCGAAGTGAGATCAGATGACAAATGGAATTATGGAATTTTAGCCGATGCAATTGAAAATATGGATTTCACTTTTGAATCGAAAGGAAACGTTACGAACATGCCCTGGAATGTTGCAAATGCACCGGTAATAATTAAGACTAATGGAAAGTTGATCGATTCATGGAAAATGTACAACGGATCAGCCGGAAAAATTCCCGTACAGCGATGGCCGGAGAGAAAGAGTGATCATAACATAACTGAATTAGTTCTTATTCCTTACGGATGCACAACTCTTAGAATATCGGAATTTCCGATTATTCATTAATTGAATATATTGTTTCTTAGTCTTTCACCCCGGTTATTATCGGGGTGGAGGATTAATGAAAAAAATAAAATGCTTTTAAGTTGATTTAATTAGTTATCTTTACATCTGAAATATTTAGAAAAAGGTTCACATAGATACGCTTTACAATCCGGCAAGTTTTATCAATTTAAACACCCGCTGTTCTTTAACCAATCATCAGCAATCTTGCGATCAAAATTTGCACTTATTGAATCGAAGTTCCTATTCTAATATCAAAACATATTAACAGTAATAAAATAACAAAGAAGGTAGATGTATAAAATGACGTTTAATGAAATTGGAATAAGTAAAGAACTTTTTGATGCAGTAACAGAACTTGGATTTATTAATCCTACACCCATTCAGGAAAATGTGATCCCATTTATGATGGAGAATAAAGGTAGAGACTTAATCGCTTTGGCTCAGACCGGTACGGGTAAAACTGCTGCATACGGATTACCCATAATCCAGAATGTGAATGTTAATGATAAAAGCACTCAGTATTTGATATTAAGTCCGACTCGTGAACTCTGTATTCAAATTGCAAATGATCTAATCGACTATTCGAAATATGTTAGCCAGTTAAGAGTTGTTCCTGTATTCGGCGGGGCAAGTGTCAGCAATCAAATAAATCTAATTAAAAAGGGAGCTCAAATTATTGTTGCTACACCGGGTAGATTGATCGATTTAATGAATAGAAATGTTATAAAACTTGGTGGATTAAAAACACTTGTTTTGGATGAAGCCGATGAAATGCTGGATATGGGATTTAGAGAAGACCTGGAAGAAATATTAACCAATACTCCTAAAGAAAAAAACACGCTGCTTTTTTCAGCAACCATGCCCAACTCGGTGATGAAGATTACAAAAAATTATATGAATTCACCGCATGAGATTTCTGTCGGGAAAAGAAATGCCGGTGCGGAAAATGTAAACCACATGTGTTTTACGGTTCATGAACGTGACAGGTATTTGGCATTAAAACGTATTGTTGATTTCTATCCCGATATTTATGGAATAATATTTTGCAGAACCAGACAGGAAACAAAAACTATTGCTGCAAAATTAATAACCGAAGGATATAATGCAGAGGCTTTACACGGTGATCTATCCCAGGAACAAAGAGATACTGTTATGGGCAAATTTAGGATAAAACATATTAGCTTGCTCGTTGCGACGGACGTTGCGGCACGTGGTTTAGATATAACAAATCTTACACATATCATTAATTACAATCTACCGGATGACCTTGAAATTTATATTCATAGAAGCGGCAGAACCGGGCGTGCCGGAAAAAATGGAACATCAATCGCAATTATTAATTTGAGAGAGAAATTTAAAATACGTGATTTAGAAAGAATGATAAAAAAATCATTTTCACATCACCCGGTACCTTCCGGCAAAGAGATTTGTGAAAAACAATTATTCCATTTAATTGAAAAAATGGAAAAGGTGGAAGTCGATAATAATGATATCGATCAGTTCTTACCATCAATTTATAAAAAACTTGAATGGATGGAGAGGGAAGATATTATACGCCGTTTTGTTTCACTTGAATTCCTTCGATTCTTAGATTATTATAAAGATACCGTCGACCTCAATATGCCTGTCGATTCCAAAAAGGGTAAGAGAAATTCATCTGCAGATTCCGGTTATGTGAGATTCTTCATCAATCTCGGCAGAAGAGATGATTTGAAACCGACTACTTTAATCGGAATGATAAATGATAATACCGGGGTACGTGATATATCGCTCGGTGAAATAGAAATTCTTAAAAACTTTTCCTTCTTTGAAGCCGATGGATATTACAGAGATTTAATTCTCAAGTCATTTGAGAATCTTACTATAAATAAGAGAAAAATAAATATTGAAGTTGCGGAGAAAAAGAAATCCGGTGGTGAATCACGTAACTTCCGCTCTAAATCAAATGATAAAAGAAGATCAAAGAGACCGGATAAAGATTCAGCAAGATTTTCAAAGCGCGGTAAAAAAAGAAGATTTTAACAATCTTATGTACTGAGAAGATTAGCATCATTCCTATCAATTATTCTAAATTCGAATTCCCGGTGTAGATAGCCGGGATCCGAAATCTCAATTCGAAAATCTGGGTTTATTGTCTGCTGCTCGAACCATTTTGGAAGTGAACAATTTCTTCAAGTTCGCCAATTCGTTCTCTAGCATAATTTATTAATCGCATATCAGAACTATCTGCTTTTGAGAGAAACATGCTATAATAAATCAGCGGAACATTTTTATCGGAATAATAAGTATCGTAAGCGGAAGCTAAATAGTAGTAATAATCACTATTGTTTGAATCAAATTTCATTGCTTTCTTAAAATTAATAATCGACTCAGAAAAATTATTCTCTCTCTGGTAAACGATTGCGAGGTTAGTGAAAATTGCAGCAGTGTACTTGGGGTATAACAGTTCAATCGATTTATTAAACCAACTTGCAGCCTCAGAATTATTCCCAAGTTCTTTTTGAGCAAGTCCAAGATACAATGCAGTAAAACTTTGAGTTGTATCAATCGAAAAGGATTTATTCAACGCCTCAACAGCAGATTCCAATTTTTGCACTTGTGCATCGCCTACAAAATTTTCTACCGCCAACTGGTAATAACAAATCCCAATCTTTTGATAAATTTCAAATGATTCATCACCTTTTGCAATTAATTTAACATATGCATTCACCGCTCCTGCAAAGTTCTTTTTGTTAAAGTAAATATCTCCGAGCAATTTTAATAATTGAGTTTCATCTGTAAAGAAATTTAGACCTGTCTTTGTAACATCAATTGCTGAATCAATCATATCAAATTTATAATACAACTTGGCTAATGGTACAATTGTTTTTAAATCGTTTTTATTTATTGCAAAAGTCTTCTCGTATAATTCCAATGATTTTTGAAATTTCTGCTCTTTGTTTGCAATTGATGCAAGCTGCCTGATATAAAATGAATTGCTTGAATCATTCGATGCCAAGCTTTCATAAAGTGATTTTGAGGTATATATATCACCGGAATTTAAATAGAGAGCGGCTAAATTTATTTTTACAAAGATGTTTGTCGAATCAATGAGATAGACTTCATTAAACTTTTCAATTGCTTTTGTTACATTTCCCAGTGATGAATAAATTGAAGCGAGATTTATTAAGACATCTTTGTTACGATTATCAATCTCTTCAGCTTCGAGAATATTTTTTAATGCGATGTCTTTTCGCATAAGATTTCTATAACAGATCCCCAGCTTCAGGTACAAGTTTGCATTAGGATATTCACTTTTTGCGTTTTCTAAAACTTTTACCGCTGCAGGGTAATCACTATTTAACATTAATGAGTCGGCAAGCTTTATTAGATTCTGTTGTGCCGAGAGATTATAAAAAACGAGAATCAGAAAAACCGTAAGTTTCATAATTATCCTTTCAAGGTTTTACAATAATAGATGCACAATTGGGTGAAATGTTTCCGTGAAAAAATCTAAGCAGTACTTTTTGCTAAATGATAAATTCTCAGCAAGTGTAATTCGTTATACTCGATTTTTTGATTAAATGCTTCGTAGACGGGGGATAATCTTTCAGATCCTATTTCATCAAATTTGTTTAGTACATTTTTTATTTGCTGCATTGATAATTCCGATTCTTCCAATAATTTTTCATGATCAATTAGGTTATTATCATTTACAAAATCCAGTAAGTGACGAAGAATTGTACTCTTTTTATATTTTGTTTCCAAACAAATATCTCGAATCGACATCCCGGAGTTGAATTTTTCTCCTGTTGACTGGAAAGATTTTTTCTTAACAATTTTTATGGGGGGTTTAGACGAATATGACTTGTCTCCAACCGGTTTTAAATTATTTTTTTCACAATAGTCCATGATTAGATTTAGAAAAACATGTCCGTACTTCTGAAATTTTATTTCACCTAAACCATGAATTCGAATCATCTCTTTTTTGTTAACCGGTAAATACGTTGACATTTCCGTAAGAGTTTTATCTGAGAAAATAACATAGGGGGGCAGACTCAATTTATCAGCGATTTCTTTTCGTTTCCGTCGCAGTAAGTCGAACAATTGTGCATCATAATTTGCATCGGTTTTCATTACCGTTCGAACTTCAAAATCCTCTTTAATTTTACAGTTAACAGTTAATTCCCCTTTCAAAATATCATATGCCTTTTCGGTGAGTATCAAACTTCCGTATTCATTATTCTGAGATAAAAGATGAAGCTGTAAAAACTGATGTGAAAGATTCAACCATTGCTTTTTTGTATATTCCTTTCCAATTCCGTAAGTGCTGAGTTTATCATGACCTTTTTCAATAATTCTGCTTGACCCCGAACCCATCAGCACATCGATAATATACCCGGCACCGAACATCTCGCCGGTTCGTTTAACACATGATAAAAACTTTTGTGCCGGGATTGTTGCATCGACAAGATCCTTGTCGGTAGAATTACAGTTATCACAAATTCCGCATTTATCCTTGGTGAAATTTTCCCCGAAATAGGAGAGCAGAGGAAATCTTCTACAGATTCCGGTTTCGGCATAATCGATAAGCGCTGAAAGATGTCTCTCGGCAATCTGCTTTTCTTTAGCTTCCTTTTGATTTATAAAGTACCGGATTTTTTGAATATCGGAATAACTAAATAAAAGAAGGCAATGGGAACGCAGACCGTCTCTGCCTGCTCTCCCGATTTCCTGGTAATAGGATTCAATGTTCTTCGGTAAATCAAAATGAATTACGAAACGTACATTCGATTTATTAATTCCCATTCCGAATGCAATTGTTGCAACAATAATTTGTATATCATCTTTGATAAACAATTCCTGGTTCTCATGTCTTTCTTTGTCCGATAATCCCGCGTGATAAGGACGAACAGAGTAACCTGCATCATCAAGCTGCATCGAGAGTGAATCGACCTGCTTTCTTGAAAAGCAATAAATTATCCCGGACTGATTCGGATATTTTCTAAGGAATTTCATTGTTTGGTCAACGCCGTTAGTTTTAGGCGTGATTTCCAGGTAAAGATTTTCACGGTCGAAACTAGCAACGAATTTATTGTTGCCTGAAAGTTTTAGAGAATCTTGAATGTCGCGCTGAACCCTGGGAGTTGCCGTTGCTGTTACAGCCGCACAGACGGCTTTAGGAAAAATCTCTCGTACTTCAATTATTTTTCTGTACTCAGGTCTAAAATCATGTCCCCATTCCGAGATGCAGTGTGCTTCATCAACTGTAATGCATTCGATGCTTAAGTTCTTCAGTAGAGCAATGGTGCGTTCCAAAAATAATGTTTCAGGTGCAAGGTATAGTAATTTGATTTTACCGCTCTTCAGTCTCTCGACGTTTTCAGCATATTGCTGAGGAGTAAGTGAACTATTTAAGAAGACTGACTCAATTCCTAACTCAACAAGCTGCTCAACCTGATCTTTCATCAATGAAATTAATGGGGAGACGACAACCGTTATTCCATCAAAAATTAAAGCCGGTATTTGGTAGCAGAGCGATTTCCCGCCGCCGGTCGGCATTATTACTAATGTATCTTTCTTGTTGAGTATTGAATCTATCACTTCTTCCTGAAGCGGTCTAAAACTTTTATATCCAAATGTAGTTTCTAATATTTGCCGTGCCTGTTTTATCATTTGCCGTGAGGGTTTATATTTATAAAAGGAAACGAAAAGATAACTTCTTGATTAGAGAAAAACAAAGAGCTGCAAAAAATCATTTTATCTCACATGTTGATTGATGAATTTAGATTCTCTAACCAGATCACATGTATCTTGAGACTAAGAATAATTTCGGGATGTGAAAAAATGTAAATTGAACTTCTGATTCACTAACGTTGTTGTAACAATAAATAAAATTTGATATAAAAAAGGAAAGATTAAGATGGAAAAGAGAATAAACGGTTTACATCACATAACAGCGATTGCAGGTGATCCGCAACAGAATTACGATTTTTACACTCAAGTTTTAGGTATGAGGTTCGTGAAGAAAACAGTCAATTTTGATGCACCTGACGTTTACCATTTCTACTTTGCCGATGAATTGGGAACTCCGGGTACAGTTTTGACATTTTTCCCTTTCCCAAATGCGAGGCGGGGAAAGCACGGAGCGGGAGAGGCGAATATTATCAGTTTTGCAGTGCCGAAAGGGAGTTTGGATTTTTGGATTGAAAGATTGAGTTTTCACGGTATTTCATTTGACGGTCCATATCAAAAATTTGGATATAATTACCTTTCCTTTTTGGATTCAGATGGAATGAAATTAGAACTTGTTGAAGATAATGTTGCGCATTTAACAGGTTGGGAAACCAATGAAGTACCGCGCAAACATTCGATACGAAAATTTTTCGGTGTTACCATGTATTTGAATGATTCTGAAAAAACAGAAGTGTTATTAAAAGATGTAATGGGATTCAGACTTCATCAGCAAGAAGGCAACATAAAAAGGTATATTTCGGGTACAGAGGATTTTGAAGCGAAGGTAGATATTATTGTAAATCCAAATGCCGAACGGGGAACCCAGTCTGCCGGATCAGTTCATCATATTTCATGGAGAACGGAAAGCGATACGTCACAAGTTGGATGGATGCATAAACTGAAGGCTGCTGGTTATCACACAACTGATGTAATCGATAGAAATTATTTCCACTCGATTTATTTTCGTGAGCCCGGCGGTGTACTGTTTGAGATTGCCACCGATGAACCCGGTTTCATGATTGATGAGGATAGAGAAAATTTAGGTCAATCTTTAAAACTTCCTAAACAATATGAATCCCGCAGAACCGAGATTGAGAAAATATTGATTCCAATCAATCAAAATTCATTGAAGATTAGCTGAAATAATAGAATTAATATTCAAAAATACTTTTACAAAATTAAATTGTAGGGTCAGATAGGAAGATGAAAATTACGCGAATATATTCGGATGAAAATAGTGAATCCGTTTTCTCTCAAATTGATATAAAATTGAAAGACTCGGGTCAGATCGGGAAATTATCGGAATCATATCCGGTGAGTGAGATTATTTTTAGAGTAACAGAAGGCAATTACAATTACGATTTTCACAATGCACCTCAAAGGCAGTTTATTTTAATTCTGGATGGTGAGATAGAAATTGAAACAAGTTTGGGTGAAAAAAGAAGATTTAAATCCGGTGATATTATATTAGTCGAAGATACAAAAGGAAAAGGACATAGAACAAAAAGCATTGATGGTAAATTACGAAGATCAGTTTTTGTAACTCTCGGAGATAATAATGTTGAAATTGAACGATACGATAAAACCGCACACGGGTGATGAAATATACACGAGGGGCGCAGATTTAATTAATGCAGAATCTGCAATGATAATGCTTCACGGCAGGGGAGGATCATCTCAATCGATGATTGATTTATCACATGAGTTTAATTCAGACAATATGATTTTTATTGCACCGCAGGCTGATAACTTCACCTGGTATCCGTACAGATTTATTGAAGAAAGAGAAGTAAATCAACCGGGTATTAAATCAGGTATGATTCTGATTGACAAAATAATTGATTCATTAGTTCTAAATGGAATTGTACACACGAAAATTTACTTGTTAGGTTTTTCACAAGGAGCATGTCTCGCATTAGATTATGCCGCTAGAAATCCCAAAGGTTATGGCGGAGTATTTGTATTGAGCGGGGGATTGATTGGTAAATCAGTAACTGCAAGTGAATATATAGGTGATATGGAGAGAACTCCGGTTTTCTTCGGGTGCTCGGATAACGATTTTCACATTCCCGAATCACGAATAACCGAAAGTGCGGAAATATTAAAATCACTCAATGCTGATGTGACCAAAAGAATTTATAGAAATTTGGGTCATACTATAAATCAAGATGAAATTGATTTTATAAATGAAATAATCAAACAAAAATGAGTTGTTATTATTTTAAATTAAGTAAAGAAATTAGCGTCAATTATAACAAAAATATTATACTGCAAAACTCCAAGCCATTATCCGCCGCATCCGCACCCAATTTGACCGAAAAATACATTATCCTTAAAAGTGTAAATCGAGGAATTTGATCCTTCGTAATATCCGTCGGATATAATTAATTCATAAACTCCGTCTCCGTTTAAGTCGGCAATAAACTCAATTTCATTATTAAAAAGAAGATCCATTTCATCCGTTCCATCCTCCAAATATACGCGGTCAAAAATGGGAATAATTTCCTGCTCACCTTCAATATCGCTTATTAATAAAACTACACTTAGAGAACCTCTTTGTGTGATTCCGTATTCATTATATTCATCATGGACAACATCAACAACAGCATCCCGTTTCCCATCTCCCGTAAAATCAGATTCAATATAATTTTCAAATGAATACACGGGATTTTCAATTCCGTAAGTCACTAAAAATTCCTTCACCGAGTTATTGTAAGGAGTTGGATCTTCCGGGAAAATTAATTCAGGTGCAAAGGGATCCCATTTCCCGGTTATCCCGATTATTTGGTAGCCGTCAATGTCCAGATCAACATAATAATCCGGGCAGTCACAGTATTCATCGTACATCAATAAGGAATCAGTAAAAAATAATTTCCCCAATTCACCGTCCATTGCATAAAAATTAACTTCAACAGAATTGTCTAATTTTTCCAAAACAAATTCAGGTGAATACCATTCATCACCCATTACTCCGCCATAAAATGTGGCGTAATTACCGATTCCAAAGAATATTAAATTAATTTCAGATTTACTTGAAGGTAATTCTTTTGAGTTCCCCGTATTATCAGTAATTAATTGATTCCCTAGGAATAAAAATAAAAGGAGTGTCGATGAAAAAATAAATATCTTACGCATTACTTCTCCCAATTATGATTTTTATGATTTATTCATATTTGTAAAAGATCATATTTTGATTTGCAGAGTAGAGAGAAATTAAAAGTACTAATATCGAGTGAAACCAACTGGTTTCAACAGCAAACTATTTTATGGAATCATTCTTTTTTCTACTGATTTTTCTTTTATTTACAGCAAATATTAACTGCATTACGGCAAAGTAAATAGCCCAGATTAAAATAATACCTGCGACTGTGAAAATTGATGTTTGAGATGGACCTAATTCATTTATCATTATTGCCGAGAAGAGGAGTACAAATAAAATTGTAATGAGAATTGTAAAACCAATCCAGAAAGGATGAAAATATCTACTCATTTTCTACCTCCGTGATCTAGATTAATTTACTAGATAAGTTAAAGTAAGGTTTCCTCAGTTCAGGTTCAATAGTTATGTCAAGAATATTTCATTCAACTATTTTTGCAAAAGCGATCACATTACCATCCTGATCCATACAGTATGAGGCGGTATGTCCCCAATCTCTGATTTGTAAAGGAGATAACTCCACAGCGCCGCTTTTTAATGCGCGTTCGTGATATTCTTCAGGTTTGTCAACCATCAAATAAAGTTCGGCTTTTAGAATGCCCGCGGCTATTTTATTTAAAGGAAGTTTATCGCTTAACAATCTTTTAATTCCTTCAATAGGCATTAAACCGAGTACAGATGTGCTGCTTAATTGAAACTCGGTCATACCCGGAACATTGAGTCTTGGTTGAATTGCTAATACTTCCTCATAAAAGTTTTTACTTAACTGCTGATCTGAAACATAAAGTATAAAATGAGTTGTCAAAATTTTTTCTCACAATTAATTGAAAATATTTACAGAGCTTCCATAAAAAATACGGTATTCATTTTGCCAATTTTAATATCCTAATCGAACCTCTTATAACAAAACTAAACACAATTGCGCCGATAATTAAATAAGGTATTTTTGAATTGAGCAAACTAACGGTTAGTATATGCAAAGTAGTCGATTGCTGGCATCAATCTTATCAAACCGTTACAATTTATAAGCGGGCAACAGCCCTTAAATCTACTACTTTCACGTCTATTTCGATTATACATTGTTGTGCTTTCGTGCTTTATTATCTGGGCGTTAATTGAATTGATAAATCTAAAGCATTTACAACTAATAACAGATTCGAAATCCTCACATCTTCTCCATTTTCAATACGAGAAATATAAGGGCGTTTTTTTTAATCGCTTCAGCCAATATCTCTTGACTCATATGCAGTTCTTTTCGTCTATTTCTTATAATTTCTCCAAAATAGTAGGAATATGCTTCTTTTCGGAATTTCTCTCTGCGCTCCGAACCTTCTTTTCCATAGCGTTCTGCCAATAAGTCCTTTGCTTGTCCACGGGTCAGATAATTCCTTGTTTTTTAAATATTCCTCTAAAATTTTCTCTGCTTACTTGATTGCTTTAACATAGTCTTTTTTTACTTCTCAAATAATCTCGATCATTTGAAAGATCTTATCAGAGACTCTTCTTCCTTGATCATCGATGAAATCCAAGCATTTTTCTGTAATGTCGATTTCTCTCATGACACAAAGGTAACGTATTCGTTACATAAATTCAAAAATGTCTTATTTTGTTTATTTTCTGTTTCTGAACGCACGGTCGCTTCTTTGCGTGAAGCACGACGATTGGTGGTGGGAAATCGTTGTGGATTGTGGGCTGCTTTCCTGTCCAGATACACCGGTCTTGATGCGTGGGAGAATGCTTCATGCATAACCACTTAAACCCAGTTAAATATGATTCTGAAAGCAATCTTTATCCCCTCTAACTTATAGCTTAACAACAAACTTTATCTTTCTGCTTCGGCTTACTGTATCGTATGAAAAAAACGCAGCAGTCGCCTTCCAAAGGTTTCAATAATTGCTTGAAATTTTCGCATTCGTAAAAATGCATACGAGCGTCTTCGGTTATTTTCTGTTATTTCTAAAACCCGCAGTCGGGTTCAGAATGTTAAATTCTGTGTAAGGTAAATAACTAAAGAAGTATTTTGAAAAAAAAGGGTCTCAAAATTATGAGACCCTTAAATGAAATTGTTCAACGCTTTTTATTACCTGACAGAATTAATCACTATTTAATTAAGAGCATTTTCTTAGAAGCAGAAAAATCACCTGCTTGAATTGAATAGAAGTAAATACCACTGCTTAAGTTTTCTGCGTTGAAATTTACAGTATAATTTCCTGAACTCATCTGCATGTTTATCAATTCTGCAATTTCTTGTCCGAGCATGTTATATACCTTCAATGATACTTCGGATGTTCTAGGTATAGAAAATTTTATCGTTGTTGAAGGGTTAAATGGATTTGGATAATTCTGTGAAAGAGTAAATGCTGAAGGGGAATTCTCTTTTTCGTTGCTCTCTATGTTAGTAACCAGGGAGAAGTCTAATGAATATACCATGGCGTCAAATCCGTCATTGGGATGAGTGCCGCCTTGGTTATCGAATATTTCATAAGTAAAATCTACAGAAGAACCTGGGACTACTTCGAAATCATTACTGGTTCCGCTAAATGGTTTGCGAAATTCAATTGTCCATTTACCATTCTCGTATCTACCGGCAGACTCAACAGAAGCTCTATCGCCTTCAGGAACTCTTAAAACATAACCAGGCACATGATCTCCTGCGGTCCAATCTGCATCAGGATCGAAAGACACTGCTAAACCGGCTGCATTAGAAACAGTTCCGAATGGATCATATCCGGTAACAGCTTGTGCATCTGTTAATAGGAATTCAGCATTAACACCGGAATCCCCATCAGCCATATAAGTAGGTTGTC
>JAIOZI010000067.1 GCA_021740785.1 Melioribacteraceae bacterium
AACAAAATATTATTTGACAGCTTTGGGTAAAAAAGCTATTGCTATAATTATGATGTTAAAAGAAAAAAATATAATTCCTGCATTAGCTAATTAAAAAGTTTCCGATTTACGTAGATTTTAACAGCTAAGGGATTAATCAAGATATGCAAGAATTTGCCAATCCGATCCATTCATCCATCAATCCGCAATCCGAAAATCCATTCATCCATCAATCCGCTAATCCAGTAATCCGCAAATTCGTTAATTCCCCAATCCGCTAATTTTTACCAATCGTAAACTTGGCGAAGGTTGGCGCCAATCCGCTAATTCGCTAATCCGAAAATTCGAAAATTCGCAAATCCACCAATCCGCTAATTTCTCAACCAGATATCCTATACAACCATTCGGGCATGACAAGTGAAAGCTATCAAAATGGCTTGGTATTTGTTAACTAAAGTATAGCCTTTAACGATTCGTAATGAGCTTCGATTGTTTTATCCAAATCTTCGGTTGTGTGTGCAGTTGAAACAAACACAGCCTCGAATTGTGCGGGAGCTAAATATACTCCGCGTTTCAACATCTCATGAAAGTATTTACCGTAAAGTTCTGTGTTGGATTTAACCGCTGATTTAAAATCAGTAACCGGCTCTTCGGTGAAGAACATACACGACATTGAACCGACACGAGTCATAGCATAATTTTTCCCAACTTTCGTTAAGTTCTCAGCAAATCCATCATTCAAATATTTTGACTTTTCCTCTAGCGTATCGTAAACTGATGAATTTTCTTTGATGTGATTAAGCGCAGCGAAGCCGGCTGCCATTGCCAGCGGGTTGCCGCTTAGTGTCCCAGCTTGGTAAACAGGTCCGACCGGAGCGATTCTTTCCATAATTTCTTTTTTACCTCCGAACGCACCAACAGGTAAACCGCCGCCTATTATTTTACCAAAGGTTGTTAAGTCGGGTTGAACGCCTAGCACTTCCTGAGCTCCTCCCTTTGCAACTCTGAAACCGGTCATAACTTCATCAAATATCAATACAATTCCTTCTTCGTCACAAAGCTGGCGCAAACCTGCTAAAAATTCTTTTGTAGACGGAATAACACCCATGTTGCCTGCAATAGGCTCAATTATAACAGCGGCTACTTCATTTTTATTCTCCGCAATAATTTTTTTAACTGAATCGAGGTCGTTGAAATCTGCCATCAAAGTATCTGCCGCATTTCCTTTTGTTACTCCGGGACTTGTCGGCACGCCCAATGTTAATGCGCCTGAACCGGCTTTAATCAAAAAGTAATCTGCATGACCATGATAACAGCCTTCAAATTTTATAAATTTTTCTTTCCCTGTAAAACCGCGTGCTGCACGTACGGCGCTCATCGTAGCTTCGGTCCCACTGTTTACCATTCTAACTTGTTCAACGGAAGGAACAAGTTCGGTAATTAATTTTGCCATTTCAATTTCAATTGCAGTCGGAGCACCGTAACTAACACCGTTTTTAATTTGCTCGTGTAATGCTTCGGTGATAAATTCAGGGTTATGCCCGAAAAGATGAGGACCCCAGCTTCCGATATATTCTATGTATTCGTTATCATCTGCATCAACTATTTTCGAACCGTAACCACTTTTAATGAATAAGGGATTTCCTCCGACCGATTTAAATGCCCGCACGGGAGAATTAACTCCGCCCGGTATAAATTTCTGTGCTTCCTTAAATAGTTTTTCGCTTGTTGTGATATTCATAAAATACCTGTTGTTTTGTAATTAATTTCTTTCTAACCATCTTGAAAAATAAACATCATAAATTTGGTAAAAGCCATCTGCATAAAAAATCATTTCTTTGTTTAATAATGCTTTTAAGCTGGTCTGTACAGAGCTTGCTGAATTCAATCTGTATTTTTCAATAAATTTATGTGAAGTAATCATTTTGATTGTTTGTTCTTTTGCAATTGCTTTCATCAATGACCACTGATTGTTTGTCAATAAATTTTTATAAATATTGTACTGCTCGCTGTTTTCTTCAAGAACCAAAGCGCAAACATTTTTAACAAAATCAACGGAGATCGATCTTTGACCTTTTTCGAATAATTTATTGCACAAATATTGAATATAAAATGTATGACCGCGGGTCCAACTAAGAATAAAATCCATTGCTTCCTTTTCTATTGAAAGATTATTCGCTTCGAAATGTTTATTAATAAAAGAGGCATATTTATTTGGCTTAATCTTACCAAGACTCATCATTTCACTACTACCAAAAAAAGGGCGTCCTTTATCACCGAAGACAGAAACAAGTAAATGTTTTCTGCTTCCTGAAAAAATAAAAACAATATTATTAGTCATTTGAATTTTACTTCTCAGCAACGCTTCAACATTTTTTTCAGGATAATTAATGATTTGTTGGAATTCATCAATAGCTATTACAACTTTTTTGTTAATTTTATTGAGTGAATCAAACACTGAGTCCAGGGTATACTGCAAATCTTTTTTGTTATTAATATCAAACTGTACTTGCGGAATACCTGTTAGGGGATCAAATGAGATTGATGTTCGCAGCGAACCAAAAAATTTAGCAACTGCATCCATCATACTCCTTTTTGTTGGAAAACTTTTGATAATACTTGCGCCTAATACATTTAAAAAATCGTTAATGTTTTGTGTAGCTAAAATATCCATGTAAATTAGAACCAGCTTCTTATCGCTTTTTAGCTTGTAAAAAACATGTTTAATTAAACCTGACTTTCCGATTCGTCTTAAAGAGTAAAGAGTTATGTTTCTCCCGTTATGAATCGCAGATAAGATTCGTTTGGTTTCTTCGTTTCGGTCGCAAAAATATTTTGGCGTATGATATACTGACAATATAAATGGATTCATGAGTCACTCAATTAAAATATTACGTAAATTACGTAACGCAATTTACGTAATATTTATCGGCTTTACCAAAAACGGTCAATGTTTTTCTATCAATTTTGCGGCGTCTTTAGCAAAGTAAGTTAAAATCATATCAGCGCCGGCACGTTTAATGGCAGTCAATGATTCCATCATCACACGTTCCTCGTCAATCCAATCCATTTTGCCGGCGGCTTTAATCATAGAATATTCACCGCTAACCTGGTATGCGGCAGTAGGCATTCCGAATTTTTGTTTAACGCGGTAAATAACATCAAGATAAGCACCGGCGGGTTTCACCATAATAATATCGGCGCCTTCCTCGATATCGCTCTCGGCTTCGCGTATTGCTTCTTCGGTATTTGCCGTATCCATCTGGTGCGATCTTCTGTCGCCGAATGAAGGAGCGGAATCAGCAGCATCGCGGAATGGTCCGTAATAGCCGCTTGCGTATTTGACCGCATAACTCATGATCGGTACATGCGTGAATTGTTTGTAATCCAACGCCTTACGAATTGTTGCAACTCTTCCGTCCATCATATCAGAAGGGGCAATTATATCCGCACCTGCTTTTGCATGCGAAACCGCTTCACGTGCTAAAAGGTTTACTGTCTCATCATTTAAAATGTTTTCACCGTCAAGTACACCGCAGTGACCGTGATCGGTATATTCGCATAAACAAACGTCGGTTATCACCAATAAATTTTTAAGTTCGGTCTTTGCTTTAATCGCCCTTACCGCACGTTGAATTATCCCGTTATCATCGTATGCTTCGGAACCAACGGCATCTTTCTTTTCAGGAATTCCGAATAAAATTATTGCAGGAATTTCGAGATCAACCAATTCTTTACACTCTTCAAGAAGGATATCAATTGACATCTGGTAAACACCCGGCATAGATTTAACTTCATTCTTTACTTTTTCACCGGGAGCAACAAATAGAGGATAAATTAAATCCTCCTTTCTTAAATAAGTCTCCCTCACCATATCTCTTACAACAGGATGATAACGTAATCTTCTCAATCTTTTTGACGGATAATTTGCCATTACTTTCCTCCGATATTATTACATCAATTTTTCAAATCTATATCTGGTTATTTCCGATTATTCTATCAGCAGTAACTCTTGAGTTTTTAATGCAGTCTCCGACAGATATTCCGCCGCGGTAATTTCCGCTCAAGAATAAACCGGGATTTTCATTTTCAAATTTTTCAAAATATCTTTCATGTTCTATATACCCAATGTTGTACTGGGGAATTGCTTGGCGCCACAATTTTTCTTTCATCAAAACCGGGTCGGCAGTTACGTTTGTTATTTCTTTAAATTGTTTCATCACTTCATCAATCAATTTTTGTTTATCCATTTCAAATAAATGAGGCGATCGCGCACCGCCGACAAATATTGTAAACGATGCTTTGCCTTCTTTCGCCCTGTTCGGGAAAATTGTTGAGCTCCAGATAGCACCTAAAAACTTCCTATTTTCTTTTGATGGAATTAAGTAACCGAAACCATCAAGCGGACGATTAATATCCTTAATATCAAATCCAAGATACAAAACCATTACGGGCGGGTAATATAGAGCTTCCAAATGTTTGGTTAACTCAGTATCAATTTCTCCGAGAACCTTACTTGCGACATGAGCAGGAATAGTAGATAAGATTAAATCATATTCTGCGGTTTGCCGAATGCCGTCCTTTGTAAATATAATCTTATATCCACTACCGGATTTTTCAATTTTATCGATTACAGAATTATAATTTATACTTCCTTTTAATTTTGCGGCAATTGATTTTGGAAACGTCTGCATTCCATTAATGAACGAAAACATTTTCGCGTTTTGCTTTGAATCTTCATTCCTCGCTTTTCTCTCTTTTGCACCTTTTATCATCCCTTTTATTAAGCCGCCGTAAAGTTCTTCCAACCTGTAAAGTTTAGGGAACGCGGACTTAACACTCAGTTTTTCAGCATCACCGGCGAACACACCGGAGACGAAGGGATTAATTGCATAATCGAGAAATTCCTGTCCCAATCTTCTTTTCACAAATTCCGCAATGCTTTGGTAGTAGCCGTCTTCTGATTTTCCAACGAACGGTTCTTTCATCAATCTCAATTTAGCTTTCGGTGAAAAGAGTTTAGTTTTGAAAAAAGCAGGCAGTGATGTTGGGAGTGCATGAAGTTCACCGTTTCGTAAAATATATCTTTTGTTCGATTGTTCGTTTGCATAGATCATCTGATCAAGTATTCCAACCTCTTCAGCAATTTGCCTGATTAACGGGGTAGTTTCCAAACCGCTGTTGGGACCGTAATCAATTAAAAATCCATCTTCATTTTCAGTAATCATTGCGCCGCCGGCATCGGAATGCGCTTCGAAAATAGTTACACCGTAATTTTCTTTTTCAAGCCAATGCGCGGTTGCTAATCCTGATATACCGGCGCCTAAAACAGCTATATTTTTTTTAGTGTTCATTCTTATTCTTTTTCAACTTTCTCGAGAATTATTTCTTTCAGTGCATCAATAAATAATTGTGAATCGTTTAAACCTTCCATCACAATGTAATTTTCTATCTTAACTTCATCCGCAGCATGACGGTATTCAATATCCAATTCAAATAAGGTTTCCACATGATCCGAAACAAAACTTATTGGGATCACGAGCATGTTCATTTTATTTTGTGACGCCAATTCTTTTATCATATCATCTGTTGCTGGCTCAAGCCATTTAACGGGACCGACCTTGCTTTGGTAACATAGATGATGTTCATGGGAATGCTTTCGTTTTTCCATCACTTTATTAACTGTTTCTTTGATATGGATGCTGTAAGGATCCCCTTTTTTTACTAAACTTATCGGCGTGCCGTGAGCGCTGAAAACCAACTGAACTTTCTCACGAATAGATTCATCAAATTTCATAAGACCTTCATCTATTCTTTGATTCAGTGCATCGATGTATTTATCGTTGAGATAATAATCATTGACGTATATTAGCTTTGATTGATCGCCCGAATAATGTCGGTTCCATTCATTAAAAGATGAACCGGTTGTTGTGATTGAATAATGCGGGTAGAGCGGAAGCAGGATAATCTTTTCGTAATTTTTTTCTTGAACCTTTTCAACAATTGTTTTAGTAAGCGGTTTCCAATAACGCATGGCTACATGTACATCAACATTCTGACCGGCATCATTAAGTTTATCTTCCAGCATCTTACGCTGAAGTTCCGTCCATTCATTAATCGGAGATTTCCCGCCGATCAACTCATATTCTTTTTTAACTTTCGGCGCTCTTCTGCGTGAAATTACTTTGGCGACGAATTTCTGCCCGATCGGAATATTAAATATATCAGGATCAGAAAAAAGATTGAACAAAAACGGTTCGATTGCATCCAGCGAATCGGGACCTCCTAAATTCAGTAAAACTACTGCGTATTTATTCATTGTTTTCCTTTCTGCTAAGGGTGTGGAATAGAATAAGATTCATAACCCGGAAATAAAAGATTATTATTAAATGCATTTTGAAATGTAAGTGAATGACTTATTTTATTCCACTCCCTAAACTGTTCTTGAGTAACGTGCCGTATCTTCTTTGCGTTCAATATAGCCGTCAAAATTTATTGCCACGTTTCTAATTAACAATCTGCCCATTTCCGTAACGGTTAATTTTTTATTTTCGATATTGATCAAACCATCGTCGATCATTTCTTTAAGATTATTTAAACCCCATGCAAAATACTTTTCGAAATCGATATTAAATTGTTTTTCAATAGATTCAAAGTTCAATTCAAAGTCACACATCACTTTCATTATCACGTGGCGGCGAAGTAAATCGTCATCATTTAGTAAGAATCCTTTTGTAATGGGAAATCTTCCTTCATCCATTGCGTCAAAATATTCTTTTTCGGTTTTTAAATTCTGGGCATAAACGCGTTCAAGCTGACTGATACTGGTTATTCCCATTCCGTATAAATCCGTACCTGCGTGAGTACTGTAACCTTGAAAATTTCTATATAATTTTTTTTCGTGAAGAGCAATCGCCATTTCATCATCAGGTTTTGCAAAATGATCCATCCCGATAAACACATAGCCTGCCCCGGTTAATTTTGCGACTGTCATTTTCAAGATGTTCAATTTTTCTTCCGGTGCAGGGAGATCCTCTTCTTTTATCAGCGCCATGTGTTTTTTCATCCACGGAACATGTGCATAGTTGAATACGGCAATTCTATCGGGAGAAATATCAATTATTGCATCGACTGTTTTTGCGAAATCATCAACTGTTTGATGAGGCAGTCCGTAGATCAAATCTAAATTTATGCTGTCGAACTTCAATTCCCGGACCCATTCAACAACCTGCCGCGTCATATCTTCCGGCTGTATCCGGTTAACGGCTTTCTGAACTTTATCATTAAAATCCTGAACGCCCATACTAATTCTGTTGAAACCGCCTTCACGCAGCGCTACGAGATGATCTCTTGTTAGTTCTCTCGGATCTATTTCGCAGCCTTTTTCTGCATTGTCGTCAAATGTAAAACTTTGATTTATATACGATGTAAGATCATGGATCTCATCAGGATTTAAGTGCGTCGGGGTTCCACCGCCCCAATGCAGTTGAATCGATTTACGTTCCGGGTATAAATGTGAGCGCAGTAAATCAATTTCATTTTTCATATAATCTGTGTAACGTTTTATGCGGTCGCGATTACGTGTAACAATCATATTGCAGCCGCAGAAGTAACAAAGGGTATCACAAAATGGGATGTGAAAATAAAGAGAGAGGTCGCGATTATTTTCAGCATGATTTGTTTTTATTACTTCATCAAGATAATTATCGCTTGTAAATTCTTCATGAAAATGAGGAGCGGTTGGATAACTTGTATATCTCGGTCCGGGTCTATCATATTTTTTTATTAAATCTAAATCTATTTCAAACATCATTACTCCTTTATTAACCGTACAGTTGCCAGTTAATTTTTTGATTTATGAGCCGATTCTAAAAAGCCCAATTTGAATTTTTTTGATTCCGATTTTATTGCATATTCAAAGAATATTGAAAATATTTTTACATTTTTAGAGCAGGCTCATTCATAATAAATCTTTCAATCTTGCGGTAAATCTATTCACCTCAAAGTTGCCAAGGGGAAAAATCAATGATATTTCTTACTCAATTCTTTTACATAATCAACTAAAGCCTTGGCATTTTCGGGTTTAATATCAGGAAGAATACCATGTCCTAGATTAAATATATGTCCGCTTCCTTTTCCGTAAGCCGCCAATACTTTTTCAACTTCATCTTTAATCTTTTCTTTCGAAGCATACAAAACTGTTGGATCTAAGTTCCCTTGTAATGCAACTCTATCGCCGATTCTTGTTCTAACTTTATTTAAGTCCATCGTCCAATCCAATCCAATTACATCAGCGCCGCATTTGGAAAGCTTTCCAAGTCTGTAATGGACTCCTTTTGCAAAAACTATTACCGGTTCATCTTTTCTTTTTATGTTGGCGATTATTTTTTCAATGTAAGGTAATGAGAATTCATGAAAGTCACTCTGACTTAGTATTCCGCCCCATGTATCGAATATTTGAACTGCATCGGCTCCGGCTTCTATTTTTGCGCTTAAATATTCCGAAACCGCGTCTGCAATTTTATCAAGTAATGAATGGGCAAGTTTTGGATTAGCGTAGATCATCTTTTTGATTACAGAAAAGGATTTTGATCCTTTACCTTCAACCATATAAGTAAGCAGCGTCCAGGGAGAACCGCTGAAACCAATCAACGGAACTCTGCCGTTTAATTCTTTTTTAGTCAAAGAGACTGCATCCAAAACATATTTTAGATCTTTCACCGGATCGATTACCTTTAGTTCATCCGCATCTTCCTTAGAGCGGATTGGCTTTTCAAAAACCGGACCTTTCCCTTCTATCATATCAAGATGCATTCCCATTGCTTCGGGAATAACAAGAATATCGGAGAAAATTATTGCAGCATCTGTACCGATAATATCAATCGGCTGAATTGTAACTTCCGCTGCAAGCTCGGGAGTTTTACACATTGTTAAAAAGTCGGCTTTCTCTCGTACGGCTCTATACTCAGGTAAGTATCTGCCGGCTTGACGCATAATCCAGACCGGGGTTCTCTCAATTTTTTCTTTTTTACATGCACGTAAAAACAAATCATTTTTTAAGTGTGGCAAATTAATTCTCCTTAATTTCTATAATATTTTAATATTGATCGGGAAAGATCTTCAAGTGTCGAATTTTCCGGTACGACGCTAACTTTTATCCCGTCATTTTCTATTTCAGCTTTGGTTACTTCTCCAATAGCACAAACAACTGTTTCATTAAAAACAGCGCTCGTGTTTTCTAAATTTAAAATCGATTTAATATTTCTGTATGTGGAGGGACTCGTAAAAGCATAGACATCAATTTTATTTTTAGTGATAAATTCAATTTCTCTGAGAAGTTTTTCACGCGGGGTTTCAATAGTTTTATAGATCGAAATTATATGAACATATCCGCCCAAATCTTCAATTGAATTTTTTAGTCCGCTGCGCATTATGTTTGAACCGGGCAGTAAAAATTTTTTACCGGTTATTTCCATTTCACCCAACATCTCTGATATTCCGGCTGCGCTGAAATTGTCAGGTAATAATGATGGATTAATATCATATTCTCTCAGCACGTCAGCGGTTTTTTTACCGATTGCGATAATTTTCAGTTGAGGGAAGTTTACATCGGAACCGACTTTATTCATTCTCTCGATGAATACTTTAACCGTATTCGCAGAAGTAAAAATTACATAATCGAAATGAGATAATTTATTCAGCAGTAAGTCGAATTTTTCATAAGATTCTTCCGGGGCTATGGTGATGCTCGGAAAACAAATTACATTGCCGCCTTCATGAATCAGCTCATCGAATGAATTATTTAATTCAACTTTTGTTTTTGTTACAACTATATTTTTGCCGTTCAGAATTCCCGTCATTATTTCTTTCTAGCAGTTTTATAAATTTCATCAAGAACCTCTTTCGCGCCTGCTTTTTTCATATCCTTTGCTAAAAGTTTGCCGAGTTTAACAGGGTTGCTTTTGCTGCCGCGAATTTTCTTCCTGAAAGTGAGCGAACCATCAACGGCACCGACAAAACCATCCAGGTAAAGTCCGTTTGATTTAACTCCTGCATTTGCCCCGATGGGAACCTGGCAGCCGCCTTCTAACTCTTTAAGAAAAGTTCTTTCTGCTGTTGCCGCAATAAATGTGTTTTCATCATTAATGCTTTGAACAATTTCATAGACGAGTTTATTCTCGGCATTAATTTCAATTCCCAATGCACCCTGCCCAACTGCAGGCAGCATAACGGTTTTATCGATAAAAGATGAAATATGTTTCTTTAATTTAAGCCTTTCAACTCCGGCTCGTGCTAGGATTATTCCGTCCCAGTCCGAGTCGATAAACTTTTGAATTCTAGTCGGAACATTTCCGCGTAATTCAACTATGTTTAAGTCGGGACGCAAATGTTTCAACTGGCTGCGACGCCGTAACGAACCTGTTGCGACAGTTCCGCCAATGGGAAGTTTATCAATTGTCATTCCTTTTTTACGGGCGATTAAAACATCCTCAACCGCATGCCGTTTTGTAATCGCTGCTAGTTTCAAACCCTCGGGTATTTCAGTCTGCAAATCCTTCAGGCTATGAACCGCAATATCTATATTCTTACGAAGCAATTCCAACTCAAGTTCTTTTGTAAACAATCCCTTGTCACCAATTTTTGAAAGTGCAACGTCAACGATTTTGTCACCCTTGGTTTTGATGTGCTTGATTTCTACAATTACGTTCTTGTTTTTCTTTTCGATTTCACGTTTAATAAAATTTGACTGCCATAAAGCAAGATCGCTAGAACGAGTTCCTATTACAATTTTAGTTTTTGTCATTATTCTCTCTTTGTTCTTTTCCGTTATTTGTTAATCCGAATAATTCTTTGAGTATTAAAGTGTTAGCTGCAACTTCCTCAAAGTTTGTTCCTGTCTCCGATATTTTTCTCAAATTGATTGTAGGGTTATGAAGAATTCTGCCGATCATCCTGCGTGTCATGTTATCAATTTTTTCAAATTCATCATCGCTGACTTTATGTTTTATTTTTTCCATTTCGTCACTGCGAATATGTTCGAAGAAATCCCGGAAGTCCTTTATTGTTGGTACAACTTCTAAAGTATTATACCATCCAAAGAGGTTAACCATTTCTTCCATAATAATTTTTTCTACGTTCGGAATTTCTTTTTCGCGCAGCTTCATATTTTCATCAACGATAACTTTCAACGAATCAATATCGTAATAAAATGCACCATCAATGTTTTTAACCTTTGTATCGAAATCACGCGGAATTGCGATATCCATCAAACAGGCGAGCGCACCTTTACGTTTTTTCATCATCGCTTTAATATCATCATAATAAATGATTGGTTCACCGGAACTTGTTGCACTAATTATGATATCAAAATGCTGAAGATGATCTTTAAAATTCTCGAATTTTATTGCATCTGCGTTTAATTTTTCAGCTAGGTTTTCAGCTTTGGAAAATGTACGATTTGTAATTGTTAATTTGCCGATTCCTAAGTCTTTAAGATGAATAGCCGCTAATTCACCTGTTTCACCTGCACCGATCACGAGAGCAGATCGTTTTTCGAATGAAGCGAAAACTTTTTCAATAACTTTAATTGCCGCAAAACTAACAGTTACTGCTCCTTCACCGATTAGCGTCTCGCTTATTGCTCTTCTTCCAACCTTAATTGTTGAATCACTTATTCTGCGCATAAGAGAACTGGTGAAATTCATATCCTCTGAAATCTGAAAAGCTTCTTTTACCTGCGCTAATATCTGGCTGTCGCCGATTACTAATGAATCAATTCCGGAAGCAACTTTGAATATATGTTTAACTGCACCGCATGAGAAATAATTTAAAAAATTATTGCTGTTTATTCCTTCAATGGGTTTAAAATCTTTTAACAAATCCTGCACATTTTTGAAATTTACACCGTGACTTTTCGGAAAACCGAAAATTTCAGTCCGGTTGCATGTTGAGAGTACAAATCCTTCTGAAAATAGCTTGTCTTTTAAGAGAGGAATAATTTGCGTTATTTCATTTTGACTTAAATGTAAAGCCTCCCTTAATTCAATAGGAGCTGTTTTATGATTTATTGTGATGCCGATTATATTCATATAAAAAAGCTTTCAAGAAAATACTCATGGAATCAATAAAATGAATGAAAAGTATTCGTTATAAACGTTGTTAATATTAGTGAAACTATGGCTAATGCAAATCCGGATAAATTGAACACAATAATTCTCTTACCGTAAAGATTGCCGGTTAATTTTGTGATTATTCCAATTGTATAAACAACCCATACAATGAAGGTTGAAATGAGTTTCGGATCGAAGTAACTAAAGTCTGGGAAGGCATTTGGAAGCCACATTCCACCGATAAGAATTGATATGGTTAATAAAACATATCCGATAATCGCTGCTATAAAACTAAGTTTTTCCAGCGATTCCAAATTCGGCAGCCGTTTGAAAATCAGTCCGAACTCATTCGATTTCATCCGTTTATAAAGCATTAGAAATAGTATGCCGTAAACGGCTGAAATGGTAATGCCGGAATAACCCAGCATTGCACTGATAACATGTATCCCGAGCAGGTTGCTTCTTAAAATAGTTTTTACTTCAACCAGATCTTCGATGAAAAGTGAAGATGCAATTTGAAGCACAATTGAAAAAGCAATGATGAACAAACCGGTTCCTCTCACATCAGTCAGCAATTCAAGGATGAAATATGAAAAGCTTAGGGCGAATGCGAGTACGGTAAATATTTCGAATTTATTTGTGATTGGAGGATGATCAAATTCGATAGTACGCGAAAGCAAATAAAATGTGTGCAGTATAAGTGTTATGAACAAAAACACACGCTTCGCATTATTCAGCATTGGCTTATCTTTTACAAAATCATAAACATAAACTACAAATGTAATCAAATAGAGAAAAGGAATAACTACATTATGTATGTGAATCGAATCTATCATCAAGCCCCTTTTATCTTTTTAACTTGGTTGCTTCTAAAAATAAAGGATATAACGACCGTATATTACAAATAACAAAATTATCGAATTTTTGAATCAAAAGAGAGGTAAAAAATCATTATACTTAGCAGCAAATTATTCCTTCGGATACATGATTATAGTAGAAATCAAGAGTTACATTAACGAAAAATAGGTAAAAAATGCTTCCTTTATTAATTGATCTTGACGGTGTGTTGAAAATCGGTAAAAAAGCCGCTCCCGGTATTGAAGACTTTTTCGAGTATCTTAAAAAGACAGATAGAAAATGTGCAATTATCAGTAATTCCACACTCACCCATTCAAGAGAAATCTTGAAATTTTTTGAAGAATTGAATATTGAGATTCCATATCCGCTAATGACTGCAGCCGATGCGGCATTAAATTACGTAAAGGAAAACTTTCACAGCGTTTCCGTTTACTGTTCGGAACCGGTTAAATCTCTTTTTAAGGATTTTGAGAATAATGAAAATCCGCAAGCCGTAATAATTGGTGATATGGGAAAGAATTGGAATTATGAAATTATGCTTGAGATTTTCAAAAAAGTAAAGAACGGGGCGAAGCTTATTGCCATGCAGAAGAACAGGTTTTGGAAAACTCCCGAAGATGGATTGTTGCTGGATGTCGGTCCATTCGTCAAAGCAATTGAATATGCATCTGAAACCGAAGCTGTATTGATAGGTAAACCTTCGGAGTTGTATTTTCATTCGGGATTAAAAATCAGCGGAGCGGATGAAAACGAAAAATTTTTAATGCTGGGTGACGATCTGGAGACGGATATAGGTGCAGCTCAGAAGATCGGCGGAATTGGGATCTTAATTTATACCGGTAAAACAAAATACCCGCTGCCTACTGATTCAAAAGTCAAACCGGATTTTGAGGTGATGAATTTAAATGAGACAATTACTATTTTAAACGAAAATAATTGCTGATTAGTTGTTCAATTTTCTTTGGTGGGAAATATAAATCAAGATTATTATATCGATTAATTTTTACTATTAATAACAAGAAAGGAAAAAGTAGGATGAATATAGATATTCAATCAGATCAGAGTCGCAAACTTATCCGGTTTGGAGTACTTTTATTTTTACTTGGTTTAATCACAGGTTTCTTAATTCCATTGACGGCAAATCCCCGCATGGGATTGTCAAGCCATTTGGAAGGTACACTAAACGGAATGCTTTTGATTATCTTCGGGGTGATTTGGACAAAATTGAATTTATCCGGTAGACTTCTGAAATGGAGTTTCGGTCTATTGCTGTTTGGTACTTTCACAAATTGGGCAACGACTCTCTTTGCTGCAATTTGGGGAGCGGGCTCGGAAATGATGCCGATTGCGGGTGCCGGGTATCAAGGAACATTGTGGCAGGAAATTATAATTAAATTCGGCTTAATCTCTTTATCAATTTCAATGATTATTGTCAGCGGTATAGTTTTGTGGGGTATTAGGGGAAAGGTAATAAAGACTAACTAAGATTTACAAATGTTTGGTTTTTAAAAGAATAAAAAGAAAAACAATTTATAATTTTTGTCAGAATCATACCTTATAAAGATTGACATTTATATCCGTAGAATGTTAATGGTAGAACGCTATTACGCTTCTCATAGGATTCTTAATCAAAATAAACGTCTAAATTTTTCCGCCTCTTTTAGCAGCCAGCATTACAATTTTATTCAATGTTTTATTATACGAAAGTCTGGCATGCTTCGCTGAGCGCATGAAGCCTGCATCCTGGGTTAAATCCGGATTTGGATTTACTTCAAGAACATACAGCTTTTTAGTCTTTTTTGAATACCGCATATCCACACGGGCATAATCCCTGCACTGCATTACCTTAAAACATTTTACGGCAACTTCCTTAGCTTCCTTTTCAATTTTCTTCGGAAGTTTTGCCGGACAGATCGGAATTGTTTTATGATATGATTCGTGGTACGGATCCCATTTAGCCTGGTAACTTACGATATTATATAGATGATCTGGCATCTCCGAAAAATCAATCTCGCTTATCGGTAAAGCACGGGGTCTTTTATCACCAAGTACCGCAACGTTTAATTCTCTCCCGGAGATATATTCTTCAACCAAAACAGGCTGTTGGTATTCGCTGAAAATATAGTCAATTCGCTTTTTTAACTCCGCATGATTCGTTACAACCGCATCAACATCAATTCCAACGGAGGCATCTTCAAAAGCAGGTTTTACAATCATCGGGTAATCGAGATTTAACCGGTAAACCTTTCTAGTCTTTTTGAGATATTTGTATCTTGCTGTTCTTACACCAACCGAGCTTAAAATCCGCTTAGTTAATGTTTTATTCTGACATGTTCCCAAAGCAAGTGGCGGTGCTCCGGTGTAAGGGATTTTCATCAATTCCAAAATACCGGCGAAACCCATTTCCAATTTGGCAATGTCTTTGTATATCTCAACTAGATTAAAAACAACATCGGGCTTATTTATCTCGTAATCCTTGAAGAAAATATCAATGTTGTCTAAAATGTTTAATATGTATGCTTCGTGACCTTCTTTCCGGAATGCATCTGCAATTGCTTCATATTCTGCAATTGGGTCGGATCCGTTCATATCAAAATAAGGCTGGAAACCGAGATCCTTTCCATTCAAATCTATTGAATACTCGTCTGTTATTTCCGGGTAGGCTTCGTTGTATACAATTGCGATTTTCATCAGTATCCTAATTAATTCCCCGAAAACTAATTAAAAATGTTTTGGTTATCAAAAGATTTGTTATTTTTGAAACCCTGTAAACAATCTAACAAAAATTGAATTATGAGTTTTTATCCTCAACCAAATCGATATCAATGCGGTCCCTTTGCCTTAAAATATGCACTCGTTATGCTGGGGATTTTTAAAAATGAGAATCAAATCGGTATAATTGCAGGCAGCACCTGGTGGGCGGGCACGGATGAAATTGGGTTAGCCAGAGCCGCGCGAAGATTTAACTGCAGAATGAAACATTTCAGTGCAGACAATCCTCACGAGGCAAAAAAACTGTTAAATCAGGAACTGAAAAAAGGTCACCCTTGCGTGTTAAGCGTGAGTAATTGGAACCATTGGCTTACTGTTGTTAATCACACAAGCGGAAAATATATCGTTATTGACAGCGAGCTTGATAAAGTGATTTCAATTCAATCACCTATAAAACTGATGCGGAAATGGAAGTATGCCGATGAGGAAATTACAAGTTACGATGGTTATGCTCTGTATCCGAAATTCAAGGTACAGACCAGGGCAAAGTTCACAATTCAAAAGGCACACGAACTCATGCTCGATACTAACGACAGGCTCGCAAAAAGATGGGATCAATATTTTAATGATTTAATAACTATCTGCAGACCGCGTACGAAACTGACAACAAACTTCATAACTTTTAAGGATTTTCTGCGAAGAAATGAAAATCAGCTTATACATCAGGTAGCAAACTGGCACGGTAATCCTAGTTATGCCGAATTGAAAAAAATACTTTACAACATGAAAGTAATTGCTGATATATACGATCTGATTGTTCCGTGGGATCTCGAAAAACGAGCGCTGATTGATCTTTCTTCAATTTTAATGATGTACGCCTGCGGAAAATACGGAATGGATAAAATTTATTAACGGAGGTAATTGTGGAAACTAAAAGACATGAAAAAATTTTGAATAGAGAAAAAACAGCTCTGCTTATTATTGATATTCAAGAAAGAATACTCAAGGTAATTAACGAGTACGAAAGAGTGGTTGATAACACGATCAAATTGATAAAAGGGATGAAGGAACTGAATGTTCCTATCTATTACACAGAGCAGTATCCGAAAGGATTGGGTACGACGGTAAGCGAAATAAAAGAGGAACTTCAAGATTCCGATGCAATTCATAAAATGTCATTTAGCTGCTCGGGAGCCGGAGAACTTTTTAAAGAATTGATTGATAAAAACATTACACAGGTTGTTGTATGCGGAATTGAATCGCATGTTTGTGTTCAGCAGACTGTGCTGGACTTGCTCGCAAACAGTTTCCAAGTTGATGTAGCCGCCGATGCCGTATCTTCACGCAGAAAATTTGATTTTGAAATTGCTCTGGATAGAATGAGAAATCTCGGGGCAGAAGTTACAACTACGGAATCAATTCTTTTTGAATTGCTCAATGTGTGCGGTACACCTGAATTTAAAGCCGTATCCAAAATTGTTAAGTAACCGCAGGAATAATTAATTTTACATCAATTGTCAAAATTCAATTTCGTAAGAATGACTTTTAAACTGACTATAAGAGTAATAATGATCGCTGCATTCACGTTTTCATACCATTATTCGCAAAGTGGAATTCTGGAAAAGTATGACTTCAATTCCCCGAAGGTTGTACGATCAAAATTACCCGATGCGCTTGATGAAATTTCCGGTTTAACGGTAATTGAAGATGATAGAGTTTTTTGTCATAATGATGAAAAAGGAATCATATTTCAAATCGATGTTTATAATGGTTACGTAATAAAATATTTCGATGTCGGTAAATGGCGGGCAGATAAAGATTTTGAAGGGATTGCTTTTGCCAATGGATTTTTTTATTTAGTAACTTCTTCCGGTGAACTTGCTCAATTTAAAGAGGGCGGACATAAACAGGCAGTCGATTATAAAGTAATCAATACCGGGTTGAGTTCGTCATTTAATGTTGAAGGTCTGTGCTATGATGAGGATGCCGATGCGCTGCTATTAGCATGTAAGGATTATGCAGGTAAAAATCTTAAGAATAAGCGGGCTGTTTATGAATTTTCTTTGAAGACTCTAAAAATAAATCCTAATCCGCGTTTCATTATTGATTTTAATGAATTGAAGGAAAAATTTAATCTGAAGGAATTCAATCCTTCCGGAATCGCAAAGAATGTTTTTTCGGGGACGTATTTTTTGATTTCAGCTAATGGGGAAAAAGCGGTTCTTGAGATTTCACCCGGGGGAGATGTATTGGCTGCTTATGAACTTGATAAAGACAATCACTCACAGCCGGAAGGAATTGCATTTTTAAGCGACGGAACGATGCTCATCTCTGATGAAAAAAATAAAAAGAAGCATGCATCGATCACAGCATATCCCCTGAACCTTGATAACAATGAGTAGAATTTCCATGAACCGTCTAATTTTTTTTGTTGTTATTCTCTCTCTTAACTGCGTATTGTTTGCACAAAACAATTATGAAAAAGAATACAAAACCGTAATTCCCGGTGCAGAGTACCAGGCAGGATCATTTCATAGATTTCTATTCGGTGATCATTGGCGGGAATTGTGGACTTCACCGGTAACTGTTGAAGTTCTGAACCTAGAAAAATTTGGAGGCGGACTCATTCCAATCAAAAAGGGCGGCGGTATGCAGACTAAGTCGCTCCGTTTTCAAGGCGGTGACGGATTGATTTGGAAATTCAGATCAATCAATAAAGATCCGAGTAAAATTCTTCCGGAAATCCTAAGAGAAACAATTGCAGATGATTTACTTCAAGACCAAATAAGCTCTTCAAATCCGATGGCTCCGTTAATTGCTGCGCCTCTTCTCAATGCAGTCGGAGTGCTTCAGGCGGAACCTTATTTAGTCTATCTTCCCGATGATCCCAAACTCGGCGAATTCCGTGAAGATTTCGGCGGAATGCTCGGAATGATTGAAATCCATCCCGATGAATCCGATGATGAGAATGATCCCGGGTTTGCCGGCGCCGATAAAGTTATGGGTACTTTCAAATTATTTCACCGGCTTGAAGATAAAAGAGACGAATGGGTTGACGCTCCTTCTTTTCTAAAAGCCAGGCTGATGGATATTCTTTTGGGAGATTGGGACCGTCATACTGATCAATGGCGCTGGGCGCGTTATGATTACGGTAAAAATGAAATTTGGTACCCTGTACCGCGCGATCGAGACCAGGCATTGGCAAAATTCGATGGACTTTTTCCGATGGCTGCTGAATATATGGTTCCCCAACTAGTTCATTTCGATTACACCTATCCACAAGCTGAAGATATTACATGGAGCGGAAGGTTTTTGGACCGCCGTTTTCTTGGAACACTTGATAAACCAACATGGGATTCGGTAACTGCTAATGTATTCAATAAAATTACCGATGAAGTGATTGAAGAGGCTGTAAGTAAATTGCCCCCCGAATATTATGCTATTGCATCAAGTGAATTGATCGCAAAACTTAAATCAAGACGCGATCTTCTTTTCGAAGTTTCCGATGAGTTTTATGAATTGGTTAATAAATATATCGATGTGTTCTGTACTGATAAAGATGAATTCGTGGAAGTCACCCGTATGAATAATCTTCAGACTGAAATTGTAGTTTATAAAAGAGATAAAGATACCGGCAATAAAAAGGATGATCCGCTGTATTACAAGCTAACTGATAATAATATAACCCGTGAGATAAGGATTTATAAACTCAAAGGTGATGATAAAACAATCATCCGCGGTGATGTTGAATGCGGTCCGATAATACGAGTAATCGGAGACGGCGGTAAGGATGAATATATCGACAGCTCAAATGTAAGCGGTTATTTCCTTTACGTAACTCCTATTCCCGATGCCGAAACAATGGTCTATTTCTACGACAGCGGGAATAAATCTAAATTTACAACATCTTCGGGTACCGGGATCGATACTGAAGAAGTGCCGGAACCTAAGGATGATTTTGAAAAGTATGAACCGCAGATAAGGGACCGTGGACACGACTGGCTGATCAACCCTGTGCTTTCATTAAATTCCGATGACGGATTATTGATAGGAGGCGGACCAATTTTAATCCGTTACGGTTTTCGTTTTGATCCGTATGAATATAAACAATCGCTCTCTTTTGCTTATGCATCTAAACCGAACAGCGGAAAGTTCGAGTACAGCGGAATTTTTTATTCTATTGTAAAGGGGTTGAGTTTCACACTCGATTTTACCGTAAGTGATTTGGCTCTAACAAAATATTACGGCTTCGGAAATGAAACCGCTTTCTGCAATATCAAAGAGAATACCGATTATTACAATCTCGAACAGAAGTATTTAAAGATTGAGCCGGGTTTAGAGTTTAGTTTGGGAACCAATCACAAATTTGGATTCGGTATTGGATTCGAATCATCAAATATATCCATATTAAATTCATTTTTGTTGAATGATTTTCCGGATCCTTCTTATGGCCTGGGAGTGATGCGCGCTTTTGAAGTTAACACAAATTTTAATATCGATACTCGCGATCATCCTGAACAGCCGAATAATGGTCTGTACCTAAATCTTCACGCAGAATACTATCCTGAGTTGATGACTATTAAAGAGCGATTTGCAAGAGCAAATTTTGATGTTCGGACATATTTCACTCTTAAAAAATTTATTTCGCCTTCAACTTTAGCTTTGCGAATGGGCGGGGGAAGAAATTGGGGTGAATATCCTTTTTATCTATCCCAATTTTTAGGCGGCGATCAGGATTTGAGAGGATTTAACAGGAAGAGATTTGCAGGGGATGCATCTTTATTCGGGCAGGTTGAACTTCGCTCGCATTTGATTAGAACGAAAATTTTAATCCCAGCCGATATCGGACTTATTCTATTTGGAGAAACCGGAAGAGTTTATACCAACGGCGGGCTGTCAAAAGCATGGCATCCTTCATTTGGATTTGGACTGTCGGCTTCAATCATAAAAAAGATGCTTACCTTCTCCTCTCATGCCGCCTTCAGCAAAGAAGAAATTTTCTCCATTTACTTTGATACCAGCATGGCGTTTTAATGGGGGGGGGTGATCGTATTTCAGAAACTTAAACTTTCGACCATTCCCAAGTATCGATTCTCATATCCTGATTTAGAGAACAAAAACTTCTTTCACTTTTTTTTGAAAATTATTTTATTTTGCTGATTGTCAGATAGATTTCAATTAGAAAACATCAATATGAAAAATAACACTATCGCCGTACTTCCATTTATTAACATGAGCGCTGATGCAGAGAATGAATATTTCAGCGATGGAATTACAGAAGAGATCATCAATGCGCTTGCCCGAATAGAAAGTCTGAAAGTGATATCCAGAACTTCCTCGTTTTATTTCAAAAATAAAAATATGCCGTTGAAAGAAATTGCCGGTCAACTTGGTGTAGCGGTAATTTTGGAGGGAAGTATTCGAGTGGCGAATGGAATGGTTAGAATAACAGCTCAGCTTATTGACACTAAAGAAGATTTACATTTTTGGTCTGATTCATGGGACCGCAAGCTTGATAATATTTTTGAAATTCAAGATGAAATTAGTCTGCTAATTGCGGAAAAACTACGTGAGCAGTTCGGGCATTTTGAAATTGGTGAGCATTTGGTTAATCAACAGACCGATAATCTTGATGCTTATCAATATTCATTAAAAGCTAAATATCACTTCAATAAGTGGAACCCCGAAGATGTGAAAAAATCAATCCTTCTTTATGAGAAAGCAGCGGCATTGGATCCGAAGTATGCTGAATCTTATGTAGGACTTGCGGACGCATACGGTTTTTTGGCAACTACGGAATTTTTACCTCGTGAAGAAGCCTGGCAAAAGGCTGCGGATTTAACTCACAAAGCTTTTGAACTTGATCCCCAAAATCCGGGTGTGCATTACCAATTAGCAAACTTATC
Organism: Melioribacteraceae bacterium; assembly: GCA_021740785.1. Taxonomy (GTDB): domain Bacteria; phylum Bacteroidota; class Ignavibacteria; order Ignavibacteriales; family Melioribacteraceae; genus JAIOZI01. Next base: position 21,566 of record JAIOZI010000067.1, read on the forward strand.
ATTTTTTACCGACTGCAGTTTTGAGGACGCTTCATTACATACATTCAAATCAATTGAACTGAAATCCAGCTATCCCGAAGCTCAGCAATTTATGGCTTTTCTCTATATTCTCTCCGGTAATATGAAGATGGCAAATAAGCATCTGCAAAATGCTCTGGAAATTGATCCGCTTAATCAGGAAACACTTTTCTATAAGGGCTACTACTTGTATCGACTTGGTGAATTTAAAAATGCACTTGACCAATTTGATGATTGTATAAAAGTTAATCCTAAAAATATTCCGGCAAATATTGTGCGATCCTATTGTCTATTGAAATTGGGAGAATACGATGATGTATTAAGATTGATGGATACATTACCCGATGATGTTGTGATACCTGATGAGCAGCTTGGCATCAGAACTTTGGCTTATATTTTAAAAGGGGAGGATGATAGGGCAAAATTGTTTCTAGATCAATTAAAAATTAAAGCTCAGAATCATGCAGCATTTCAAGCCCACTCTTATTTATTTTTGGCTTATGCAAACCTTGGAATGAATGATAAAGCATTTGCGTGGCTGGAAGAATCCTTAGAAAAAAAATCATCCATTTTGCTTCTCAGCTTTTCCGATCCACTTGTGAATGGTTTGAAAAAAGATCCCCGGTATTCAGCGTACCATAAAAAAATATATATAGATATAGAACAATTGGAACCTGTGTCCGGACGAAAAAGCGATCTGCTTGATCAATCGACAGCAGAATCATATGTGAAGAAAATAATTGATTTTATGAAGAGTGAGAGTCCGTACCTAAATCCCGGATTGACTCTGCGATCGCTAGCGCAAAGTGTTGAAATTCACCCAAACCAACTATCATGGCTGCTTAATGAAAAAATCGGGAAAAATTTTAGTGAATTTATTAACAATTATCGTGTTGAACATTTTAAAAAAATCGCTAAGGATCCATCCAATTCACATATTTCATTAATCGGACTTGCATTCGAAAGCGGATTTAATTCCAAAACAGCATTTAATACTTATTTTAAGAAAGCGGCTGGTATTACTCCAAGTGAATTTTTAAAAATGGATTAATTGCAGGCAGTAAAAAGTTCGCATTTATAAATCGGAACTCAAATTTATTTTTCCCGAACACTCTGTTCATTCGATCACCATATATTTACACCGTAATTAAAAAAAAATCAGAAACAAAAGAAATGGAGTAAATAAAATGAAAGCGATTATAGCCACCGGATATGGTAATCCCGAAGTATTTCAATTGATGGAAATAGATAAACCGGAACCAAAAGAAAATGAAGTTCTTGTACAGGTCTACGCAGCTTCAGCAACCCGGGCAGATTCTATGATGAGAACAGGTAAACCTTACATAGGACGTTTATTCACCGGGTTGTTAAAGCCAAAACATGCTATTCCCGGTACCGGGTTTGCCGGTGTGATAGTATCACTTGGTAAAAATGTATCACGTTTCAAAGTCGGTGATCAGGTTTTTGGGGAAACTACATTAGGTTTTGGTACTAATGCGGAATTTCTGTCAGTACCGGAAAATGGGGTGATTCTTCACATGCCGGAAAGTATGAGTTTCACCGAAGCAGCTACAATTTGTGACGGACATCTTACTTCCTTTATTTTCCTTAAAGAAATGGCAAATGTTAAAGCGGGACAAAAAGTCTTGATTAACGGAGCATCGGGAAGCCTTGGCTCAGCCGCGATTCAAATTGCAAGATATCTTGGCGCCGAAGTAACAGGTGTAACCAGTACAAAGAATTTGGGGCTAGTAAAGTCTTTAGGAGCGCACTTTGTAATTGATTATTCGGAAGAAGACTTTACAAAATCAAATGCAAAATATGATGTTATTTATGATACAATTGGGAAGAGCTCTTTTCACGAAAGCAAGGGTTCATTGAGTATGAATGGGCAGTATATTTCACCTGTTCTCAAGTTTCCATTACTTATGCAAATGATGATTACATCAATTATCGGGAATAAAAAGGCAAAGTTTGCCGCAGCAGGATTGAAGAAGGATGAGGAATTGCGATCATTACTTTCTGAATTAGTTGTTGTTTTTAGTGAAGGTAGGTTAAAAACAATAATTGATCGTCAATTCCCTCTTGAAAAAGTAGCTCAAGCACACAGTTATATCTCGGAAGGACACAAAAAAGGTAATGTTGTAATAATTATTAATTCCCAAAATTAAGATGACTTAATAAAATGAAAGAGTTAAACATAATTGCCCGCTTAACAGGATTAGGATACTTGATAATTTTTATCACCGGATTTTATGCAAACTTCTTCGTACTGGAAGGAATGCTTATTGATGGAGATATATCGCAAACAACAACCAATATTCTCAATAACTCGATTAAGTTCAATTGGGGAGTTTATGCATTTCTTTTGATGGTAATTGTTGATATTCTGCTGGCTTATCCATTATATATCCTTATTAGGTCGGTTGATAAAAATCAATCGATTTTTTCCTCTATTCTGCGAGTTGTAAATGGAGTAATATTTGGAATTGCATTATTTAATCTATTTGAAATACAAAAAATAGCATATAGATTTAACACAAATGCTGTACTGCTTAAAGAAGAATTGGAAAATCAAGTTATATTCTTGCTTGATAAATTTGATCATATTTGGTTAGTCGGACTCCTATTTTTCGGGTTGCATCTGTTTATTCTCGGGAAATTAATTTTCAGTTCCGATTATTTCCCCAAAACTATAGGAGTACTTCTCCAAATTGCTGCATTCGGTTATTTAGTAGATAGCTGCGCTCAATTGCTGATGCATAATTACGCCGAATATAAAGAATTGTTTGAAATGATTGTGATTATTCCCGGAGTCTTAGGTGAATTTTCCTTAACAATTTGGCTGCTGGTGAAGGGAATAAATAAACCGCAGAAGCATACTTGAAATAATAGCATCCCGATTGCTCGAACGATGTGGGGAAACACTGAGAAAGAATTCCGTAAAACCGAATTCTAATTTTGCACCTGAAAATCACCGTAAGAACGCTGAGGCGCAAAAGGGAATAAATCAAACCTGTTAATGGTTATTATGTCATTATCCACCTAAGTACTCCGAACTTCGGTGGATTCAGTTCTTTAGTTATTAAGTAGCGGAAAATTGAATATTGATAATCCCCTACATAAAGCCGGCGAAAATTGACTATTGACAATTGACTATTGAAAAACAGACAAACACAAAATAGCGGGGTAAAACTCAAGGGATGAGAATTAAGACAAAATGAAAAAATCAATCACTCAATTTTAACTCCCGAACTTGTCTACCGGAGGTAGAGCTATAATTAGATCATATTTTATTACATTTATATTCAGCATAGGCAGTCACGCATCCATGTGTTCATCCGCAAATCCGCCAATCCGCCAATCCGCAAATCCGTTAATCCGCCAATCCGACAATCCGTTATCCATTAACACATCCATGTTTTTATCCATTTATCCACTAATTCGAATCCTCGTTTGGGCTGAAGCCCGATGGAGTTTGTTTTTCTTGGATCCCCGCCATAAATGGCGGAGCTATTAAAGCGCAATAATAAGCACCCTTAAGCCGTCAAATTAAAAATCCGATAATCATTGATAGTTGTTAATTTAATGGGTAGATGTTTGTAACCAGAAACCTGAATCAAATCATCCGCCAATCCGCAAATTCGTTAATTCGAGAATCCGACAATCCGTTATTCATTAACCTATCCATGTTTTCATCCATTTATCCACTAATTCGAATCCCCGTTTGGGCTGAAGCCCGATGGAGTTTGTTTTTCTTGGATCCCCGCCATAAATGGCGGCGCTATTGAATGGCAATAATCACCAAATTTTAAGAGACTAATTTATCTGTCTGAGGCAGAACTTGTCGATGACATATGCAG
>JAIOZI010000068.1 GCA_021740785.1 Melioribacteraceae bacterium
ACAAATTGTTACATAATACCAGCCATCTTCAGCATAATCATATTCTGGCAGTCTATTTGGTTTCCGGTTTTTCACGGTTATAAATAATATTATAAATTTTAACTCGGATCGCTGGATAAAAATAATAAAAATTCATTTAAATGTAAGCGGAGCCGACGGGTGGGTCATTTTTGGTCGTGCAGTTGTAGGGACAGAAAATTTTCTGTCCCTACATGATCTAGACAGTGTCGGGACAGATTCGCATCATACTTCGACTCCGCTCAGTATGACATGGGGGTGACATCCCGATTATGCCTGACGGCATTGAAGGCGGAGTCGATGGCTGGTTTGTTTTTGTTGATTGGTACATGCTCAACATACTTATAATGATCGGATAACCATAGCTGCGAATTATTAACTCATTTAATATCATTATCCCGTTTGTGAATTGCCGGAATTGTGAACAGTCAATTTTATTTTGTATTATTGCAATCGAATTTTTTGGCAAAGGTATCTGTAAAAGAAAAGATTTTCGAAGAGATATTTCGCTTTTCCCTATTTAGAACAACCTAACCGATTTTATTCCAAATGAAATTTATTCTAAATTCTGAAAGTTTCGATAACCCTCTTTTTCAAGAAGTGGTTAATATAATTGATCAATATTCATCACAAAAGAATGGATTAAGACATAAATGATAAGTACAAGTAATCTGACATTAAGATTTGGTAAAAGAACTTTATTTGAGGAAGTGAATCTGAAATTTACTCCCGGCAACTGTTACGGTATAATCGGCGCAAACGGATCGGGTAAATCAACGTTTATTAAAATTCTTTCCGGTGAAATCGAACAAAGCTCCGGGGATGTTATTATTACTCCCGGCAGCAGGTTAACAACGTTAAAACAAAATCAATTTGAGTATGACGAATACCAGGTGATTAAAACCGTAATAATGGGACATAAAAAACTCTATTCCATAATGGAAGAACGGGACTTGCTTTATGCGAAACCGGATTTTAGCGATGAAGATGGAATAAGAGCTTCCGAACTGGAAGGCGAATTTGCAGAGATGTACGGCTGGGAAGCTGAATCTGAAGCCGCAGAATTATTGAGCGGACTCGGGCTTAACGACGAATATCATAATAAATTGATGAAGGACTTATCCGGGAATGAAAAGGTTAAGGTGCTGCTGGCTCAAGCATTATTCGGCAACCCGGATATACTGCTGCTTGATGAACCGACCAACCACCTCGATATTATTTCAATCGGCTGGCTTGAAGATTTCCTTTCGAAATTTAAGAATACGGTTATTGTAATTTCTCACGACAGGCATTTTCTTAATCAAGTGTGTACGCATATTGCCGATATAGATTTCGGACAAATACAAATGTACACCGGCAATTATGACTTCTGGCTTGAAAGCAGTCAACTGGCGGCAAAGCAGGCTAAGGAATCGAATAAGAAAATTGAAGCTAAAAGAGCAGAGCTGCAGGAATTTATAAATCGGTTTAGCGCAAACGCTTCAAAATCTAAACAGGCAACATCAAGAAAGAAACAGCTTGAAAATCTTACGCTGGAGGATATTAAACCATCTTCCAGAAAAATGCCGTACATCGCATTTAAGCCTGAGAGAGAAGCCGGAGATAATCTACTGGAAATCAGAAATATTTCACAAAAATATGAAGGCGAATTTCTTTTGAATGATCTTTCATTTAAAGTTGAGACTGGTGATAAGATTGCATTTGTTGGTCCAAACGATTTAGCAAAAACCACTTTGTTTAATATCATTGCAGGAAATGAAAAATCCTACGAAGGTAATTATTCATGGGGAGTAACGACAAAGGTCGCATATTTTCCAAAGGATAATGAAAAATATTTTGATGTTGATATGAATCTAATCGACTGGCTGAGGCAGTTTTCGAAAGAGAAAGAGGAAACGTACATCCGCGGGTTTCTTGGGAGAATGCTCTTCAGCGGTGAAGAATCTTTGAAGAGTGCGAGAGTTCTTTCCGGCGGCGAACGTGTTAGGTGTCTGTTTGCAAAAATGATGTTGACCGGCGCAAATGTTTTAATTCTTGACGAACCGACAAACCATCTTGACTTAGAGGCAATCTCGGCTTTAAATAATGCCCTGATTGATTTTCCGGGAACGGTGCTTTTCAGTTCACATGATCATCAGTTTATGCAGTCCATCGCCGAAAGAATTATTGAAATTGTTCCTTCGGGAATTATTGATAAACGCATGACCTTTGATGAATATCTTGCCGATGCTGAGATTAATAAAATTCATCTTGATGTGTACTATCAGCAGGCAATCAATATTTGATGAAACGATTGAAGCGGTTACACGGAGAAACACTGAGAAGGCATGGAGTTAAACGAAGTTGCATAAGCGTTATGAATCAAAACGTTTGACAACCGGTTCCCATCTTCTGTGGAATAACACTAACTATGATTACGCATTTGTACTGTTTGATTATGACAGCAGAGATTCACATATTATTTCCCTAATGCAGACATTTTAATTTGTGATAAATTGAAAAAAGAATTTTTCGAGAAATTAAATAATCCAAAATATTTATTGCTGTTAATTATAAGTCTAGCTGCAATTGTTAGGATTATTTTTTTCATGGGTCATGTCTTTTCGGATGACTCTTACTATTCCCAGTTGGCAATTTCATTTTTAGAAGGGACGTATCCTGAAAATTTTTTCGGTTACCCGGTCGATTTGGCTCGGAAACTTATTACTGTATTAACAGCAGCCGGATTTGCAATTTTCGGTAAAAATGAAATTGGAAGTATAGCTTTCCCATTCCTTTTTTCATTGCTTAGCATTGCCCTTATTTATGCCGTTACTAATGAGATATTTGATAAAAAAACAGCGTTAATTTCTGCGTTTATTCTAGCAGTCTTTCCGATCGATATAATTTTTGCAACCTTAAACTTCTCCGATTTGACTGCAGCCTTCTTTATCAACTTAGGGATTTATTACCTTATTAAGTATCTCAAGTATAATGAGAGTAAGGATTCAATTTTCGCGGGTATTTATTTTGCCGTTTCAATTTTCGGGAAAATGAATTTTTATTACGTGGGAATTCTCCTGTTCTTATTATTTCTTTACCGGTTAAAAATAACGCATGAAATTGATAAGGGTATTTTAATTATGTTGATGATACCCGCAATGGCTTTATTCATTGAAGCGTTGATTTACGGCGCTAATACCGGTGATTATTTTTACCGCCTTCATATAATTGAGCAAAATTATAAATATTCCTATTATGATTTTTTTCCATACACAGCGAATGCCGGAGAAGTTAGCGGGTTCAAATATTTTGCGGGTGTATTACATCAAATATTTGTAGAAAATTTAAAAAGTATTTTTCTCAGACGTTTCTATTTGTTCATTCCACTCATTGCGCTTGTACAAAGTGTTTTGCTGATTCGCTTGCACCGGGATAAAGGACTTGTTTTTTGGTTTCTCGGAATTGTAACTCTTTATGCGGCAATGACTACATCGCTCAGTGATTATCGCCCTTTGAACCTAAAATTTAGTTGGCATTTATACCCGGTCTTTTTCCCCGCGATAATTTTAACCGCATCTTTTATAAGAAGATTTTCATTCAAAATCAGCTCTATCTTTTTTGTTGTTCTGTTTCTTGCTTCGATGGTAATGACCACTGATTATCAAAATTATTTTGCACTCGAAAAGAAAAATGAATTTAAAAAATTTATCAGTGAGAATACGTCCGAAATAATTTATACGGATCATCATACAAAATATGGAATTGATTTAATTGACGGGTACCCTGAGGTGCGCAGAACAAAAAGTGTAACTAATTCGATTAATTCTTCAGGCAACATTCCGTTGAATAGTCTTATAATTTATAACCCGGATGAGATAAATGAATTAATTAAACAAGGGTACATGTTTAAGTTTTTCTCCGGGCTTTCAAGTGAAAAGTTCAAACTGATTGATGTAATTGCCGGCTATGAAATTTATCGGAAGATAGAATAATGACAGAGATAAATAAAATTCATCTTGATGTTTACCATCAACATGCAATCAATATTTGATGAAACGGTTAAAACAGTTACACTGAGGAACACGGAGAAGGCACGGAGTTACAAGTAGATAAATCATGCTCAGTAGTTCTTCATATCCTATTCGTGATTCTATAAATTAATCTTTCCGGCTGCTAGTCCAGCAGCTTTTTTACGCGACCAATTTCACCGGTTTCAAGCCGGACTTTAATTCCATGCGGATGGCTGGGTGATTTTGTGAGTATTTCTTTTATCACTCCTTCCGTAAGTTTATTGCTTCGCTGATCTTCTTTTAAAACAATAGCTGCAAACATTCCCGGTTTTATATCACTGCGGTTTGGAACGTTCACAGATTAATTTCCGTCTCTATTCGTCCATGCTCTCTTGCTTACTTTATTCCGCCTGTTGGATTTATTCGGTTTTGACGAATCAACATGTTTGCTCGATTTCAACTTTGCATGCGGTTTCGATTTTTCAGAGGGTTTATTAATTTCTTCGGACTTTTTATTAGAAACAAACGGGTGATTTTCAATTACAGGAATTGGTTTTGAAATCAACTTGTTAATTTCTTTTAGATATGATCTTTCCTCCGTATCACACAATGAAAGTGCTGTACCGCCTAACCCGGCGCGTCCCGTGCGCCCAATTCTATGCACGTAGGTTTCCGGTATATTCGGTATTTCATAGTTGATTACATGTGAAAGTTCATCAATATCAATTCCGCGTGCGGCTATATCTGTCGCAACTAAAACTCTGGTCTGCTTTGCTTTAAAATTATTCAAAGCTCTCTGACGAGCGTTCTGCGATTTATTCCCGTGTATTGATTCTGCAAATATTTTGGCTTTGTTCAATTTCCTGGCGACAATATCCGCACCGTGTTTTGTCCTTGTAAATACAAGCGCCGAAGTAATTGCAGGGTCTTTTAACAAGTGAATCAGTAAAGCTTTTTTATCCGGTTTTGCAACATGATAAACACCCTGTTGAATTGCTTCAACCGTTGGTGATTCCGGTGTCACTTCCACTTTAACTGGATTTACTAAAATCGTGTTGGCTAACTTTACAATTTCCGAAGGCATTGTTGCGGAAAAGAATAACGACTGCCGTTTAGCAGGGAGTTTGGCAATTATTTTTTTTACATCGTTTATAAATCCCATATCGAGCATACGGTCGGCTTCATCGAGAACAAAAAGCTTAATGTCCTTGAGACTGATAAATTTTTGATTAATTAAATCAAGAAGTCTGCCGGGAGTTGCAACTAATATATCTACGCCGGCTCTTAATTTATCGGTCTGTGCTTTCTGCGGAACACCTCCGAATACAACTGCGTTTTTGAGTCCGGTATATTTACCGTAGTTCGAAAAGCTTTCTCCAATTTGAACTGCAAGTTCCCTGGTAGGAGTAACGATCAAAGAATAAATGATTCTTTTCTTGTCGCGTAGATTTTTCTCGTTATACAAAATTTGCAAAATCGGAACTGCAAAGGCAGCGGTTTTACCGGTACCTGTTTGAGCGCATCCCAGCAGATCTTTTCTATCAAGTATGATTGGAATTGCCTGCTGCTGTATTGGTGTGGGAACTGTATATCCCTCTTCGGCGATTGCTCGTTCTATTGGTTTAACTAGATTAATTTTTTTAAATGACATTTGTCCACATATTTTTATTGGTCTTAATAAATTTTATTATGTTCTGATCAGCAGTTATATGAATGAATTTCTTTTAAGGAATTGCAAACAAGGTATGTTACTGAAGCATTACAAATAATTACTACTGTAAATTAGTCTTATTTTAGCTCATCTCAAAACTATATCATTTGAGGGTATCGTATGTAATTTGGACATCTATCCAAAATAAATTTACATATTTGTGTGGTTTCTAATCATGTTAACCGAATTATTATCATTAACCGCAATAAAAAATTGATTTGAGCAACAATGCACGAGACGAAAACCTTGCCTGCCGGAAGACGATTTTTCGTACCATGCGGTAATCCCGACAAACAACACCGGAATCACTCAGCCATACTTTGATCCTCGGTTATCGAGCAAAAGGACACAAAGAATTTAATACGATCGATATAAACCCACCGCAATTCAATTAGAGATGAAAAGAGTGAAGCAATATAAGCTGCTCAATTATTATTCGCTAAAGCGCACATAGCGGGTAAGAAAATATTTAATGGTTTTTCGTATATTTAATATAAAGGACTGATCACACAATCTAATGCGGGTTTCCAACTGTTATGATTTTCAAGGGCTCAAAAAATATTAAGTATGCGGAAATGTCCGACAGTGAACTGCTAGATAATTACTGTCGTAATCACAACCAATCAAATCTTGCAGAGTTGTTTAATCGGTATTCGCATTTAATATATCTGGTTTGTTTGAAGTATCTTTCCGATAATGATGCAGCCAGCGATGCGGTGATGGATATATATGAAAGCCTAGTGGAAATGTTGAAGTATAAGAAAGTGGAAAATTTTAAATCATGGATTTATACCGTATCGAAGAATAAATGTCTTATGATAATCAGGCAGAAAAATATATTTTATAAGCAAAAAAAATTATTTGATATTGAATTTATGGAAAGCGACTCATTTTTGAATCATGAAGATGTAAGCATATTCAGCAATGAATTACTGAGATCAAAAGTAAATGAATTGAAGGAAGAACAAAGAGTTTGTATTGAACAGTTTTATTTCAATAAAATGTCGTACAAGAAGATTGCGCTGGAACAATCTATTCCCGAAAAAAAGGTAAAAAGTTATATACAGAACGGGAAAAGAAACTTGAAAATAGCTTTATTAAGTGAATTGAAAAAAAGTGATATATAATGGATGGTAAAATTACAATATCGGAAAAATGCTTGAGCAGAGAGGAAATTCTAGACTATAAATCCGGGAACCTGGGTGAACAAGGATTAAGGAGGGTAGAAGAACATTTAATTGACTGCCCGCTATGTTCCGATGCAGTTGATGCTCTCGATGAGTATAAAACAGAGGAAATAAAATCCGGAATAAATAAAGTTAGTAAAAAGGTCGGTGCGTCGGTAAAAAGTAATTACAATATAAGAATGATGGTTACTTCCGCGGCGGCAGTATTGATGATTGTTTCCGTCTCATTACTTTATTTAATGAATTCTTCAATGAATGAAAAATTATACACGGAGTATTTCGATATTTATCCGGATGTAACAATGCACAAAAGGAGCGGTGGTGATGTAAACAAGTTAAATGAGGCGATGGATTTGTATAATCAAGGGAAATATCCTGAATCGATTGCAGCGTTTAATAAAATTTTAGAAACAGGGAGAAATGAAAGCGCATATTTTTACAAAGGTGTTTCATTGATGGCTCTGGATAAATTTGCAGAAGCGATTTTAACATTCGAGAATATTACTACCGATGCAGGCAACGGATTTTATAGCGAAGCAAATTGGTACACGGCACTTTGTTATATTTTCCTGGATGATATTAAAAGTGCAAAAAGATATCTTTTCATTACGGCTGAAAGTCCCGATTATAAAATTCAGTCGAAAGAAATTATGGAACGCCTGGAGAATTAAATGAAAACAGCCTCATTGATATTGTTGATTACAATTGCATATTCTATATTTCAAAAAGGCAGTAAAAATCAAGATGCACCGCTGCAGCCTTTGTTGTATTCACGAACTGAGGTTGAGAGCATTCAAGATATAATAGGCGGAGATATTGAATTAGACGGAAAAGTTGAAAAGAATCGTCTGCTGGAAAATTTAAGCGCGTATGATATTATTCACTTTGCAACGCACACAGAAATTGATAATGAAAATCCGTTGCTCACCCGGTTTTATATTTCAAATAAATTCAAAACGGAAGAGGAAAACTCGATTTATATTTCAGAGATTTATCCAATGAATCTCAAAGCGAAAATGTCCGTTTTAAGTTCATGCAATACCGGGACCGGTGCGCTGTTAAAGGGAGAAGGTATAATCAGCATGGCGCGGGCATTTAGGTTTGCAGGCTGTCCTTCGGTAGTAATGAGCTTATGGGAAATAGATGATATTAGTACTTCAAGAATAATGAACTCGTTTTATGGTAATCTTAAAAACGGTGACAGGAAGGATGAAGCGCTTCGCAATGCGAAATTGCAATACCTAAAGAAGAGTAATTCAAAAACTGCTGCGCCAATATTTTGGGCTGCCGCGGTTCCAATCGGAAGATTAGATAAACTTAGTTTTCAAACAGGCATACGTACTATTTATTACATATTACCCGCTGTAATTTTACTTTTGGGATTATTATTTTATATATACATCAAAAGGAAAGCTGCGGCTTAGTTTTCTACGCTGCTGAATGGAGCGATTCCTAAAAAGGTGGAAATATATTGCCGTCCCCGGGTAGATTTACTAAGTACATTGAACGAATATGCATAGCCGATAGAAAGTTTGTTAATCAAATACGGCATCGTTTTATAATTGATTACACCGGCTGGCAATTCATAAATCAACGCATCAAAAGGAACATAGCCTAAAAACCCATCGTTAATGATTAAAAGTCTGTGTGTGTCTATTAACAAATCGGTTTCGGCAAATACAGTCTTGTAAATATCATACGATTTCTGTGCGAAAATATCCGGATCATCAATTGATGTGATACTACTCAAAAAACTTTGAATTTTATTTTCAAAATCATCCGGCAGGCTGTTTACTATTATTTCTTTTGAGCTTTCCGAAATAATGAAAGAATATAATTTTTTACCATGAATGTAAAACTCAACGGCAGTTTGATCCGGGTCGATTATATTACTTGTAATATCTTCTACCGATATATCAATTTTGAATTCGGTAATCTCTTTGTATAACGGATACTTTTCCCGGAGCAATCTTTCAATTTGCTGCAGTTCGAATCTCTTGTCGAGCAATTCGGCTTCCAGTATTTCTTTTTTCTCCCTCGAAAGCTCTGTTACATTTTCTTTTGATATTATTGAATTTATATTGAAAATCTGTTTTTGAAGTGATGAAACATCGGCTGCATACCCGGCGGGAATATTGCTTAATTCCATTGCTGTATTCTTATCGAGTTTTTCAAGCAGGGTTAAAGATTTTCCGAACTCGGCAATCTTTAATGCGAATTCATAATTTTCATTCGTCGGGTTCAGTTTATAATTCATAACCGCTGATTCAATTGCTGTTCCCAAGTATTCTTTGATTTTTGAAGAACCTGCAATTTTTGATGATTCGGATAAAATTATACTATAGTTCTTTTGAAAAAGTTCAATCATATTTTCGTATACTTCTTTACATTTATCAAGGTTCGCGACATCCCCTGCTTCGATATACTGATTGTAAAATGCATTTCCCGTCATATTCAATATTAAATTATACATCCTGTAAATTCTTTGGTATGCGGCAATTTTTCCCACGTCGAATTTATTGTTTTCGCCGGTAAAATATTCTTTTGTTTCTTCGTATAATCTCCCAACCTCGGTATAATCTTTGTCCCCGAGGTTTGCGGTTGCAAGCAGTTCGTAGCAGAAAAGAATCCAGTTTAATTCGTCAATTGATTTGAAATATTTCAAGCAATCGCTTGTATTTTTAATAGCTGCAATAAAGTTTTCTTCAGCTAGAAGTATGTTTGATAATTGCGTGCGTGATTTAAAGAATGAAAAGCTGTCCACTTCAGCTGAATTCTGAAAAATCCGCATAATATCATAATAATATTTCCTTGCAGCAGAAATTTCTCCTGAGTCAAGAAGCGGCTCAATCATCATGGATTTTATTTGCGCCGAAATAGGCGTGCCGGGAAAGAGCTTGTCTCCTATCTCCATTGCTTTCGAGTAGTATTCAATTGTCTTTTGTTGATCATTTAATGATTGATAAACTATTCCCAGGTTTAAATAATTATCGTAATAATCATTGCCCAATTTTGAATTTAGTTTTTCCTTTATCTGTATTGATCTTTCGAAAAAAGTAATCGCGCTATTGTAGTCGTTTAAAAACGAATAGCCTACCCCGATGTTGTTGTAGATTTTTGCAATGAGGGGATGGTTATCGCCGAAGGTTTTTTTTAATATTTCAACGGCTTTATTATAGGCAACAATAGATGAATCCAGCTTGCCGATCTCAGATAAAGTATTGCCGATGTTGGTTAATATTGATGCAATAGCCGGGTGATAATCCCCGAGAATTTTTCTCTGAATCGTCATTGCCGTATCAAGGTAATTAAAGGAAAGTGTATACTCACGTTTATCATAAAATATTGTACCTAAATTCATATAGGTTGAAGCTACGCTTTTATCGTAGAATCCGCGCTGCTTTCTTAACTCAAGAGCAAGCCTGAAATACTTTTCCGCATTATCCAGCTCCCCTTTTATTTGAGATACAATGGCAATATTATTATAAATATCTCCAATTAAAGGATCATTTTTGGGCAGCAGTTCACTTCTAATTTGTAAAGATTTGTTAAGATATTCCGAAGCTTCCTTTGTAATTCCATAATCACGGTACATTAATCCTAGTAAATAATAAGTCTGCGCAATACTAAGGTTAGTTGAATCCGGGAATCGAGCAAGACTGTCTACAATTTTTCCGCAGTAGGTGAATGCGCTATCGTAGTTGCCTAGTTTGCGGAAATTAGCAGCAGCCATGTTTACAGCATCGATATAATTTTTATAATCCTTCTTATAATATAAATCATGAATTTCGGGTAAGATTAGTAAATTGGATTTGTCGTATTCTGAAATGAAAGAAAGGCTGTCGGCTTTTTTAAAAATCCTATCTGTACGGGACAATTTTTCCACTTCTGTTTCTTCGTTTTTTTTTGCTTTCTGTTCTCCCCTGCCGCAACTCACAAAAATGACCGCAAGCAGCAATACCGATATATGCTTTATATTAATTTTCATTTGTATCCATGCTGTGAATGGATGTGTGATTATTAAATATAATTATTCCCTAGTATAAAGTAATCAAAAAAAAAGATAAGATTAATACATTCATTACCGTCTGGGAAGCAACGATACTTCGGTGATCTCCTCTAAGCGAATGATCTCCGTCACAAATTTTACTTGCCGCACACTACAACAAATTTTGTTATGATTTTTGTTTATGGAAAATAGAAACAGAATGCATCATTAACATAGAAAAAAACAACCAAAAAAACGGAGATGGTAATGAACAAAATATATTTACCGGCTATACTATTTTTACTCGTAGCAATTAATATTGAGGCGCAAATTTCCTGGACGCGCGTTCACCCGAAATTGCAAGATCAGATTCAGGATATTGCCGTTATTGATGCAAATACTGCTGTTGCTGTTGGGTCCAACGGGGGAGTTTTTGTTACTGTAAACGGAGGTACAACTTGGAGTACTTCATCCCCGGTAACCAGTTCAAATCTTTACGGTGTTTCATATTCCAATGGAAAACTTTGGGCGGTTGGTACTGCCGGAACAATTATTCGTTCAGTTGATACGGCTGCAACATGGACTTTGATTAACGATCCCACGGTAGTTGGTGATTTAATGACTGTGACATTCATTAATGCATCTACCGGCTGGGCAGCGGGCGAACTAGGCGTTATTTATAAATCAACCGACGGCGGATCTAGCTGGGCTTCACAAAACGGAATGACTCTACAGAGCGGCTGGTTCCGGGATGTTTATTTTCTTGATGCCAATAACGGATTTGTATGCGGTACGAACCAAAGCTACGGAAGAACTACCGACGGGGGATCAAACTGGGCGATTTCTGAATCGGCATCGTTTACACAGCAGACTAATTTTGACATAGATTTTTACGATAACCTAAACGGCTGGATGGTTGGGACCGGTGATGCTTCGGTTACTTCCGACGGTGGGGCGACCTGGACAAATACCGGTTTATCAAATGCTGTGTTCGGAGAAACCATGTATGATATTGAAATGGTCAACAATATGATCTGGTATATTTCAGGAAGTAATGGGAAAATAGGCAGAACTTATGACGGCGGTACAAACTGGGTTTTTACAACTGTTGGAAATGGCAGCTTTAATATGTATGCGTGCGGGTTTTCTTCAACAATAAACGGATGGACGGTAGGAGACGGAGGCGTAATATTCAAAACGACAGACGGGTCAAATTGGAATTCGCAGATAGCAACGAAAACCAGGAACAGTTTAACCGGTTGCTTTTTCTTTAATAACGATACGGGGTATGTTATAGGAAACAGCGGAACAATTCTGAAAACATTAAACGGCGGCGTGTCATGGTCGGATGAATCGGCAAAATTGGGTACATCAAATAATTTGCATGATATATATTTTCCCTCCGATACAGTTGGGTATATCTGCGGTGATGCTGTGTTCTATTCAACAATGAACGGCGGAGTTACATGGGATAAGCAGACCTTGTCGAAAGAATATTACACGGTTAAGTTTATTGATGAAGATATAGGGTGGATGATGGGTTCAACTTCGGTAGGAGTGATTGCTAAAACTACGAACCGGGGCGCCGCATGGACGACTACCACGCCGCCGAATGATTCACCTATTTATGATTTTGAAATATTAAATGCAAACATTGCTGTTGCAGTTGGTTTTTTAGGAGCAGTTTACAAAACCACAGATGGAGGCTCAAATTGGAGTGAATTTACACCGCGGTTCACAAATGATAATCTTACTGCCGTTGATTTTTTTGACGACGGCTTACTCGGCTTGGCTACAAGTCCATCAGGTATGATCTATAGAACTACCGACGGCGGTGCAACTTGGGACACAACAGATTCCCGGTTAACTATTAATAATCCGCTTTATGATATAACGATTATCAATCCTGATAATATTTATGCTGTCGGCGACCAAGGAAGCGTTTACTACAGCAATGACGTAGGGGTATCATGGAACGATGTGTCGGACAACATGACGGCGTTTCAATATAACGCTGTTGTTGCTACGGATAGATCGCACTTTTGGCGCGTTGGCGACGGTGGAAATGTACACTACGGCGTGGATGCAACAGCCGGGCAGACGCCAGCTCCTTCTATACAGCTTTATCCTATTGACGGCGATATTGACATTCCTGTAAATGCTGGTTTGAAGTGGATGGACAGCGGCGCTGCAGCTCCAACTGGGTTCGTTATTTATTTTGGAACGGACGGTGGGGGAAATACATCACCGACAAATATTGAAAACGGTACTGATTTAGGTAATGTTAATACCTACACACCCGGCAGTGATTTAGCTTTCGGTACAACATATTATTGGCAAATTGTTCCTTATAATATAAATGGGAGCACTCCCTCAGGCTATTGCCCGATTTGGAGTTTTACTACCAGAGAAAGTTTGAGTTTCGGCGGCGGCGGTTTAACAGCTCCGGGTTATTTCTTTGCTAATTCAACTCCCGCAGCAAGCGGTGCACCTTCACAGCCGACTTATTCGTGGATTGATCCGATTGCAGGCGGGATGACCCCGGTCAACAATTGGACTTCGGGAAACTCGGATGACGGATATTACGGACCTGTAAGTTTAGGAATAACTTTCCCATTCTTTGGTATTAATTATACCGATGTGTATATCGGGTCTAACGGAGTAGTTTCTTTTGGAGCCGGATATTCCGGAACGGGCAGCTCTGCTTCAATTCCGAATTTTGCGGCACCAAATAATATTGTTGCCGCTTTATTAATGGATTTAGACAGCACAAATGCAGTCGCAAATGTTTATTACGGAACAGGCAGTGGAAAATTTTATATAACATGGTATCATTACACGGCAAAAGGAACAACCGACGAGATTTCATTTCAACTAATCTTATATTCAGACGGGTATGTTCAGGTTCAATACAGCGATACCGAAAGTACATTCCCGCTTCCGGCTTCAATAGGAAATGATGCACTGATTGGAATTGAGAATATTTACGGGAATAAAGGAGTAGAATACAGGAATAATGGTGTAGGCGGAAATATATTCGGTTCACCAGTGGCGGTTTCTTTTGGTGATAATTCCGAGGGCGCATTACCTGTTGAGCTGGTTTCTTTTTATGCATCCGCAACTTCCCAGAATGTAACATTGCATTGGCAGACAGCAACGGAAGTAAACAATTATGGCTTCTCTGTTGAGCGGACTTTAGTTCGCTCGGAAGAACGGACTGAAACAGGTCCGGCTTCGTCACAAACCGACTACGCCGGGACGAGCTGGGAAACGCTCGGTTTTGTGGAAGGACACGGCAATAGCAATTCACCGAAAGATTATTCTTTTACAGATGATCTTTCTCTTAATCCTAATCTTAATCTTACTCATGCTTCTTACCGCTTAAAACAAATTGATTTGGACGGACATTTTGAGTATTCGGAAATAATAACTGTAGAAACAGAAAACATTCTGTCCCTACCAACAGAATTTGCATTATACCAAAATTACCCTAATCCATTCAATCCGACTACAACGATTAAATTTGACCTGCCGGTTGAAAGCCGAGTTCAATTGATTATTTATAATATTTTAGGTCAGCAGGTAGAAGTATTGATAGATAAAATAATGAGAGCCGGATTCCAAAAAGTAAAATTCAATGCAAGTAAATACGCAAGTGGAGTTTATATTTACAGGATAAATGCCGGTGATTTTGTTGAAACTAAGAAGTTGATTCTCCTACGTTAACAAACAACTGCGGCAGTTAGGGGAATGCAGAAGTATATTAATACATAAGTTTGTTGGGACCGAATACCTACCGGCAGGTAGGTATTCGGTCCTTGCCAAAGGAATTTGCATTACCTTAGAACTATCCTAATCCGTTTAACCCAATCAAAAAATTTCAACATTCAATTCCTGCGATTAACCGGGTAACTATTGTTGTTTACGATATATTGGAAGATAAAATAGCAGAGCTGGTCAACAAGGAACAAGCAGCAGGTAACTATACAATTAATTTTAACGGCTCAAAATTAGCAGGCTGTATATATCTATATACATTTTCTGCCGGAGATTTTACATCTATTAAAACTGTTGCTGCTCAAATAGCGGCAGTAGTTTAAAACTCATCCGGTTTAAATCATGATGCAGATCATTTCACAGGTTATCAATTATTTGTAGCTTGGCAATGATTACTTAATGCTGCGGCTTATATTATTATCTAAAACCATGAAATCGTGAAGCTTCGCTTTTTGTTTCAATTAAAAAATCGGCTGCTTAAAAGTTATCGAATTTGATGCCCTCTCATAGATCGGCGGGTAGTATTGTTTCTAAAATCTATTTATTTTAGATGAAGGAACAACCCGCCGGTTGTGATTACAAATTTCCCATTCCTGTTAAAATCCTAATGTGAATCCGGTTAAACCATCTCAAAAAATATATACAGTTATGAACTTTCCTAATTCAATTCTTATTTGTTATTTTATACTCAATAATTGATAATGTAAAAATGGGTATTAGTAATGAAGAAATTATTAGGAAGCGACGAACGATTGCGAACCAACATTCGTGAACTCGGCTTTACTCTAGGCGAGGTTTTAATTGAACAGGAGGGAAAACAGTTATTCAATAAAGTTGAAAAACTGAGGGGACTTTCAAAAGACTTACGAATCAAGGGCGATAAAAAGTATGCTTCCCGAATAAGATCAATTGTTGACAAACTTGATTTGGTAGAATCACACAACATCATCAAAGCTTTTTCAATCTATTTCATTTTAGTTAATGCTGCCGATGAGGTAAACAAAGTAATTGATGAAAAACTCTACCGGAACGGCGATGATTCGGATGTTGATTTTATGACGCATGCTTTCAGAGAAATAAAGGATTTGAATTTATCAAGAGATGCGATTGATAATCTACTTGATCATGTTGAAATCATTCCTGTATTTACCGCACACCCAACTGAAGCAACACGGCAGACGATACTGAAGAAAATTTTAAGAATCAGCACGTTGCTGTTGCAGAAGGAACTTAATTACAATAACGAAGAAGAAATTGAAACGATACAGAAGAAGATTAAAACAGAGATAACTCTATTATGGCAATCGAATGAAATAAGATTCAGCAAGATAACAGTGCATGATGAAATAATGCGCGGCTTGTTTTTCTTTAAGGAAGTGATCTATAAAAATTTACCCGGCTTTTATCATTCCATGGAAAGATCATTCCGCAAAATATTCGGTTATGATGTTGAATTCCCGGAGATAATTAAATTCGGTTCATGGATCGGGGGAGATCGAGACGGGCATCCTTTTGTTACCGAAGAGTTAACAAAGAGCACATTTCAAATTCATCAGAAAGAAATTATTAATCTTTATTTGGCGGATTTGAATGAAATATATGAAAAACTCAGTACATCGATCTTGCTTAAAAATGCAAGTGATGGTTTAATAGATTCGATTAAACATGACCGTGAAATGTTGACGATAAACGAAACAGATAACAAACTGCGCGAACCGACGGAAATATATCGCGCAAAGTTATATTTGATTTACCGCAAGCTTGAAAACAAACTGAAAGATTCTTCCAGCAAATTGTTTTCTTATAAGAATGCCGGTGATTTTGCGTCGGACATTTTAATGATAAAAAAGAGTTTGGAAGAAAACGAAGGTAATTTGGTTGCTGACGATTTAATCACTCCGTTGTTGAGGAAAATTAATACATTCGGTTTTCATTTTGTGATTCTGGATATTCGGCAAAATGCAAGATTGATAAAAAATGCAGTAGCTGAAGTATTTGAAAAAGCGGATTCACATATTAGTTTTAATCAACTGGCTGAAGAAGATAAGATCGAACTGTTAACCAAGGAGCTCTTAAACCCAAGACCGTTATTAAATAAATTTATTGATCTTACTGAGGATTCCGAAAAAGTAATTAGAGAGTTCGGTTTAATTAGATGGGGGCTCAAGAACATTTCAAATGATTGCACCGGGGATTATATAATCAGTAACTCTGCAAGAGTATCGGATGTTCTTTCTGCTTTACTGCTGGCAAAAGAGAACGGACTACTTAGAGTTAAAAATGGAAAGATTACTGATTCACAGATAGATATTCTTCCGTTGTTTGAAACTATTGAAGATCTCAGAAATTCTGATGCAGTGATGGAAAATCTCTTTGAAAATCCGGCTTACAAACAGCATCTTCAATTTAGGAGGAATGTTCAGAAAATAATGCTGGGTTATTCGGACAGCAATAAAGATGGCGGAATTGTAACGTCAAATTTCGAACTTTATAAAGCGCAGATAAAATTAGAAAAATTGACAACAGATAAAAATATTACTCTGTCCCTATTCCACGGCAGGGGAGGAAGCATATCAAGGGGAGGCGGACCGGTTAACCGTTCGATATTGGCACAGCCGCCGGGTACAATTTCCGGGAAAATAAAAATTACCGAACAGGGCGAAATGATATCATCTAAATATCTATTGCCGGATATCGCGAAGAAGAGTATGGAAATAATGTCCTCCGCTGTTTTAATAAAAACCGCGCAATCTGAAATGAAAAATGACATGATAAAGATTAATAAATTTGTAGAAAAATTTGAATCTATATCCGAAACTGCATTTGAGGAGTACCGCAGTTTAGTTCAGCACAATGAATTTTATAATTACTTCAGAACGGTGACACCGATAGACATTATTGAAAAGATTGAGATTGGTTCGCGTCCTCCTTCAAGAAAAAAAGGATCGGATATTTCATCACTGCGTGCAATTCCCTGGGTTTTCTCATGGACGCAGAATCGGCAGACAATCTCCGGGTGGTTCGGCTTTGGCTCGGCAGTTGAGAAGTCAATCAATACAAATGAAATTACAATCCGTGAGTTAAAGAGGATGTATAAAGATTGGCGGTTCTTTAATACGCTCGTACAAAACATTGAGATGGTACTGACAAAAACCGATTTAATTATCGGGGAAGAGTTTGTACGGTTAAGCGGCAAGAAATATGCGGTTGTGATATTTGGTTTGATCCGGGCAGAATATGAAAAATCGGTAAAAGCAGTTTTGCAAATTACAGGTGAGAAAAAATTGCTGGATAACAACAAAACTCTGCAGCGCACTTTGAATCTGCGCAATCCCTACATCGATCCGATAAGTTTTATACAGGTTAAACTAATAGATCAATACCGGTCGGTGAAGAGCCCGACGAATAAACAAAAATTGCTGACGGTAATACGTTCCAGTGTAAACGGTATTGCGGCGGGGATTAGAAATACGGGTTAATGAATTGTTTGTAGGATCATTGCTATTAATTGCTGTTGAAAATATGTCTTGAATTTCATAGATTTTAATTGATCAATAGAGGTTAATATGAAAAACAAATTTTCATTCTTCCTGGTCTGTTTAATTTTCTTATCTATTTTTCTCCCCCAAATTAAAGCACAAACCGGTATTGATAAATTAAAGGGGAAGTGGACGGCAAATAATTACGGCGAAGTATATTCCCTCGAAATATTATCCGGGTCAAAAATGATTTTCAACGGTGAACAGATCGATTACCAGGTTTTCAACAATGCATTCGTTATATCTGATGATTATGACGTATACTATTACCCCTTCAGATTAGAAGGTGAAAAACTATATGTTACCTTTCCCGAAGGTGATGAAGTGGTTTTTTCACAAGGGAGCGCTGAATTACCGGCTCAAAAAGGAATAACTCAAAATACCGGGGCAAGCGGCAGCGAAATTTATCTGCAAGGCAGGCTGTGCAGCTACAGCAGCTCGTCGAGTTCAACCGGGAGTTATTCAACTACTTACTGGACATTCTTTGATGGTAAAGGAAACTTTCAATACGGTTCGGGTTCATCTTATTCCGGGTCATCTTCTGATCAATATGGGAACGAAACGATGAATTACGGCGGAGTGAATCAAGGTGATGCATCCACAGGCGCTTACAGGATTGAAGGGAATAAGGTAATGCTTACATTCCCGGATGGAACTTCGGGAGCCGCTGAAATTTATATGCGTCAGAACGACGGCTCAATTACCGAAATAATGTATAACGGAACATTGTACGGTAAAGCGCTCTGCGAATGATTTAAAATTGCATATTTTTCTCAGGCATTCACCTCGTTACCGTTACGTAAGTAAATACGTTTGCTGTTTTCTTTTCTACGCTAGGAAAAACTAACCTTGTTATAAGGCTGCAATATTATTATAAATTGAAAACTTACCCCCGGTTTTTATTGTTCATTACTGTAACTTTTTATATAATTGGCATTCAATACAAGGGCTTATAGATGGAATTTTCCCTTCTTTATGATATTGTTATAATTTTTGCCTTCTCGGTAATTATAATTTTTCTGTTTCACAAAATTAAATTACCTGCAATCATTGGATTTTTACTAACCGGGATATTAATCGGTCCGTACGGATTATCGCTTGTCAGTTCAGTCCACGATGTTGAAATTTTAGCTGAGATTGGGATTTTACTCCTGCTCTTTACAATTGGTATCGAATTCTCATTTAAGGAAATGCTGCAGTTAAGAAAAGCCGTGTTGGCAGGCGGTTCGATACAGGTCATGTTTACAATCGGTATAGTATTTCTGATGGCATTTTTGTTCACAACTAATACTTCTTCACAGGTTTTTATCGGATTTTTAGTTGCTCTCAGCAGTACGGCAATCGTATTAAAAATTTATAATGAACGGGGAGAAATTGAATCACCCCACGGAAGAACTGTGCTGGCATTTTTAATTTTTCAGGATATTATTGTTGTTCCAATGATGCTTCTCATCCCAATATTAGCAGGCAAAAGCGGAAATGTTTTGGAATCAATTTTATTATTGATTTTAAAAGGTGTGCTTGTACTTTTGCTTGTTTTCGTCAGCACAAAATATTTAGTGCCGAATGCACTATTCCAAATAGCTAAAACGCGTAACCGTGAACTTTTCCTTCTTAGTATAATCGTAATATGTTTCGGAATTGTTTGGATAACTTCGAGTATCGGGCTGTCGCTGGCGCTGGGAGCATTTCTTGCAGGACTCATAATTTCGGAATCGGAATACAGTCACCAGGCACTCGGCAATATTCTCCCATTCCGAGATGCGTTTACCAGTCTATTCTTTGTTTCAATCGGGATGCTGCTGGATATCAGTTTCTTTTTCGAAGAGATTGTTTTGGTAATTATACTCAGCATTTCAGTTTTGGTTATTAAATCAATTATTGCAGGCGCTGCGACGCTGGTTATCGGCTATCCGTTAAGAACGGCAATTATAGCCGGATTGGGACTAAGTCAAATAGGTGAGTTTTCATTTATCCTGGCAAAATCCGGTTATGATTTTCAATTAATTGATCAAAATATTTACCAGCTTTTTCTTTCGGTATCAATACTTACGATGGGGTTAACCCCGTTTATTGCAAACTTTGCGCATACCGCTGCAGAAAAGATTACATCAATAAAGAAATTGAAAAAATATAACTCCGATATTTACCTTTCGGCGCCGGCTCAAATTCCCAAACTTGATGATCATTTGGTGATAATAGGATTTGGGATAAACGGTACAAATCTTGCAAGGGCAGCAAGAGCGGCTGATATTAAATACATTATTATTGAAATGAATCCGGACACCGTGAAGAAAGAATTAATAAACGGCGAACCGATATTTTACGGTGATGCTTCTTATGAAGAAGTCCTTCACCATGCTAACATTGATAAGGCGAGGATTGCCGTTGTAGCAATAAATGATCCGGTTGCGGTACAGAGAATCGTGATTAATATTAAATCGGTAAATCCAAACGTTTACTTAATAGCAAGAACAAGATATGTAAAGGAAATTTCTACTTTAATGAATCTCGGCGCAGATGATGTGATTCCCGAAGAGTTTGAAACTTCTGTTGAAATATTCACGAGGGTGTTATTAAAATATCTTGTGCCGAAAAATGAAATAGATAAATTTGTTGAAAAGATTAGAGAAGCCGGTTATAAGATGTTAAGAAGCGAAGCAAAAAACATTCAGCCGTTTTCAGATCTTAAGCTGCATTTCCCAGGATTGGAGATTACATCTTTCTGTGTACTCCGCGATTCAATATTGATTGGCAAATCGCTAAATGAAATCGATTTTAGAAATAAGTACGGCGGGACTATCCTCGCGGTAAAAAGGGAGAATCAATTTATTCACAATCCATCTGCCGATTTTGTTCTGATGGAACAAGATACACTGTTCACAATATCAAAACATGAAGATGTTGTAAAACTTTCATTATTATTTCAACATGAACAGAATTACGATGAAGATAATAACTAATCCGTAAATTTTGTATAATTGATGTAGATAAAATAGTTCCTAATTTCTAATGAATTTATAGGTGCCGGGTATGAAGAATTTCAAAATCCTATTTATGATAATCATCTTTGCGATTTCAATTTCTTGCGCTCCTTCATTGATGCGAACTACATATATTGTTGAAGAAGGCTCGCTGTTTGCGGGTCAGGCTATCCGGGATCTTGACTTAGAAAATAGGTATGATGTGAATATATTAAGAATCAAAAGGGAAGGTAAACTTATCACAAATCCATCGCCTGAAATTGTTCTTCAAACTAAGGATACGCTTTATCTTTTCGGCAATAGTAATTCAATAGTTCAGATCGAAAAAATTTTCAAGTAGTAAAAAAAATTATAATATGAAAAAAAAATCAAAAGTTGTTTTTACTTATTTATTTATTTCCGCCGCCGTAATTGTAGGCATATTAAATATTGCGATGTTCAGTACAGCAGAAGAAACCAAGCCTATTCAGGATGAACATTATCCCCAAGCATACAAAATAATTTCACCGGAAATTCCGGAGGAATTGGATTTTTGCGGCGAGAAAGTTCCGTTAAATGATTTTGATGTTTATGAAAGAATTGAACGGGAATTTATTGCAAATACTTACTGGCATTCTTCTACCATTTTATTTTTCAAAAGAGCAAACAGATGGTTCCCGGTTATCGAACCGATTTTGAAGAAGAACGGTATCCCCGATGATTTTAAATATGTTTCTTTGATAGAAAGTAATTTATCGAATGCAATTTCACCTGCCGGGGCGGTTGGATTTTGGCAGTTTCTCAGGTCGACCGGACGCGAATATAACCTGGAAATCTATGAAGAAATAGACGAAAGGTATAATGTTGAATTGGCAACCGAGGCTGCATGCGCTTATATAATTGAGTCATATCAAAAATTCGGCAGTTGGACGCTTGCTGCGGCATCCTACAATATGGGTGTTGACGGAGTACAGAAACAACTTGAAAGACAAAAATCAAATTACTATTACAATTTGCTCCTAAATGAAGAGACGTCGCGCTATGTTATGAGAATACTTGCGGCTAAAACAATTTTATCCAATCCGAAGAAATACGGATTTCATCTTTCCGAGCAAGACTTATACCCGCCTTACCAAACTTATGACTTAAAAGTAGACTACAGCATAACCGACTTAGCAGAGTTTGCAAAGGGAAAAGGAATTAATTATAAAATTCTAAAAATATTTAATCCTTGGCTGCGGGATAATTATCTAAAAAATCCCACAAAAAAAGAATATGTTTTCAAACTCCCGGTTGAAGGAACAATTGAATTTGTGAGAGAATGAAAAACTTCTAAATTAGTCAACCTGTTAATTTCGCGGTACAGAAGTTAAAAACTGACCGTGTTTTTTCGGCTCTTCCAATCTGCAAGACCAGACTAATTCGTCATTCCAGACTGTAATATCCGGGCATCCGTCGCACATGCTTTGTCTCCCGTTCGGCATAAAATCAACCGGTTGAATGAAAAGAATTGACTGCAAATGTGCTTTTTTAAAAATCCTAAACGGATTCTTCAGCATATTTTTTAGTGACTTTCTTAATCCTTTATCGAAAGGCGACAAAAGCAGCATCGAACTTCTTCCCATTTTCATGAGTTTTGGAGAACCGTATGAGAGGTACGTCCCTTTAAGAAAATGATTTCCAGCCATTGATAATTCCATAAATTTCGGTCCGCCGTAACCGTAAATTTGATTTTTCGTTCCCACTCTTTCTGTTAAAAGCCACTTAAAATGATCGGCTTTTTCAGTTCCGTTTAAATAAGCCGATGGTTGAAAATCCGGAAATTTTTCTTGAACGGCTGCCAGCATATCGGTTGACATTATATCAACTTTTCGTTCACTTTCCGAGTGATACATTATCTTATGCCAATCAACCTTTTTATTTCCCGCGTACCAATCCAAAGGAAGATTTGGGACGATATATCGGAATGCAATAAAAACCATTGTATGAACGATATCAATATGTTTACCAGCCCAGTCTACCAAATCTGGAATATATTTCAACGTATCCTCATAAATCGTAGAATTAAACGAGCAAGAGATATTCCCCGCCTCAGCCAGCATTTCTGCATATTCCAATCTCAATTCATTCAATTCGATTTCCGTTTTTCCCGCCCATTTTCCGGTTCTGCCCTGTTTGCTGTCTACATGAAAAGTAAACCCGAAAACACCGGCTTTTTTCAGATCACTCAACATTTCTTTTGTAAGAGCTTTCCCGTTTGTATTTATAATTGGTTTAATCCCGCGTTTTTTAATTTCGGATACTAAATCTAAAATGTGGGGATAAAGAAGCGGCTCGCCCCCGGCAATGGATACACAATCCGTGTTACGGTATTTTTGAAAAATATCGAGTTCGTGTTTAACTTCTTCGAAAGATTTATGGCTGTCTTTTTCATTTTGACGGTAACATCCGTCGCATGCAAGGTTGCATAAGGCAGTTGGTTCAAGCCATGAAATTGCATTGTCGGGCAGAGTCCATGGCAGACGATACAATTCCCTGTTGCTCAATTTGACGTTTGATTCCATCTTGTCTCCTCGCTTATTGTGTTCAACATCTCTGATTATAATAAATGGTACTCGTCAAATAGTTTTTATTCGACTGAATCCCCACCAAAATTTATTAAAAACGATGAATCGTTATAATTTACTTAAAATGAACTACAGCATAGGAAAAAATAGTATCAAATATTAATTAATAGAGAAAAAAATTGACGTACAAAAAATATCAATTAAACCCAGATTTTCCATTGGAAAATCTGCCCTTCGGGCCGACAATTTGTAAGTTGAGAAATATCAAATACTTAGCCATATAGAATTTTTGGAATTCGTTATTTGAGTAAAATATTTTTCTTACAAATTATCGGGGTTAATCCTGCAACATAAAATGTTTTAATAAAACATTTTATGAGCGGCTAACGGCAAAAAATTCATTTCCAATGAATTTTTTAGGTTAAATATTTATCCGGCAACCATGTCTCAAAATGCAACAAAAATAATTGAGACTTAATGTGTCGTTTGATAAAGATAAGATTTCTTTATATAGAATGATAGTGTAAAATTTAGAAAAACCACGCTTCAGATCAGACAAATTTACTGCTTCAAAAATCCGCAAAATCTCAAAACGATACAATCCATAACATTGAATAACTGACAAAAAGTCGACTGTTGGCTTGAAAACAGGAAAAATTCATTGGCATTGCATTTGGATATAGACTTGCAGAGAAAACAAACATAATGGAGAAACCATGACTCACATAAAGAACATGATTTTATTTCTAACAGCGGTGATGATGCTTTCAGCATTTTCGATCAGCGCTCAAACCGTAGTTATAGGTTATTATGAATGGACATATAATGGAGTTACCTATGATTACGAGAATAATACATCAACTTTTACATATACTGTAAGCGGAACGAATTCGGGAAAAGATTTATCCCACTGGGATATTGCGTTGTGTGAGGATGAAAACGACGATGTTCTTGATGCCGGTCCGGGAAACTGGGAAGTTGTTGCTGACCCAACAATTATTTTTGAAGGAGATGAGTTCTATGGATTAAAATTCGACTCTGGACTTGACAAAGATGAATCCGAAACTTACTCATTTACACTTAACGGTATTTATGATGAGGTTTTAGTTGATGTTGCTTACAAAGCAGGCAGAAATCGCTACTTTGGTACTGTTACCGGACCTTCTTGCGAACCAATGGAACCTGAAGAAAAAGCTTCAATAGGTGATAAAGTATGGTACGACGAAGATCAGGACGGAAAACAGGATGAAGATGAAGACGGTGTAGAAGGTGTTACTGTAAAATTGTATGATTGCGACAACAACTACATCACTTCAACAACTACAGATGATGACGGTGAATATATCTTTGATGAATTGGATGCAGGCGAATACAAAGTGAAGTTTGTTCTTCCTGAAGGATATGAATTTACATCAAAAGATGAAGGCGAGCATGATTACAAAGATTCTGATGCAGATGAAACTACCGGGTTTACAGAATGTACTGAATTAGAAGCAGGTGAAAACGATGAGACCTGGGATGCCGGTATTTATGAGACTGCTG
>JAIOZI010000012.1 GCA_021740785.1 Melioribacteraceae bacterium
GCGTTGTAATGAGGAAACAGTATTCAAACGGAAATTGGTCAAGCTCATTTTATAAATACGGTACGGATGTTCAGAACCCGAATATCAATAATTTAACCGGTTCCACATCTAATTATGCCTTCGGATGGAGCGAAGTATCGAACAGCGCAGTAAAATATGTAAAAAGTACTAATATCTATCAAACTTTATCATCGGGATTAACCGGTAATTATGTGCAGCTATCGAACGGAGATAACTTTCAAGAAATGTTTCTGCATTCGTTTAATAACAGTTCGCTGCCGTACAGCTTCGACTTAACAACAGTAGAATCCACTACTAAATCAAGCACCATTTCTCAAAGATTCGGCAGGGAAGGAATTCTTAGTTACGGCAGAACCGAGTACTACTTTGCAGTTGCTGATATCTTGAACGGAGAAGAAGTAATTGAATTTGTAGATTTGGAAGACAGTCCGGCTCTAACCATAAATGAACTAAATGATGCTCTCTACACAAAAGCCTTTCCAGTAACGGAAGGAGCACCGGTGTATTTCAGCGTGATGTACGGAATAGCAGATACAACCGGCACGGCGGATTTAAGCGAAGAAGAATATGTAAATTACACTGTAGAATTAATTGATGAATCCACCGGTGAAGTAATAGGCGAATATGATAATGTAACCTACGACGCTGAAAATACATCAGGGCGCAAACTGGTAGCATACGAAATTAACACTGATGGAATGGGCAGCCGTGAGGTAAGATTACGCTTAGCCATAAATACTAATACCGATGCAGTTTACACATTGGGAGAATTAGTAAACGACGACCAAATAATAACCAAGCAGGGAACAAAAACAATCTCCTATGCCGGAAGTTTGGAAGTAAAGGAGTATGCACTCAGCCAGAACTACCCGAATCCTTTCAATCCTACAACTAACATAATGTATCAACTTCCGAAAGAAGGAAGAGTAGTAATAAAACTATACGACATACTCGGCAGAGAAATACAAACCCTGGTGAACGAACCCAAATCACAAGGGCGATACGAGTTCACCTTTGACGGCAGCAAGCTTTCCAGTGGTGTTTATATTTACAGAATTACATCGGGAGAGTTTACGGCAAGTAAGAAATTCATATTAATGAAGTAAGATACGGCTTGCACTAATTTAACGGATGGCGCAAATTAACCGGGAAAGAGTTCCCGGAAGAAATGAGTCATCCGATTTATATAAACAAATATTTTAAAATTCATGAAACCGCTAATTCGCCAATCCGCTAATTCGTAAATTCGCTAATTTTTACCAACCGCAGCCTTGGCGAAGGTTGGCGTCAATCCAAATTCCATGCAGCCGCTAATGCGCCAATTCGTCAATTCATCAATTCGCAAACCCGGTAATTCGAAAATTCCCTAATAGTTATTGAGTTAGTAAGTTATTGAGTTATTGCGATCGGGCGAATTGAATAATGACTATCACCTACGCTAAAGCTTCCTCTTTCGTTAAAACTACGGAGGACAGGTCGGTGATTAAAATTGACAATTGACTATTGGAAAAACAGACAAACACGAAATAGCGGAGTAAAACTCAAGGGATGAGAATTAAGGCAAAATGAAAAAATCAATCACTCAATCGCTTAATCATGCAGACATGTAGTCATCCAATCCTGCAATCATCCAAATTTAACTGCCGATTTATCCACCGGAGCTTGACTAAATATCAGAATATCATGTTTAAATTTCAGCGTGGGCGGTAGCTGGTTTTTTAGCGTAGGTGGGGTTCCTTGTTTCTTGCTACTGGTTCCTGCTTGCCCACCGAAGCTTGAATAAATCAAAATTTCATACATAAATTTTAGCGTAGGTGGGGTTTTTGTGATTTATTTGTCCGCAAAGCGAGATCTCGCCAAAGGCGGATTTTTTTTCTTTTGTTTCTTGATACTTGATACTTGCTACTTGATACTTACTACTTGTGATATATTACTTGATTTTTTTTAATCCAGGTTCAATGAATATTTCGCTTAATCGTTGATGAATAAAATCACTTTCTTAATGAAGCTGTTAATTGTTTCCGCCATTCATGATAAACCACTTCATATTTTTCAGAGTTGATTTTATCCGGTAAAACTTCTCTTATAACCTGTAAATTTCTAAACGCATCGTCAAATGATTTATAATACCCGCTCCCGATGCCTGCTCCTCTTGCTGCACCTTGTGATCCGTCGGTATTGTAGATTTCAATATTAACATTGCATACATCTGAAAAAATTTGAGTAAACAATTCACTTAAAAACAAATTTGCGTTTCCAACTTTAATGACCTTTATATCCAATCCCATTTCTTTCATTATTTCCAAACCGTAGCGGAATGAAAAAACTATTCCTTCAAGACTTGCTCTAATAAGATGTTTTTTAGTATGCCGGTTAAAATCAATCCCGGTTATTTGTGCATGAATATCTTCATTATTCAAGCTCCTTTCAGCACCGTTGCCAAAAGGTAAAATCAATACTCCTTCCGATCCCAAAG
The DNA here is from genome assembly GCA_021740785.1 of Melioribacteraceae bacterium. Lineage (GTDB taxonomy): Bacteria > Bacteroidota > Ignavibacteria > Ignavibacteriales > Melioribacteraceae > JAIOZI01. The sequence continues at coordinate 2,498 of JAIOZI010000012.1, forward strand.
GGATTTCTCTGCTGAGTTCATTCATTTCATTATAGGAGCAGGAATTGTTCAAAATTTCAGTTCTTAGCCACCGATAAAGAATCGCAGTGCCATTGATGCAGAGTAAAACTCCTTTATTAGGTTTATCGATAGTGTAATTAACATGAGCAAATGAATTAACACGTGAATTTTTATCAATAGTATTTTTCTTTGATATTCCATAAACAACGCCTGATGTTCCGGCAGTTGCGGCAACTTCTCCCTCTTCAAGAACATTTAGCGAGAAAGCATTATTTGGTTGATCACCGGCTCGATATGATACCGGGATCCCGTTTTTAATTCCAAGCTCGTTAGCTGCAGATGAACTTAATAATCCCTGCTCACCGAAAGTTGGAACTATATCTGCAATTAAATCTCTATCGATTCCAAGATGATCGAACAATTCATAAGCAATTTCCTGCTTATCAAAATTCCATCCGATTCCTTCACTCAACCCGGAAATGGTTGTGCAAATTTTACCTGTTAATTTCATTGCTATATAATCACCGGGCAGCATGAATTTATAAATCCTCTCGTAAATTTCGGGGAGATTATCTTTTACCCATTTTAATTTTGATAAAGTAAAATTTCCGGGTGAGTTTAAATACGAATTCAAGCAACTATCTATCCCGATCTCTTCTGCTGTTTTATTTCCGGTGCTCACCGCTCTGCTATCGCACCAAATTATTGAAGGATACAGAACTTCTTTATTTTTATCGACTATTACAAGTCCGTGCATTTGATATGATATACCAATACTTTCAATATTATCTTTTGCTTCGTTACATTTTGCAATCACACTCTTAGTTGCCTTAACAATATGTTCCCACCAAAGGTCGGGATGTTGTTCAGCCCAGCCTGGTTTTTTAGAATCAATCGGCATTTCAATTTCCGGTGAAAAAGATGAAGCGGCAACTTCACCGGTTTCAGCATTTATTAGAGTCGCTTTTACAGATGAACTGCCTACGTCAAAACCCAGGAGGTATTTCATATTAGTTGTCCTTTATTATTTCAAATGTTATTCCGCTATTTCTTAGTTTATTATATCTTTTCAGATCAAATTTATATAAGCGGGCAGCCCTGTGTGCAACGCCTGTTTGATAACTGTTGGTCGGGATGAGCAAATTCATTCCTAATATTTTTTTTCTAAAATTTCTTTTATCCAATTCTCTTTCGAGAATACATTCATAAAGTGATTGTAACTGTGTAAGGGTAAATTTATTCGGGAGCAATTCAAATCCAACCGGTGTAATTCTAATACTTTGTTTTAACTGTGCAAGCGCCGTATCAAAAATAATTTTATGATCAAACGGTAACTCGATATTATTGTGAATTGGAAACCATTGAGCGTCGGTGGTATCAACACCGGGTTTTAGTGAATGTTTGTCGGGATCAATTAATGCGAAAAACGAAACCGTGATTACACGTCGCAATGGGAATCTATTAATTTCACTGAATGTATGAACCTGCTCAAGATAAATATTTTTTACATTACTGGTTTCTTCAAGCACTCTAACGGCTGCTTCATCCACCGTTTCGTTATCCAAAATGAATCCGCCCGGTAAAGCCCATCTGCCTTTTTGCGGATTTCGTTTTCTCTTTATCAATAATATCTCCAACCGGTAGTTTTTAAATCCGAATACCACGCAGTCAACCGATAAATTGGGAATTATATTCTTTGCTGTATGCGACAATCCACACCCGGGCTTTGTTTACAAAAAGTGTAACCTTTATTCTAATACATATTGTAATATTTACACTATCTAATTATATTTCATTTGAAATTATATTTCAACAAAAAAGTGAGATAAGAAATGGCACTAAATCTGACTATCGGTGACAAAGAGTTTTTTGATGGAATTGACAAAATACAGTTTGAAGGGAAGGGTTCGAAAAATCCGCTCGCATTTAAGTACTATAATCCTGATACCATTGTAGCCGGCAAACGCATGGAGGATCATTTCCGGTTCGCAGTGGCGTATTGGCATTCGTTGGGAGGATCAAGTGCAGATCCTTTCGGCGCCGAATCCAAAATACTTTCATGGAATTCAGCAACAGAACCAATTCAAAAAGCAAAAGAAAAAATGGATGCGGCATTTGAATTTATTACGAAATTGGGAATCCCATTTTACTGTTTCCACGATTATGATTTAGTTGAAGAAGGGGAATCGATTTTAGAGAGCGAGAAGAGATTATCTCAAATAATTGAGTATGCTAAAATTAAACAAAGTGAATCCGGAGTTAAATTGCTTTGGGGTACGGCAAATTTGTTTAGTCATCCGCGTTATATGAATGGCGCTGCAACTAATCCGGATTTCAATGTATTGACATATGCCGCAGCCCAGGTTAAAAATGCAATTGATGCAACAATTGAACTCGGCGGAACCAATTATGTTTTCTGGGGAGGTAGGGAAGGTTACATGTCGCTTCTAAATACCGATATGAAAAGAGAAATTGAACATCTTGGTTTGTTTTTTAATGTGGCAAAGGAATACGGTAGAAAGAATGGATTTAAAGGTACATTTCTTATTGAGCCTAAACCGATGGAACCGATGAAGCATCAATATGATTTTGATGCTGCAACCGTTATCAATTTCTTAAGGCAGTATGATTTAATGAATGATTTCAAACTAAACATTGAAGTCAATCACGCAACATTGGCAAATCATACTTTTCAGCATGAACTGCAGGTAGCTGCGGATGCCGGTTTGTTAGGGAGTATAGATGCAAACAGGGGAGACTATCAAAACGGATGGGATACTGATCAATTCCCGATTAACATTTATGAAGTTACAGAGGCAATGCTGGTGTTATTACAATCGGGTGGCTTAACTACAGGCGGAATTAATTTCGACGCTAAAACCAGAAGGAACTCAATTGATCATCAAGATCTTTTTATTGCTCATATTGCAGGCATTGATGTTTTTGCACGTTCACTTTTAATCGCTGATGATTTTCTCAAGAATTCGGATTATCTGAAATTGAGAAGCGAAAGGTATTCAAGCTATGACCATGGGACTGGAAGGGAATTTGAATCCGGGAAACTATCTCTTGAAGATTTGAGAGATATTGCTGTTCAAAATGGTGAACCCAAACGTATCAGCGGTAAACAAGAACTGTATGAAAGTATTATAAACGATTATATCCAATAAAGGAATTTCATAATGCAGCATATGACTTTAATTGATTGGCTGGTAATATTCGCATACTTTGTTTTGCTTTTCGGTATTGCAGTCTGGGTAATTAAACAGAAGCAAAAATCGACTGAAGATTATTTTCTTGCCGGAAGGCATTTGGGTTGGTTTATCGTCGGAGCCTCAATATTTGCATCAAATATCGGCTCTGAGCATTTAGTCGGACTCGCAGGATCAGGCGCCACAGACGGTGTAGCGATGGCTCATTATGAACTGCATGCATGGTGTTTATTGGTGCTTGGTTGGATTATGATACCGTTTTATATGCGCTCGAAAGTTTTTACTATGCCGGAATTTCTAGAAAGAAGATTTTCTCCTGCCGCAAGAACTGTCCTCTCTGTAATTTCACTTGTAGCTTATGTGCTTACTAAGATTGCAGTCGGTATTTTTGCCGGCGGTATTGTATTTGATGTTCTATTACCCGATATAAATTTTCTTGGATTAAATAGTTTCTGGATCGGATCAATTTTAGTAATTGTACTTACAGGTATTTACACTATTTTTGGCGGACTGAGAGCTGTCGCTTATACAGAAGCTATGCAGACAATCGTATTAATATTCGGTTCGGTACTTGTAACTATATTTGGTTTACAAGCGCTTGGCGGCTGGGACGAATTAAGACTTATCCTAGGTTCGGAAATGTTTAACTTATGGAAACCATTAGTTCCGGACGGTATTGAATCAACTTGGGCGCCTATTAGAAATAGTTCGCAGATGGCTTGGTATTTTAATGATAATTATCCTTGGCTCGGAATGTTATTCGCTGCTCCGATTATTGGATTGTGGTACTGGACAACTGATCAGTATATCGTTCAACGTGCACTCGGAGCACCGAATGAAAAAGAAGCAAGGCGAGGCACAATTGCAGCTGCATTCTTAAAACTACTGCCGGTATTGATTTTTATTATTCCCGGAATGATTACAATCGCTCTCGCACAATCGGGAAAAATGCCTTCACTTCATAATGAATTTTATGGTTCCGACGGTCAATTAATTACCGATAATGCTCAAAAGGCTTTCCCCTTATTAGTTGCAAATGTTCTCCCGATTGGTGTAAGGGGACTGGTTGTTGCCGGTTTGCTTGCAGCCCTCATGAGCTCACTTGCCGGTGTATTTAACGCATCAGCCACACTTTTTACGATGGATTTTTATTCTCGTTTGCGTCCGAATGTATCGCAGGAAAGATTAGTCTGGATTGGTCGAGTAGCAACCGGTTTTATGGTTTTCATTGGATTGTTGTGGATTCCCGTTATTCAAGGGGGGAGAGGATTATATGATTATCTTCAAGGGATTCAGGCTTATTTAGCTCCGCCGATTTTTGTAGTCTTCATCTTTGGAGTATTCATTAAAAGGCTTAATGCAAAAGGCTGTCTCGCTGCTTTGATTACGGGTTTTTCATTAGGGATGATCAGATTGGTGATTGATACTCCTGTTAAATTGTTTGAAAACTTTACGTACACAGAAGGGTCTTTATTCTGGATAATCAATAATATTTTCTTTCAATATTATAGTCTGCTCATTACGATCGTTTGTATAATTGTTATGATTGCCGTCAGTTATGCAACCGGAGAACCGGATTATAAAAAGATTGATGGTTTGACTTTCGGTACTGTCTCAGATGATCAAAAAAGTGAATCGCGTAAAAGCTGGTCATTAATTGATATAATTGCTTCCGCATTAGTAATTCTATTAATTATAGCAATTTACATCTATTTCTCAGGATAGATATACGTTCTTGAATAAAGTAATCAATAGTAAAAATCGTAATTTCATAATCATTATGAATCTCATCAACCCAGATTTTCCATTGGAAAATCTGCCCTTCGGTCTGACAATTTGTAAGTTGAGAAATATCAAATACTTAGTCATATAGAAATTTTGGTATTCGTTATTTGAGTAAAATATTTTTCTTACAAATTGTCGGGATTAATCCCGCAACATAAATTGTTTTATTAAAACATTTTTTGAGCGACCAGCACAAAAAATTCATTTCCAATGATTTTTTTGGGATCAACTGAATTTAAAGAGTTCCTCCACTTCCGTTCGGCAATTCAATATATCATTTATGTTTATTCCGGGTCTGTACTTGTCACCCGGTTAAAAAATTTTATCAAATATCTCTAAAGTATCAGTACAATTTTTCGATAATGAACTGTGGAACCATATTATATTATCAAGGGAGCTGATAGAATGTATGTACAAAATCATTTACATTATCGCAAATTCATCTTTTTCGCTGCATTATTTGCTTTTTTCATAACGACAATGCCGGTTCATTCGGAAGGTGAAGAATACCTTGCATTCGCTGAGGTTATGCCCGAACCTATTGGCGGAATGTCGGCGATTATATCAAAGGTAGTTTATCCGCAAATTGCAAAATCAGCAGGAATTCAAGGGAAGGTTTATCTTCTGGCATTTATTGATGAATCCGGAAATGTTACGGATGTTAAAGTGATTAGAGGTATTGGCGGAGGCTGCGATGAAGTAGCGGTAGAAGCTGTGAAAAAGACAGATTTTAATCCTGGAAAAAATAAGGGGGTTGCTGTTAAGGTCAAGTTATCTCTGCCCATTGAGTTTAAACTACGTTAGACAAATGATTGATGTGATTATTTCTATTGTATAGTAATTCACTTTTTGAAATTAAACTTTGGTAATCGGATGAACTGGTTGAAGAATCTCAAATTTGTTAGAAAAATTCAGGGCGGTTATACCTTTTTAGGAATGGTAGCTACTCTTGCGATGGTGGTTGGTTTTTATCAATTAATATCCATTCAAACTGTGAAGGATCAATTAATAGTAGAATATATACAACCGAAAGCAATGATCGAGAATTCATATTCAAACTACAGGGAAATGCAGTTTATAATGATGCAGTTTTCCATTCCCGAGTTCAGCGGGAAGTTTGGTGAGAATGTTAAGAAATATCAGCAAAGCTCCGAGCTTATGGATACCACAATCGATTCGTTGCTGAATTCTCAAATATCCGATGAGATAAAAACAGCTCTACTTGAGGTAAAAGAGATTTGGGAAGAATATAAAATGATTGTTGCTGATGGTATTATCAGCGCTTCCGCAAGCCAGATGTTTGACATGGCGGCTGAAGTGGCAACAACTTCCGGGGAAGATATCGGCAGCAAACTTCAGTATAAATTTGATGAGATAAATTCATGGCTTGAGATAATTTCTACAAATCTAAATGCTCAAATTGATGACACGGTTTTACAAGCAAAATACATAACAATTGGCAGCGCACTTCTAGGTAGTTTTATCTATATATTCTGTGTCTTTTTCCTTGCGCCTACAATCTCGAGTCCGTTGAATAAAATTCAAAGGTTAGTAAAGCAGTTTGCACTGGGTAATTATAATCTTGATATTAAAGTTGAATCAAAAGATGAAATTGGTGAGTTGACCGAAACGCTTATTTCCCTGCAGCAAGCACAAAAAGAAAAGATAGAAGCGGCATCTCAAATTGCATCAGGAAGTATGACAAAAGTAATACCTGCATCGGAGCATGATGATTTAGCACACGCTTTCAACAAAGTAGTTGATACTATTGAAAGTATTTTGAAAGAGGCGGAAAAAATTAGTTCAGCGTTGCAAGAGGGTAATCTCAACATACAAGGCGAAGAAAATAAATTTTCCGGCGGATGGCAGAGTCTTCTTCAGGGTATGAATATGATTATTATCAGTACGATTGAACCTTTAGATGAGGCTGCAAAAGTGCTGAAAGAAATGGCGGAAGGTGACTTAACGAAGAGAGTTGAGGGTAATTATAAAGGTTATTTTGCCGAGATAAAGAATAATATTAATGTATTAGGTGATTCATTAGAAAATGCACTCTCGGAAGTATCTTACGGTGTCGAAATGGTAAGTAATTCTGCAAATGAAATTTCATCAAATTCTGATAAAGTAGCGGAGGGGGCTTCGGAGCAATCAAACCAAGCTTCTGAAGTTGCGTTCTCTGTAAACGAAATGACTAAAACAATTATGGATAATACTCAAAATGCATCTTTGGCAGCGGAAACTGCAAAAGAGGCAGGGAATAAAGCTAAAAAAGGCGGTGAAGTTGTAAATAATACACTTTCCGGAATGTTGAAAATTGCAGAGGTAGTTGAACGTTCCGCGGCAACTGTTGAAGAACTCGGCAGGAGCAGTGAACAGATTGATAAAATTATTCAAGTAATTGATGATATTGCTGATCAAACAAATCTACTTGCATTAAATGCTGCCATTGAAGCTGCCCGTGCCGGCGATCAAGGAAGAGGATTTGCCGTTGTTGCTGATGAAGTTAGAAAACTTGCGGAACGAACTACAGGAGCTACTAAAGAGATTGCTGTGATGATTAAGAAAATCCAGAGCGATACGGGTAATGCAGTGGTTTCAATGAAAGAAGGAACCGAGGAAGTTGAAAAGGGTAAGAAACTTGCTTCGGAAGCTGGTGTTGTACTAGAAGATATTATAAAAGAAGCGGTTAAGGTAAAAGATGTTGCGGCGCAAGTGGCAACTGCAAGTGAGGAGCAATCTACATCCGCAGAATTGATTTCCAAAAATATTGAAACAATTGCAGATGTTACTGCCCAAAATGTTACCGGAACCGAAGAAATTGCAAAATCATCTGTTGAATTGCTTGAATTAACTGTTCGCTTGCGAACCATGATTAAGAAATTTAAAATCGATTCAAGTTCCAGATCAGATAATTATTCAGTAAGAAATAATGGAAAACTGATCTCAAGAAAATAAGCCCGGTTAATTGACTTATGTGAAATTTTATTCACTTGTTTTGTGATGTTTTTGTAAAGCTTGGTTTATCCGAGGAGTTTTTCTTTATCGATTAATAACCTGAATTTTGTTCCCTTGTTTTCTTCACTCTCAACGTATATTTTTGCCCCCAGTAAATCAATTGCTTCTTTCGCTATTGATAAACCAAGTCCGCTACCCGGTATATGTGATACTTTTGAAGCGCGGAAAAATGTATCGAATACATTCGGCAGCTCTTCTTCGGATAATCCAATCCCCTGGTCTATCACATCGACAATTATTTGGTCATTATTTTCAATACAATTTAGCTGAATTTCCTTCCCTTCATCTGAAAATTTAATTGCATTGGATAGGAGATTATTAAAGATATTCTCAAATAATTTTCTGTCGCATTTTGCTTTATCTTCGACAAGCTCAAAATTAAGCGTTATGCTCTGATTTTTTTTCAGCGCCGGTCTATGATGCTCTATTAATTCCGTGAAAAATTTCTTCAGATTTATTTCAGATACGTTTACTTTTAACTTCCCGGTTTCACTTTTGCTAAGTAACAGAACATCTTCAATTAGAGAAGTAATTTTTTGTACTGATCTCTGAATTTTCTTTATATGAATTTGATATTTATTCTCATCCCAGGTTCGACCATACATTTCCAACAAATCAGTTGAGGCTAGGATGGATGTAAGCGGCGTTCTGAATTCATGAGAAGCCATAGAAATAAAATTACTTTTCATTCTATTAAGCTGCCGTTCCTTGTTCAGAGCTTTCACGGTTAGATCTTCGAATTCCTTTTGATCAGTTATATCTATTACTAAACCAATAATTCCATCGGGATTATTTTCATCCTTTCCAAATGATGATTTGTAAATTAGGATATCCCTTTTGTTTCCATTTTTCTTAATGTGAAAGTTTTCATATACGGTTTTTGTGTTATATTGAATTAGGAGTTCATCTTTTTTCATTGAGATTTCAGCAGCTTCCGCCTGTGTGAAAACATTTACCTTTTTCCCAATTACTTCATCCTTCTTAACTTCGAAATAAACTTCAAACTCCTTATTAATATCAGTGAACTTTCCATTTTTATCTTTAATGAAAACCGGGTTCGGAATGTTGTCAAAGAACACTTTCAAAAATTGATTTTGCTTTTCCAGTTGGTTGGTTCTTTCCTTGACTAAATTTTCTAGATTTTCTCTGTAATGATTTAGTTCTTCCTCTGCCTTGATTTTTTCAGTGATATCTTCTTTAACAGCAACAAAATGTGTGATACGATTCTGTTCGTCTTTAATTGGTGAAATATTTGCCGATTCCCAAAAAAGTTCTCCGTTTTTCTTCATGTTGCAGAATTGCCCCTGCCATACATTCCCCGACTTAAGCGTGTCCCAAAGGTCTTTATAAAATGTAGCATCCATTTTATTCGATTTGAGTATACTCGAATACTTTCCGATAATTTCTTCAGTTGAATACCCGGAAACCTCGCAAAATTTTGGATTTACATATTCAATTTTTCCGTTTACATCTGTAATCATTATCGAAACCTGGCTTTGCTCAACGGCTTTAGAGAGTTTTAGCAGGTGCTTCTCAGTTAGGTACTTTTCAGTAACATCTTGCTGAGTGCCCCAAACCCTAAGAAGGAAGCCGTCTTTCTCAATTCCAACTGCGTTGTTATTGATGTAAATTATTCTGTCTTCGGTATTTTGTTCTATTGTGATTATATCCTGTATCTTAAATCCGTTTTCTATAAAACTTTTTATCGAAGATTTATTCACATCTACATCGCCGCCTTGAAAATCTTTAAGATATTGTCCGATAATATCTTTTCTCTTTTCAATTCCGTACATCCTCATAAAGACTTTATTGCATTCTGCAAGTACTGCATTTTCATGATAGTACTCTACCTGATCATCAATAGGCATCGATAAATCAATTGGATTTTCGAACTCGAGCCTGTAAATTCCCTCGGTTGTCTGTTCAATAAAAGTAGAATATCTCTCCTGACTTTCTTCAAGTTCCTTTTGACTAAAATGCTTCTCGGTGATATCCGCAGCAATTCCTTCAATTATTATTTCATTTTTTTCGTAACGAATATTAATAATGCGGTCATTCAGCCAATGCCATTTTGCATTTTTATCCTTGACCCGGTATTCAATCTCGTAGAATTCACCCAACTTTGTTTTTTGATGGGCGCTTTCCAATAAGGATTTATCATCAGGGTGTACCTCATCACTCCACATAAACTTACCGGTAGTTTTTTGAGGATCGTATCCGAAAATCTCTATGGCTTTTTTTGAACAAAATAGAAATCCTTTAGTTAATGAATAGATATAAACTATAAAAGGTGATTCTTCAACAAGTCTTTTGTACCTTTCTTCACTTTCAATTAATGCTTGTTCAGCTTTTTTCTCCGGGGTTATATCAATCATTATGCCCCGAAGTAAAACAGGTTTATCGTTTTGTATTACTACTGAAACAATATCTCGAAGCCACAAAACGCTACCGTTTTTTTTAATGAACCGATATTCTAATTGGTAATCCGTCTTTTTCCGAATGGATCTACTATAAAATGAAATAACATAATCCTTATCTTCATAATACAAGTGATCCGACCAAAAATTTTTCTTGTACCATTCATCAATATTGTAACCTAAAATTTCTTCAGCCTTTTTGCTTACAAAAGTGAATTGGAAAGTCTCTACATCTAATTCCCAAACAATCCCATCGGTTGTATTAACGATATCTTCAAATTGTTTTTTTCTCTCCAGTATTTGAAACTCTGCAGCTTTATCCTTAGTGATATCTATATAAGTGCCTAACATCCGGACAGATTTTCCTTCAGAATTTTTTTGAACTGTTTTCCCGCGGCATCTCATCCATTTCCATGAATTGTTTGCGGTCTTAAGTCGAATTTCAACCGAAAAAGGTTCTCCTGTGATTAATGAATTTGAGATTGCCGGATAAACTTGGTTAAAGTCATCCTTGTTGATGAGGGATTTCCATTTTTCAAAGTTCAGTTCAAAAGTTGACTTATAACCAAGCAACTGAAAGGAGCGCCAATCCCAAATTATTTCGCCGGTTATTAAATTCCAATCCCATAAACCGAATCCAACAGCTTTCTGAACAAGATTAAATCTTTTCTCATTCTCTTCCAATTTAAATTGGTATTCCATGCTGTCGGTTATATCACGTATAATCCAGATTGCTGCTTTTTCATCTCCGATATAAATTATATTTACTGAAATTAATCCAATCCGAAGACTGCCGTTTTTCATTATTAATTCTGTTTCAAAATTTTCTATCCTTTGCCCGAGTTTAAGTTTATTGATTAATTCATCATGAATATTTTCGTCGTGGAAAAACTTTAATCTAGTGAATGTATTATCCAGAACCTCGCTGCTTGTGTAACCCCATAGCTTAGTAAAGTTGTCATTTACCTCTATAATTGTACCATCTTTAAATCGGTTAAGAACAATTGAATCGGGACTGGATTGAAACATCTGCAGAAACTTATTTTCATTTTTGGCGGAATATATTTCAACATTTTTTTTACGGTACGAGAGCCAAATAGCATTACCTAATAACTGAATAATCCGGGTATCTAAATCGTCATAATCGGATTCTTTATTCCCGACAACAATTACTGCTGCAATTTTTCCATCCTCGAATATCGGAACACTCAATGCACGCGTTAAATAATTCTTCCCCGCGGGTTTATTATTTACTGTCAGTTCGGAGTTGATTTTATTATCTAATATCGGTTTCGCATGTTCAATACTATCATTTAAAATGTTGATTTCCTTAAGCATCTGTGCAGATGATTGGATATGCTCGAAATTGGTTTTTGAAAATTCAGACCAGATAATAATTTTTTTCGAAGTGGCGTCTCGATCAACAAAATATAAAAAGGAAAACATACTTGAAGTGATTTTCTCGCATGCTTCCAATCCGACCGTAATAATATCATCGATCAAAGCAGAGTCTAGCCGGGACTTTAACTCAAGCGCTGAATTAAGCGCATCATCCATTCTACTCTTATTTGCCTTTGGCTTACTCATTCTTCGTAAGATTATTATTTATGGAATAATTCTAAATTAGCTTACAAATGGATTGAAATCAATGAAGATAAATAAAATGTTTCACAATGATTTCTTCCCAGACCCATTTTCTACAATCGGAAAAAGAATGAATATGTGAATATTTACCTAATTAGACGATGTTAGCTTGATAATAAAACCCTGGTAAATGTTATTATGATTCTTAACCTAACCAATGTTTCATTTGATTTATGAGCCGAATCAAAAAAGCCTGATTTGAATATTTTTGATTTCGATTTTATTGCAAAACCAAAGAATTTTGATAGTAATTTTACCTTTTTAGAGCAAGCTCATTTATTAATCTTACAAACACTTTATTCCGGTAAATCCAATTCGGAAGATTTATAGGGAAGCATAATCTTAACATGGGTTCCCTCATTAAGCCGGCTTTCAATTAAGTGAGTTCCGTTCATAAGGTCTAAGTATTTTTTTATTATTGCAAGTCCAAGTCCGTGACCTTCATAAGAATAAGTATTGGAAGCTCTTGAAAATGGTTGGAATAGTAATTTGATTTCTTCTGCCGGAATTCCAATTCCTTCATCAGTTATTTCAATTATAAGTTTTTCGTTTACTTTACTGATAATCAAACAAATTTTACCGCCGTCCGGTGAGTACTTTATTGCATTGTTTAATAGATTAGAAATTATCAGGTATATTGCTTCTTCATTAAATATGAAGTGATAATCGGGAACTTTATATTCAAGGGAGATTAGATGCTTATCGCTATTAACTGTGCGTGCTTCATTAATTATCTTTTCGGAAATCTCAAATAGATTTATGTGCTGAGATTTCACGTTCAGCTTTCCGCGATCAGCTCTGCTTAATGTAATTATCTCATCAAGCATTGCGGTTAAACGCATTACAGAACCTTGAATACGGTTTGCCTGCTTAAGAATTGATTCCGGGTTAATTGAATCTGCAAATAATTCCAGGTAGTCGCTTGCAGTTAAAATTGAAGTAAGAGGAGTTCTAAACTCATGTGAAACCATCGTAATAATATGCCGTTGTAAATCGTTGAGTTCTCGTTCTTTATGAAGGGATTTTTGAATTTGATTTTCGAGCAGTTTTCTATCCGTAATATCAATTAAAATACCTAACACACCGCTAGGTCCGTCACTGCTTAAACCAAACGGCACTTTATAAATTATTGCCTGCTTACGAACACCATCCTTGTCGATATAATCACTTTCAAAAACAAATGTTTTCTCCTGTTCTAAAACCTCTTTATCCTTTCCGTTTACCAAGTCGGCGATATCAATAGGAGCCAAGCTATAAACATTTGAGCCGATAACATCTTCCGATGTCAATCCCATTACATCTTCGAATGCCTTATTTACAATTCTATATTCCAGCCTTCTGTTTTTTACATATATCGGGTTTGGAATTGAATCAATAAGAGTCTTAAGGAAACGATTCTGTTCATCCAGCTCATCGGTTCTTTCCTTAATCAGCTCCTCCAAATTTTCTTTATGTTTCTCTAACTCTTTTTGAATCAGCTTGCTCTTTGTTATGTCATTTTTCAAAGCTACGTAATTGGTGATAATTCCCTGTTTATTTTTTATGGGAGAAATAACTGCAGATTCCCAGTAATATACTCCATCTGAAGATTTATTATAAAACTCTCCCCGCCAAGTTGCTCCACTTTTAATTGTGCTCCATAAATCGCAATAAAATTCTTTTGTATGTTTACCGGATTTTATAATTCCGGCACTTTTCCCAACCGCCTCTGATGGATCAAGCTTGTTTAATTTATAAAAACTGGGATTAGCAAATTCAATTATTCCTTTCTCATCAGTAATTACAACCGATGTTTGACTTTGCTCAATTGCCATGCTTAGTTTTTTAAGTCTTTCCTCGGTTTTAATGTGTTTGGATATACTTCTCGAACTAATTACAATCCCTGTTAATTTATTATTTTCAATAACTGATTTAGCATGGGATTCCATCCACTCAAACTCTCCGCTGCTTTTCCTGAATCGTACCACGAAAGTAACTTTTTCATTATTAACTAAATTCGCGAGTTTTAATTTTAGTATATCTTTATCATTAGGATGGATAAATTGTAATATGGAAGAGCCTGCGGTTGAAAAGCAATCATAACCAAAATTTTTATTAAAAGATGGATTCGTATATATAAAATTCAGATTACTATCAATCAGACATATCACATCAACTACGTTTTCCATTATTGTGCTAATTGATCCATTTAATTCTTCCGGGTGACTATTAGCTGTTTCCTCTTTATCAACTTTTAGTATTGAAATAACATGAAGTTCACTTCCAATATTAAAAATCCCGGTGTTGATTTTAGCTTTTAGTGAGCGTCCTTCTTTGGTCCTTAATTGTAAATTGAATTCTGCACTCTTATTCTTTTGAAGATTTCTGAAATTTTCATTTAACTTTTTGCCCTGTTGTTGATTTACAATATCGGGAAAAGATAATTTTTGCAGATCTTCCTTTGAGTAATTTAATAACCTTACCGCCGCATCATTTGCTCTGGAAAAAGCTGGGAAAATATCATTCTTATTAACCGGGTGGATTAAAACAATATCATCTGATTTTCCGATTAAGAAATTCACAGGTTCCATGTTTGTATTAGGGTATAAATCGTTAGTTTGAAATGCCGTATTTATTTGTTCTGAAGAAAAATCAATTGGAAGTTCAATCTCTGGTTTTTTTTCCCTTTTACCTGAATTAATCACTAAACCCCCGGAAGTATTTCTGTTTTTAATTGAAAACATAATAATGTTTTTAAATATTAGAATGGAGTAATAAAATCCGAATAATTAATCAATTCTTTTCCAAATTTATTTTGATTAATAAGTATAGAAATTACAAAAATATATTTGCAATAAAATTATTTATCACGAAAAATTATTTCTATTTCTAAACAGCATTGGGAATTGCAGGTAAAAAATTGTTCCAGTTTTTCTGTTGGATTTAAAGTGAACTTTGCCATGCAGATATTTTTCCGTCAATAACTTAACACTGTAAGTGCCCAGTCCATGATACTCACCTTTTGTTGATGATGATTTGGTAAATATCCTTTTTTTAATGTCCGGACTAATAACAGCGCTGTTCGCAATTGAGAAATTTATTTTAAAACCATCCCGGTAGATTGAAATACGTATTGCTTCGTTATTACTGCTTGCCTCAATTGCATTTTTCACTAAGTTATGAATTATTCTCCGCATTAATACATGATCGCTTTCTATCCACACTTCATCATTCTTTTCGAAAATAATATTATGCTTTTCAAAAACACCTTTTTCAATAAATGATTCAACAACCGATTGAACAAGACTGTTGAATAAAAATTCTTTCACATCAACCCGGAACTCCCGGTTTTCAGAATCATTAAGAATTCTCTGATACTGGATTTCCTCAACCAATTCATTGCTGATTCTTTTTATAGTATCAAGAATATCTGTCTTTTCATTATCATCGACTTCATCGAATAAAGTGCAGAAATTTCGTAGAGAGCCAGCAGTGTTAAGAATGTCGTGAAAAAATATTTTTTCTAGCTCTCTCTTCTTTCTTTCAATGCTTATATCGGAGAGGGCTGCGATTATAAAATAATGATTTTTTCGGCGCAGCGGTGTTGACCAAACTCTCATTTCCAACATTGAGCCGCTCTGTTGAATAATATCGGTTTCGCGGCGGTCTGTCTTGTTTTCATTTAATGTGTTGATAAAAGAAAGACCCAAACCACAATCTTTACAATGAATTGATTCACCACATCCTTTATCTGTCTTTGAAGCGTGAACACAATAAACAGCTTCCCCCGGTTTTAATCCTATTATTGAATCAACATTCTTGATTTTAAAGAAATTAAGTGCGATATCATTCAGATAAACAATTTGTCGATTTTGATTTAGTATTAGTATAATACTCGGCGTAGTATTAATAAATAGATTTACTTCATTATTTCGCAATAATGAATTGTAA
Organism: Melioribacteraceae bacterium; assembly: GCA_021740785.1. Classification (GTDB taxonomy): domain Bacteria; phylum Bacteroidota; class Ignavibacteria; order Ignavibacteriales; family Melioribacteraceae; genus JAIOZI01. Next base: position 18,501 of record JAIOZI010000012.1, read on the forward strand.
TCCTCCCATAGTTCTTGTTTCGATGATCTCATTGTAAGGGTGTAAGAATTATTCATGAAATACCACAAAAGATTAAAGAAAAATATAATTACCCATTATTATTATCGGATTGTTCTTTAAAAAGTTTATGATGGCAACCAATTTATTTCTGATGTGCGTATAAAGTTTTGCTCTTTTTCTCCGATAATAAATAGTCGCAAATGGAATGAAAATATTCTTTGTAATATTAATCGGGCTGTATCGAAGCCTCATTGCGCGAATTATAAGAGCCGGTAATTTAGTTGAAATAATTTAGTCTTCTGTTTAACGATAAAATTGTGCTTATAATATCTAAATAAATAGAAAAAAAGTTCGATACTTAATGTAGTAACGGAATACTGCACACAAATTTCATGGAAGAAATATTGTCACTAGCCAATCAATATATAACATCTGAAAGCGAAGATTTTGAACAAATCAACAATAAGTTGATTGAATCTAAGTTTCGCAATATTTCAAAGAGAATCTTCAATACTGATACAATTCAAGATGTTGAATTTGTTGATTTTTTGAAGTACTCCTATAAATTTTTCTCATTAAATTTACCGTCAGAAATTGGGGAGTTGTTTATCAGTAAAGAAATAGCTCCGTATGTTTTGGTTGCAGATCACCCGGTATTTGTTTATGCGGAAGATTTAATTAAAAGCTTTTCAAAGACAGCAATTTACAGCTACGAGGAGACAAAAAAGTATTACTCAAAATGGCTGAATATTAAAAACGAAAAAGAGAAACAATACTTTGCACTCTCGACATTGAATTTACTTGAGAAAGACCGGAGCAGTCAAAATTTCCTAAAGTATATATTATATGCAATAGTTCTTTCGTATGATAAGAGGATGTATTCTCCCGAAAAATCTATTAAAATGATGGAGCAAGCGATTGCCGTATTCCGCAGATTGAATATTAGCGATGAATATCGGAATGAAATAAATTATCTTTTATCTCTATATTATGGTTTCATTCACTTAAGAAGATATGATCTTGAAAATGCAAATTCTAAATTTATTGATGCCGCAGTAATAAAATCGCACGGTATAAGTGCGCTCTTTTATAATGGATTGATGGAAAATTTACTGGGAAAGTCCGATAAATCCATTGGACTGCTTTCAGAGGTTCTGTCGGTTGACAAAAGAAGAATTGGTTTTGCAATAAAAACTAATAATCTTGGGTTATTCACATTCTTTACAAAAGCGACTATTTCTCAAAATATTTTTCGTGAAAAGGGATTTGTAAATATAGCCGAAGAATTGAATTACTTATTCAATTCATTCTTAAATGATGACGAAAGATTTTTTGCTCAACTGAATAATAAAATGAACGGGCTTGATCTCCTAAAAATTAAAGATTTTTATGATGATCAAATTATAAGTGATTTAGAATTTATTAAAAAATTTATTACAAAATATGAACAGGATGATAACCTTTTTGTTCAATACTCGTATAATTTTATTGCTGAAAAATTTAACAACATTCTCGATACAGCAAAAGCAAATATTAAGAAAAAATATCAGAATGAAATTACAGATGAAATAAGGGTTTATGACAATCAAATAAAATCTTTACAAGACAAGATTACATATAAACAGAAAGAGGCTGAAGATGGAAATGCCGCACTCAACCAGCAACTAGAAAAATCACTCTCCCGGATAGATAAAGTGGTAAAAGAAAGAATTGATGAAATTGAATTTAAAATTGAACATCTGGAGCTGGATAAGAAATATGATCCGCGTAATACATTCAGTAGTTCATTAGTTAATACACTTGTTATTTCTTTAATGGTCTTAACAATCGGCGGATTCGCTAACGGAATTATGAGCAACGGGGAAGTCTATAATGTTAGTGAAATAATTTCCGAAGTATTTATATCAGGAATGAAATGGGGATTGATAACCTTAGTTCTCGGAATAATAATATCATTTTTTTCATCAGTATCAGTAGTTTGGGACAGGTTGAATAATAAGCAAAGGCTATTAAAAGAAATAAGTTATTTAAAAAATTATAAAGAAAAGGAAATTTCGTCGTTAAAGACCGATGCAGAAAGAAAGAAAAAAGTTTTTCAAGAAAAAATAAAATCGAAAATTGAAAATCTTCAAAAGGAACTTGAATTTGTTAAACATGATAAAAATGAAAAGTTCGAGGAGTTTAATGAGAAGACCAGCGCAGAAATCAGTAACTATGAACAAGAAATAAGTGGACTATATTTAAATTAATCCGCTTAAATAAAAATAATTCACCTGGTCATATCAGTAAAAGCATTTCAACATTTCCAACTCAGACTTAATCAAATACTTTCGAAAAAATTAGAAATCTCAAGACATCTCCACAAAGTGATAATTAACAACGGTTCAAATTAAAATGCCTATTGTGAAACACATATCAGCAATTAATTGGAATCAATTTTTTCTACTCACAGCTTAATTACAGTTAAAAAGTCATTTTCACCGAGAATAAAGAAAGTTAATTATAGAAATGAAAAACGATAGAGAGTGGCTAATATTAGGCATGTGGTAATTATTGGAATCAAGAAAGTTGGTTTTTGGCGAATATTTCAAGAAAGGCTTTGGCATAATAATTTCTCTGACTTACACAAGGTATAAAATTCAAACAATTTTTAGGATCGATTTTGAATAAAAGTCTGCTGAACACAGCTATTGAATCCTTTAAAATTTACGGTATGCTGCGTGTACGAAATGAATCCAAAATTATCTCAGATACTCTTGACCATATGGCGACATTTTGTAGCGGGGGTATTATTGTATATGATGATTTTTCGGAGGATAATACAGTAGAAATTTGCAGGAAACATGCATCCATTCTCAAGGTTATTACAGGAAAATATTGGGATTCGAATAGAGCTAGAGCAGAATACGAAAATAGAGAGAATCTTCTAAAGGTAACGAAAGAATATGCAAAAGAAATCGATTGGCTTGTTTATCAGGATGCCGATGAACGAATTGATTTCGATTGGGCAAAACTAAAAGAGCTCGATAAAAGTGTAATTGCAATAAGGATGAAACTTTTTGATTATTACATTACTTCAGAGGATGTTTACGATAATTATTCTCTACGTAAGTGGATAGGACCGGAGTATCGCGAAATAATTATGGCATTTCGCAACCTACCACACCTTTCTTATACATTACCTGATCAAAGGGAAGTTGGGCTTGGCAAAGAAGGGATTATACTGAATGAAGGATTTGTGAAGCATTATGGAAAGGCTATTTCTGTTGAGGATTGGGAAAAGAAATGTGATTACTATTCTGATCATTTCCCCATGTACTCTGAAAAATGGAGAAAAAGGAAGGGAAAAGCGGTTCATAATTTTGAATCGGATTTTGGTAGAAAATTGATTAAATGGGAGCAGAAAGAAGAACTTGGAATAAATCTTATGAAAGAAAATAACGAGTTAAAAATAAATAGAAAATTGAACATTCTTATTGCCACTCATCATCTTAACGGTTATACCGGTTCGGAGATTTTAACAAAGACATTAGCTGTTGCTTTAAGAAGAAATGGTCATAAAGTCACAGTTTATTCAAAGTACATTGATAAAATCAGAACTGAATTTGAACGTTTTGGAATCAAACTCACTGACGATTTGGCATCAATAAAGAATGAAAAGTTTGATATTGCTCATGTGCATCATAATATAAATGCTATTGAAATACGATATTATTTTCCAACTCTTCACATTGTATTTTATTCACAGGGAGTTTTACCCTTTTTAGAGCAACCACCGATTATAGATTTAGGAATTAAAAAATATTTAGCACTAAGCGAAGAAATAAGAGACAATCTGATCTCGAAAGGAGTCAAATCAAGCGAAATTGAAATTATTAGGAATTTTGTCGATCAAGATCTATTTCATTCCCAAAATGAAATCAGCAGTATACCACGTAACGTTCTTGTAATCAGCGGAAGACTAGATACGCTGAGGGAAAATATTATTAAACGTTCATGTGAAAGAGCAGGATTAAATTGCAAATTTGTTGGTGGTAGACACGAAAGTGTTGAGCAAAAAAAACTTATCGAACTTATTAAACAATGCGATATCGTATTCTCACTGGGTCGAGGAGCAATCGAAAGTATGATGTGCGGTCGAGTTACGATAATTTATGATTATCTCGGCGGCGATGGAATGGTTACACCGGATACTTTTGATGAGATAAAGAAAAACAATTTTTCAGGGAGGAGATTTCATTATGAATATAATGAAGAAGAGTTGATTGCAGAATTAAAAAAATATCATAAGGAATTTGGAGCTATAATTAGACAGAAAATAATAGAGGAATACTCGATCGATTCTGTGATTCCCAAATTACTGAAGCTTTATTATGAGACCATTGAATCACCATTGCTCCCAACATCAAATAGTAATAAAGAAATGGAATTTTGTATTAATACTGTTAATGAAACTAGAAACTATTCTTATGATTTAGGGCGAAGACACTTTCGCAGTGAATTGAAAAATTTTATGGAAGTTGAAAAAATTATAAATATTGCTGAAGATTTGATAAACCGAAACAATCTCGAAAGTGCAAAACAAATCCTAAGAGTCCTCAATTTTGTCCATATAGAGAATGTTATGGTACTGAATAATTTAGCAAGCATCAGCATAATTCAAAGTGATTATGAATCAGCTATAAAGTATTTAGAAGAAGTGATTCGCTTTGATGCAAACAATCAAATAGCAATTGACAATTTGAAGTTGCTAAAAAACAAATTAAGTGGAAATTTGAATATTAACGAGAGTGAAATGGAAAAAACGGAAATTAAAGATTCGCAGAATGAAAATACAGGCAATTTCAGCAAGGAATTAATCAACGCCGAAGAACTGCTGGGAAATGGGAACTTTAGTGAAGCCCGTGAAATTCTTGAAAAAATACTGGAGGAGGATTCAACTAACCTGGATGCAATGAATGATCTTGCTGTATTAAATATAATGCAAAATGATTTTGTTACAGCAAAGAACTTCATACAGCAAATTTTCAAAATTGATCCGAGTAATGAAGTAGCAATCGATAATTGGAATTATTTGAACCAGCGGGCATATGTTAATGACGACGTTCAAAATGAGCTAGGTGCCGTGATTTTGGATATTGAGAATAAATTGAAAGAAGAGCGATTTGACGATGTACTAACAACAGCTGCTCCGATATTGGAACAGGTGAACTTGGATAGTAGATATGAAAAAATTGCATGTCCGTTTTGTGGCAGTATAAATGCATTGGCTGTTAGGCATGCTGCCGATATTGTGAAGTGTGCGGATTGTGAAGTTGTCTATTTAAGATATAGGTTGAAGAAAGAAGAAATGTACAAACTATATCAGTCCTATGCTAAAGAGGATTCGCACATGGCATTGCCGAAAAACAATGAGCAGATAAAGTTGAGCCCGCTCAGAAGAGATTATTTTTTAAGTGAAATTATTAAATTTACTAAACCAACCGGTGTTCTTCTAGATGTAGGTTGCGGGTGGGGCGGTTTTCTCGACAATGCCAGGGACAAAGGATTTATTCCTGTTGGAATTGAGATGACGAAAGATTGTGTTGATTTTGCAAATGACGTGTTAAAAATTAAGGTTACAAATGAACAGTTTGAGGATACTCCATTTGATGATAATTCTATTTCGGTAATATCCATGAATCATGTTTTGGAGCATCTTCCATACCCGCTTAAAGTATTGAGGAAAATGAGTAGAATCCTTAAACGAGGCGGCTTATTTGCCGGAATGGTTCCGAACTTCAACAGTTATGTTTCAAATACACTAAAAGATAATTGGTACTGGCTCGATCCAAATTATCATTATGTTCATTACACACCTCAAACACTCCAAAGACAACTGGAAAAGGTTGGATTCGTTGTTGAAAAATTATATACAGCTACAGGTGATTATGGGCGCGATAATGTTACAAAAATTTTAATGAAAGATGGAAATGTTGATGTAAATAATGTTTTGTCTGAATTAAATAAAATCGAAGAGATGGGTATGGGTGAAGAGATAAGGTTTATTGCAAGAAAACAATAATTAATAAATGGATGATTAATAAAGTGAAAATAACTGCATCAATAATAATTCCCGTATATAACAATTATTTTTATACTGAAAAGTGTATTAAAGCAGTATTGGAAAATTCAGGCGATGAAATTGATTATGAAATAATTGTTGTAGATAATGATTCAACTGATCAAACCTCTTTCGAAATTAATAAAATGCAGGGTGAGATCCGATCATTGAATTATTTTAAGCTGGATAGTAATTATGGGTTTGGTTATGCATGTAATTACGGTGCCGAAAAAGCACGCGGCAAATATTTGGTTTTCTTAAATAATGATACCGAGCCTTTAAAAGATTGGTTATTTAACGCAATCAATAGTTTTAAGCTAAGTAATCGTATTGGAATTGTTGGATCAAAATTATTATACCCGGATTACACAATTCAGCATTGCGGCATACAATTTTTTAAAGATGTAAATCCACACTTTAAATTTTGGCCGTTACACAGATTTATGGGTAAGCCCGCTGATTATCCACAGGCAAATAAACCTGAAATAGTAAGAGCAGTGACCGGGGCATGTTTATTTATAGCCAAAGAACTTTTTAATGAAGTAGGGGGTTTTGATCTAACATATAAAATGTACTTCGAAGACACTGATCTAAATTTCAAAGTAAAAGCTCGAGGATATAATTCTTTTTATCAGCCAGCCTCAGTTGTAATTCATCACGAAGGCAAATCATCAGCGAATCAAGAGGTAGTCGACATTCTAAATGCAGAATCTGCAAAAGTATTTTATGAAAAGTGGAAAAAGGAAATAAATATAATCGAGGAGATAGAAGAGTATATATTAGAGTATGATGAAAATATAACAATTCTATCAGATAATATTTATCCCAAAAATTTAATCACATATCCTGAAAACGGACCCGCTGTAATTGATTTGGAACTCTTCAAAAAATTTATTTTGCGGTTCTTAATCCTCGGTAAAGCATATTATCACTTCGGAGGTGCAGGAGATGCGCTTCTTTTATTATCAACTTTTTATGATGAGAACCCAAATCAAATTATAATAAGTTTTACAAATTCAACTGCTGCATTAAAAAGCTTTTTCAAGTCATTCCGAGATCTGAAACATGTATATATGGTAAAAATTCCAGATGATCCCTTTATTCATAGCAATCTCAGAAAACTGCTCCCGGAATTCAACAATTTTCTAGGTATGGGCGTAACACCATCAAAACCTTATGAATTTGAATGGTTTCATGGGTTAGATATTTTTACCAAATATGGTATAAAAAAACATCCTGAATGGATAAATATTTTTAGAAATCGTGAACGGAACAATTATGATGTAATAATTGCACCTAGGGGAAGTGTGCTCGGGATGTATAAATCTAAAAAGAATATTATTGATCCATCAATCTGGTCGGATTTAATAAATTATTTAAATAGGAAAGGGATAGTTCCTGCAGTGATTGGAACTCCTGATGAAGATGAATTTTATCCATTAATAGGTAAAACAATTAATAAACGAAGCTATTCCTTTTCTGACCAAATGAGCCATATTGCTAAAAGCAAAATACTTATAGGTGCAGATTCATGGGCAAAAACTTTTTCTGCTTTAGCAGGTATTGCTACTATCGTTTTCGAGCCCATAAAGGGAAAAGACCTCGATGGTTGGAAAGATAGTTCTGATTATGTTTTTATTGAACCATGGAATGAGATTAAGGTTGTTAAAAATTTCGATGAATTTAAAAATATATTTAGTGAATTATATCAGGAATCTGAAAGTGCAGTTGAATCTCAATCAAAAACTGATGTGGATAATGATGAACCAAAGGTTAGCTCTATTGCAATAGATTCGAATTATCAACTAATCTGGAATTCCCCGATATATGACAATAGCGGGTATGCGGATGAATCCAGAAATTTTGTGTTAGGTTTACATGAAGAAGGCGTCGATTTAAAACTAAATCCAATAACCTGGAGTAATTCAGAAGCTCAATTACCGGTTCAAACTTTGAAATTATTTGATTCGCTTTGCAGTGTAAAACTAAACGAGAATAAGGAGAAAATAAATGTATCGCATTTATTCGCACCCTTTTTTATTAAGCGAAAGGATAGTTACAATATAGGGCGAACTATGTATGAGACGGATACAATACCTAATGACTGGATAATTAAATGCAATGAGATGGATGAAGTTTGGGTCCCGAGTGAATTCAATATTAATTCTTTTGAAAAAGCCGGTGTTAATAAAAACAAACTTTTTAAGATCCCCGAAGCTATTGACACTGATCTATTTAATCCTAAAGGTGAAGTTATAGAAGAGATATCTTCTATTAAGGGTTTTAAATTTTTATCAGTATTTGACTGGACTTTGCGTAAAGGCTGGGACGTATTGATAAAAGTATTTACGGAATTGTATGGAGATAACCCGGATGTGAAATTAATTTTAAAAGTCTGGTCTTCGTACGGCAAATCAATCAACGAGATAAAAAATGATATAGAAACTTTTCTTAATAAAAATAATTTGAGTGAAGACATACCGAAAAATATAATTTTCTTTTCAAAGACAATTCCTGTTGAAGAAATGCCTGCATTGTACAGATCAGTAAATGCCTACGTCTCTCCGAATAGAGGTGAAGGATGGGGCAGACCTCTGATAGAATCAATGGCATCCGGAATTCCAGTGATAACGACTCGCTGCACTGGTCAATTGGAATTCATGAATAACAATAACTCGTTTCTTATCAATAATAAAAAGGTTCTGGTACCGGAGGAAGCGGTCAAAGAATTGAATATATTAAAAGGTCACTCATGGTTTGAGCCATCAGCTGAACATCTAAAGAAATTAATGAAAACGGTCTATGAAAATCCGAATTTAGTCCAAGCCAAAGTTCAGCAAGGAATTGAAGATATTCAAACAAAATTCAACAGAAAAAGCGTGGCTAAACTTATAAAACAGAGATTAGATAAAATATCGAGGCATCTTGCAGTACGTGATGTAAAAATTCTTTGGAATGGAAATTTTGATTACAATTCCTCTTTAGGGATTGTCAATAATCATATGTCAGCTTCCTTGAAAAATTTGGGAGTAAATGTTAATACTCCATTAGACAAATCTAATTCAAATGTTGAGTTAAAGTCTGAAGCTCATCTCGATGAACAAAAGGTAATAAATGTGCGGCATTCTTGGCCGCCAGATTTAACTCCTCCATCAAAGGGTTATTGGGTGGTAATCCAGCCCTGGGAATTCGGTAGTCTCCCGGAAAAATGGATAGAAACATTTGAATATGAAGTTGATGAAATTTGGGTTCCTAGTAATTACGTAAAAGAATGTTTTATTGAAAGCGGGGTAAACTCAGATAAGGTGAAAGTAATCCCGAATGGATTCGATCCGAATATTTTTAATAAACATGCAAAACCTTTCACACTAAAAACCAAAAAGAAATTTAAATTCTTGTATGTGGGTGGAACAATATATAGAAAAGGTATTGATATACTTATTGAAACGTATTTAAAAACATTTAATAATGATGACGATGTCTGCCTTGTAATTAAGGATATGGGAGGAGATTCATTTTATAATGGTCGCAATATTAATCGGGATAAATTGGATTTACTTAGGAATAAAAATTATCCGGAAATTGAGTATGTAGATAAATTTCTTACCCCGAATGAATTGGCAGGAACATATAGATCTTGTGATGTTTTGGTTCACCCATATAGAGGGGAAGGATTTGGATTACCAATTCTGGAATCTATGGCCTGTGGTACACCAGTGATTGTAACAAACGGTGGGGCTTGTTTAGATTTTTGCAATTCTCAAAATAGTTTTTTAACCAAAGCAGAGAAAATTATTCTGAATAAAAAAATGGTTGGCGATCTGGCTACAGTCGATTTTCCTTGGCTTTTGGAGACCAACAAGAATGAGTTGGCAATCAATATGAAGCAGGTGTTTGATAATCAGTCATCTCTAAAAGCTAAATCTCATTTTGCCTATGAATCAGTGCATGAAAATTTTACATGGAATAATTCCGGAATGAAAATTTTTGAAAGAATTCTAGAATTAAAAGAAAAAAATATCATCAGATATCATAATAATCTAAAACCTAAAAGCGCTATTACAAGTATTCTTGATCAAGCAAATAAATTATTAGTAGATGAAGATTATGAGAATGCCCTAATAACCTTAGATAAATTATTAACTCACCATGAGGATTATAACTTCAAGGATAGTAAAATTGGTTTGGACAAGTTATTTCAATTAGCTGGTAAAATAGCTAATGCTGCCGGTGATTTACAAAAATCGAATTCGTATTTCGAAAAGTTACTTGAACTGAATCCGAACTCGTCTGAAGCTTGTGCCGGACTGGGTGAAAATCTTTACATGCTCGGTAATTTAGAAGCCTCAAAAACAATGCTTGAGTGGGCGATTAATTTCGACTCAAATAATGAACTGCTTTTACAGAAGCTTGCAATTGTAAACGAAGAATTAAACTTGGACTCTGCTGATAATTCACTGTTAAAAGAACAAGAACAACTTTAACATTATTTTCAACAAAAATAGGAGTCTAATCAAATGGAAAAAATCAATAAGATGCTAAGGGATGCATACCGGTTATTTTATGAAAAGCATTTCAATGAATCTCTGGAGAGATTAAAAAAACTCGAGATTTTATTCGAAGATTCGCAAAAGGATCACAAGAAAAAAGATTATATGCTGTCTAGCCTTTATAATTTTATGGGATTTAATTACCTGGCTTTGGATAAACTAAAGGATAGTAAAACCGTGTTTGAAAAAGCGCTTAATCTTTATCCTGCTTCATCTCAAGCTTGCGCCGGCTTGGGTGAAATTCTTTTTTTAGTAAATATGGATCGTGAATCAAAAACTATGTATGAATGGGCTTTGTACAATAATCCTAAAAACAAATTCGCACTTTCGGGGTTGGCTAAAGTAAATCTTCAACTTGAATATCCGTTGGAGCATAATTCCCTAACACAAAAACCGAATGAAATTGAAGAGAAACGCTTGGATGAATTATTTAAAAAAGCATTTTCTTTTTTACAGGAAAAGGAATTCCGGCAGGCATTGGAAGTAATTGAAATGGTTCAATCTGATACGGAGAAAACATTACGAGATTTTGAATTGCTGCTCTCGGAATTACTGGGAATGAAGGGATTTGCATTGCTAGGTCTTAATGATATGGAAAATGCTAAGCATTCTTTTGAAATTGCTCTAAGTCTAAATCCCGAATCTGCATTGGCAGAAAGTCTTTTAGAACATAAATTTTCCGATGTATAGTTAATTTTTAATTTAAAAAATGGAGTAATAGTGCCGCGATTATCATTAAGTATGATTGTAAAAAATGAAAGCAATAACTTGGAAAAATGTCTCTCTTCTGTAAAGGATCTCGCAGATGAGATTGTTATTGTTGATACAGGATCTACAGATAACACCAAAGACATTGCAAGTAAATTTACAAGCAGGATTTATACGTATGAATGGGATAATGATTTCTCGGCAGCGCGGAATTTCGCACTTGGAAAATGCACCGGCAACTGGGTACTCTATCTTGATGCTGATGAATACATTGATTCTAATTCTGTAGAGATGTTAAAATCTATTATCAATAAGCAGGAAAAGCTGGGAGTGAAATGCTTAATTGAGAATAAGGATGACTTCAATAACAAACCGATGCTCCAAAAATACACAAGGTTATTTACTAGAAGCGATGCAGTCAAATTCAGCGGAAAGGTACATGAGCAAATAGATGATTCGCTAATTAAGAACGGATATAGATTTGTTGATACGAATATCAAAATCATTCACACTGGTTATAACCAAAACAAAGATATATTGATTGAGAAAGCCCGGCGGAATTTAGATTTATTGTTAAGTGATTATGAAAATAACGGCTCATCTTATTATGATTTTCAAATCGGCAATACTTATAAATTGCTTGAAGAAAATGATAAAGCCGCAGTATATTATCACCGGGCGTTTACTTCCGAAGACCTGAATAAAGAATACAGGGCACTCTCCAGTTTGCATATAGTTTCGTCATTACTTGATAATCTTCAAATTTCTGAAGCATTGGAGATTATTAAAAAAGGGATTGCATTGGATTCTACACAGCCTGTTTTATATTTGGCTGCAGCTGATGTGTTTTTCAGATCAGGCAATGTTCAGCAGGCTATCGAGTATTCTTTAACATCAATAAAAAAGAATAAATTGTTAAAACAATCCGAAACGATAAATGGAGAATTAAAGATTTTAGCTGATGAACTTCAACTCATCACGTTTGGGATGTATATTTGTCTCGAATCAAACTTGGATTATAATCTTCAGTTGTTAAAAAAAGAATTGCGTATTGTAAAAAATTATTCCTTCGATAGTATCCAAATTGATTCTATTGAATTAATTGAAAAACTACTTGAGGGTAAAGCTGACATTGATGCAATTGAAAAAGAAGGGAAAAGCCTATTAAAAGAAAACTACTTGAATTTCCTAACATCGGTTTCGAAGAAAATTGAAAATCCTGACGATAGGAAAACGTATTTAAAATTATTAAACAATCATTTTCCTGATGATGTAAAAATATTAATTAGACTTGGAAATTTATTTGAAGCCGAAGGGGATGTGACGGAAGCTATTGAGAAATATGAGGCGGGTTTACAAAAAGACAATATCGATCCGGCTTTAATTTTTTATTTGCTTTCTGCATACATAAAAATGAATGAGTTTGAAAAAATTCCGGAGTTAATAGAAAAGGCAGAACAGGATTTCGGGTTGGTTCCTGAAGTAATGAATAAACTAAATGCAGTAAAACAGAAACTGTCCGGGTTCTATGAATCAATGGTAAATTAGTCGCAAAAAAACAATTAAATATTTTTTTTAGATTTTCGCTAAACTTCAGAAAAGTACCTCCGATAATGTAGTTGAGAACAAACTCAAAACAAACAGGCAAGGATGCCTGATAAACAATCAACAAATACACGGAGGTAACACAATGTCATTTCGTATCAACACAAACATCGGAGCATTACAAGCATACAATGCTCTAGCCAAGGTAAACAAAGAAACCTCAACGGCACAACTAAGATTAGCAACACAAAAAAGAATAAACAGCGTTGCTGATGATACTTCAGGTTTTGCAGTTGGAAAATCTTTGGATCAAAAGGTGAAATTGATGCAGGCTGCACAAAATAACGTCGGATCGGCTAAAGATATGCTGGCAACTGCAGAGTCTCAGCTTATCAGTGTAAAAGATCTTATTACTGATATCCGAACAAAGATCGCAGATGCTAGCAACCCTGCTGCTGATAAAGAAAGACTATCTGATGACGTTAAAGCTCTTGCCGAAGAAATTGGAAACATCTTCTCAGGTACTAAATTTAATGATACAAGTTTGTTAGTATCTGCTGCAACAGGCGGCGCACAATCAAACTTCACATTCCAGACGGGTGTAACATCAAGCGATACTCTTTCAGTTAATTATGCTAGCGGCTTGGTAGGCGCTACTGACCTCGCTATTGGAGATGTCAGCGTATCTGCATCGGTTAGCGCTGCAGTATCAGATGCAATCAGTGAGATAGATGGTTGGACGTCTGCTTCTGTAACCGCATCTGATTTCACAACACTCGAAACAAATTTGGATACTTTTGAAGATGCTGTTGATGATTCACTTTCCAAAATCGGTAACTTATCTCAAAGGTTGGATGTGAAAGATGAGTTCCTAACATCCGCTATTTCAAATTCTCAAGCATCGGTTTCAAGGCTGTTTGATGCAGATATGGCAATGGAGCAATTAAATGCAACGAAGGGACAGATTTCCGGTCAAGTTGCAACATCTATGCTTGCACAGATGAACATGGCTCCACAAAACATTCTAAGCCTTTTCTAAAAGTAGTGCCTTTCTTTCTGGTTAAAGACCCGTCATTTGGCGGGTCTTTTTTTTAGTTCAGAAAAATCTCATAACAAAAAACTAAACCCAGATTTTCCATTGGAAAATCTGCCCTTCGGGCCGACAATTTGTAAGTTGAGAAATATCAAATACTTAGGCATGTAGAAATTTTGGAATTCGTTATTTGAGTAGAATATTTTTCTTACAAATTGTCGGGGTTAATCCCGCAACATAAACTGTTTGAATAAAACATTTTATGAGCGGCCAACGGCAAAAAAATTATTTCCAATGATTTTTTTGGGCTAAACTTTCAAGAAGCCGTTTCGATAATGAAGTTAGAAATTAACCGCTAAGAAAGGAGAAGCATTATGTCTTCAACATTTCGAATCAACACTAACCTTGGGGCATTGCAGGCTTACAATGCTTTAGCAAAGGTTAACAAGGAAACTGCGACGGCGCAGTTAAGGTTGGCAACGCAAAAAAGAATAAACAGTGTTGCCGATGACACATCTGGTTTTGCTGTTGGAAAATCACTCGACCAGAAAGTAAAATTAATGCAGGCTGCACAGAACAATGTCGGTTCAGCAAAAGATATGCTGGCAACGGCGGAATCACAACTTGTAAGTGTAAAAGATCTTATTACTGAAATAAGAGCTAAAATTGCAGATGCAAGTAATCCTGCTGCCGATAAAGAAAGATTGTCTGATGACGTTAAGGCTCTTGCTGAAGAAATCGGCAATATCTTCTCAGGAACAAAATTTAATGATACCAGTTTGCTGGTTTCAGCAGCAACCGGTGGCGCTCAATCAGATTTTACATTCCAAACCGGAGTTTCTTCTAGTGATACACTTAAAGTAGATTATGCAAGCGGTTTGGTTGGAAGTACCGATTTGGCTATCGGAGATGTTAGTGAAACAGCCTCTGTCAGCGCTGCTGTATCTGCTGCACTTAGTGAAATAGATGGCTGGACGTCTGCTTCTGTAACTGCTTCTGATTTCACAACGCTCGAAACAAACTTGGATACTTTTGAGGGTGCAGTTGATACCTCTTTATCAAGTATCGGTAATTCGCTTCAGAGATTGGATGTTAAGGATGAATTCCTAACTGCTGCTATCTCAAATTCACAAGCTTCTGTTTCTAGACTGTTTGATGCTGATATGGCAATGGAACAACTGAATGCAACAAGGGGACAAATATCCGGACAAGTTGCAACTTCAATGCTTGCACAGTTGAACATGTCGCCGCAGAATATTCTCAGTCTATTCGGTTAATAATAAATAAAGCTCCGGTTCATTTGAGCCGGAGCTTTGCTTTCACATTATATCAAAATGGAGTTGATAAAAAATGAATAATGCTGCATTATCATATGGTTATCAAAATCTTTCGAAGCGATATCAGGTAAATGAAATTTTAGAAGCATCTCCTGAAAAGCTGCTCCTTAAAGTTTATGACTTTGCTATTGTAAACAGTAAGAATGAAAATTTGGCTAAAACAAATAAGGCTCTTCAAGTGCTTATTGATGCATTAAGATTTGACACTGATGAATTGAGAGAAGTTTCTACAGGATTATTAAGACTATACAAGTTCTGCCAAGACCAAATGAGAGAAGGTAATTACGAAATTGTTTCAAAAGTTCTTCAGGATCTCAAAAGTTCATGGCTGGAAGCATTTTCACAAAAACAATAAATTGATGAGTAAACATGGACGTTTTATCAACCTCAGGTATTAACTCCTTAATCACTTCTTATAGGAGTGCGGAATTTAAGAAGCGAATCTATCCGCTGCGGACCAGGGTGGATAAGTATGACAATTTATCATCTGCTTATAGTAATCTTTCCGCTAAATTATCTGATTTGAAAAATGTTCTTGATGATTTGAAATTAACCGGGTCAGATTCAAAATTTTCTCAGAAAACTTCAACTTCTTCAAATGATTCTTTTATTACTTCCACTGCAACTAGTTCAGCATCGACCGGTACCAACTCCGTACGAGTCAACTCGTTGGCTCATTCGGATCTGGTTTTTTCAACTACTTTAGGATCTGATCTGGCAAATGGAATAACCGAAGGAGTTCATTCTTTCAGAGTAAGAAGCGGTGTTTACGAAACTAATATCGAAGTAACTGCTGGAACGGGTGAAACGAATGCCACCTTGATGGAAAAAATTAATGATGCGGTGTACGGCAGGACCAAAGCAAAGGTATTATCAGCAGAGAAAACTGCAGCCGGTGCATTTACAATGGATGCAACCAATAATACATTCGATATTACAGTTAATGATACAACAACCACCGTTACAATTGATTCGAGTGAATGGGCCGGGATAACCGATTATAATTCACTCATGGATGTGCTGGTATCAAACATTAATGATCAAGTTGATGGAGTAATAACCGAAAAGGTCTCAGACAATACTGCCGGAACCGTAAGGTTATCCATCAAGAGCAGCAATTCTTCAGATTTAATAACACTTAACAGTACGGGATTAGATGGTTCCGGGAACAAGATCTCCGCCGGTAATTTATTGATGGATGATCTGGGTATTACTGCATATAATGAAAAAGCTGCAACTGCTGTTCTTAATACATCTGTTTTCGCGCCAACAAGCGGTGAATCAAAAATATCATTTACTGCGGTGAATTCAGGTTATGAAAATCGCCTAATTTTTGAATCAAGTGAACTCTTGAATAATTTAGGGCTAACTTCCGATGTTCTGTCTAACCGTTATAAAAATAGCGATGATGGAACTTCTGTTAATAATGATAAAGCTGGATTTGCATACGGTACAAAGTGGCTCGATGTATCTTTAATAGAACAAGGAACAGCAGAAAGTACTACTAATAATAACCTTGATGCCGAAATTGAATTCAACGGAATTAGTATTAGAAGAGATTCAAATACGATTAGTGATTTAGTGACCGGTGTGACTTTTACACTTAATAATGTTATGGAAGCAGCAGATGAAGATGTTAATATTACAATCGCAAATGATGTTGACGCAATTAAAAGTGATCTGGAAGAATTTATTTCAAAATTTAACTCTGCTTATTTTTACATAAAAGATAATATGGGAATTAGTAATGATGTTCGATTGCCGTTTACATCAAATTCCTATGCTACCTCGTTATTAAATACTTTTAACTCATTCGCCTATGGTGAAGTTGCGGGAATTACTAATCAGGACATTAATTCATTATTGGAAATCGGGATTTCATTCGATATTAATTCCGGACTGTCAATTTCATCTTCGAGTACCCTTGAAGATAAACTGGCGGGGAATCTAACCGATGTTGAAGAATTATTTAATTCAACATCGGGAATTGCATCTTCTTTATATGATGCGCTTGATCCATATTTAGGAACGGACGGGTACCTCGCAACATCTACGGAATCACTTGCTAATAATTCAAAATATCTTGACGACAGAATTACATCAATGGAAACACGTATTGATAAAAGTGCATCAGTGCTTAGGAAAAGATATGAGGGATTACAGCAGCAATTAATTTCTTTGATGAATATGCAGAATATGTTTAGTCAATTTACCGGAGGCATGTTTTAGGCTATGAAGCTTACTGAACGCTCACCAGGTGATATCAATCACCTCGAGGAAAAATTACTTAAACTTGCCAGCATCCTTAAGAAATTAGAAGACAGCAATTCGGAAAACATCGAATTTGGTGAAATATCAAACAACCTAAATGATATAAGAGATTTGAAAGAGAAACTTGTTCGGCAAAGCCCGGCGGCAGCATTTAAGAATATCAATAAAAACATTTCCGTTTATGTTAAACAAATCAATTGTATATTCGATAATATAATTGAAAGAAAAAAGAATGATTTACAAGAAGTTAAAATTGAATTACGCAAAACGGAAAATCAAAAAAAGATAATTAATTATTATAGGTAAATAAATGGATATTCAATCAATAAATAACGGTTTCAATATACCAAGTAGAACTCAAAAAAAACCCGTACTTAATTCCGGCGAAAGTGAAAAAAAAGCTATGGATAAACTTGATATTTCTGAACAAGCAAAAAACATGGGTAAGGTTGCTGCATCCGACAAAAAAGATTTGAGTGAAATAAAAGCAAAAGTAAATTCTAAGTTCTATGATTCAGATAAAGTAATCGAGAAAGTAGCGGAGAATATTTTAAACGAAATTATTTGAAGTAAAATCCCCCGGTAAAAAGCCCTTCCCATAAATTGCGCTACTTGCTATTTGAATGTTCAATTTAATTTCTATAATATTGTGTAAACAATATGAGATAGTGAGATAGAACAAAAAACTTTGAATAACCTGATAAAAAATAATAAGCTGCAAATTCTTGGAAAACTTTCCGCTAGTTTTGCGCACGATGCAAGAAATCCGCTATCGGCATTAAAACTAAATCTAAATTACCTCAAATTATATCCTGATATTGAACCTGACGAAATATCAGAAGGTGTAAACGCATGCTTGGAGGCTGTAGAAAGAATAGAGGCTCTAATTGAAAACACTTTGGATTTTTCGCGAAGACCGGGCGATGATACAAAAATGCTTGACATAAACAAAATAATTCTCGATGCTGCCGGTATAATGACAAGCTTCGCAAATCGAAATGGAATTAAAATCGTAACTGACCTTGATGAAATACCAGAGATTGATCTGCATAAAAATAAAATTTTGCAGGTACTGCTGAATTTAATCGGGAATGCCATTGAAGCGTGTTCAAGAGGGAGCGAGATTACCATCTCTACAAGATTTAAAGATCAAAACCAATGTGTTGAAGTAGCAATTAAAGATGAAGGTGTTGGTATCAAAGATTCAGATAAAGATAAAATATTTGATGATTTTTTTACCAATAAAGATCAAGGAACCGGTCTGGGTTTAAGTGTGTGCAAGATGATTCTCGGACAGCAGAATGCACAAATTTATTTTGAAAGTACATACGGGAAGGGCACAACGTTTTTTGTGATGTTTTATTTAAATGATAAGAGTGAGGGTAATGAGACCTAAGATTTTAATCATAGATGACGATAATTTAGTTTGTGCCTCACTTAGAAAAGTGCTTATTAAAATGGGCTACGATGCGGAAATTTGTATGGAAGCAGAATATGCGTTTGAGTCCGTGGAAAAACATAAGCCCGATATTATTCTTCTTGATATTTATTTAACTACACATAACGGTCTTGATATTCTAAAAGTATTACATGATAAATATTTTGAAATTCCGGTTATTATGATTACCGCTTATTCCGATGTAAAGATTGCAGTAGCTGCAATGAAATCCGGCGCATATGATTTTTTACTAAAACCAATTGACCTTGAGCAGCTAAAACACATATTGGATAAATGTGTAAATCATCTTTCATTAAAAAGGGAAGTCGATAAACTTCATGCTATACTTGATGAAGATAAGTTGTTAACAAAAGAATATTTCGGGTCAAGCCGTGGAATTATAAAAACACTTTCAATAGCTGAACGGTATGCAAAAGCTGAAGATACAACTGTATTAATTGAAGGGGAGAGCGGAACAGGCAAGGAAGTATTTGCAAATTATATTCATCAAAACAGCAGCAGAAAAGAAAAAGTTTTCATTTCATTAAATTGCGGTACAATTCCAAAAGAGCTTGCCGAAAGTGAATTATTCGGTCATGAAAAAGGAGCTTTCACCGGTGCGGCACAAAAGACTAAGCTAGGTAAATTTGAATTATCAGACGGAGGCACACTGCTGCTGGATGAAATCGGGGAATTGACTTTAGACCTTCAAGTTAAATTGTTGAGAGTTTTACAGGAAAGAAAATTTTATCGTCTCGGCGGTGAAAGAGAATTAAGCGTTAATGTAAGAGTAATTGCCGCCACAAATAAAAATTTGGAAGATGAAGTTAGAGATGGCAATTTTCGTGAAGATTTATTCTATAGATTAAACGTTGCTAAAATTATTATTCCACCTCTTAGAGAACGGAAAGAAGATATCCCGGCACTTACATATTCATTTGCACATGCGTTTGCTAAAAAATTCGATAAAAAAATTCTAAAGATAAATGAAGACCTTATTCAATTTTTGCAGGAACAAACTTGGAAAGGAAATATTCGTGAGTTAAGAAATGCCGTTGAAAGAGCTGTGCTTCTTTTAGACGGAAGTGAATTAAAAATACAGCATTTTGATTTCCTCAGACTTAATAAAACTGAAGTCGGCGACACTGATAATTTTCAACTTCATGTTCCACCGCAAGGTGTAAAAATAGAAACTGTATTAAGAGAATTAATTATAAAAACGCTTAAAATCACTGACGGTAACCAGGTGCGTGCCGCTAAAATACTTGGATTATCCAGGTCAAAATTTCGGTACAGGATGGAACAATTGGGTATCGAAATAACAAAAAATTTCATCTCCTGATGAGATATATCTTTTACTAACCTTTACTTTCCGGTATATTTCAGCCCGCTTACCCTATTAAGAAAAAAAACTTACAAAATCACTAAAATCAAATTCAATTTATTCGATAATGTTGTAGGAATACTCTGAAAATATTTATCGGATCAACTTATGCAATTGCAATCGGAAGTAATTAAAGAACTAAACGGGAACCTGCAATCGAATGATGCTTCTATTCGGCGAAGGGCTGTAGAAAAATATGCTCAGGAAGAAGTGGAAGACGGCATCATTATAAAATTTATTGAAATGCTTTATGATGAAGACATCGGAGTTCGGGATTCCATTTCTAAATTACTCATTAAGAATAAACGGAAAAGTGTCGCCGAATCATTGGTTCCGTTAATCTCTTCTGAACAAATCAGCATCAGGAATTTGGCAGGCGAGATATTGGTACAATTTGGCGAGCATGCTGTAGATCCGCTAAGTAATTACTTAACAATTGCTAATGATGACGATCAGAAATTTGTTGTTGATCTGCTCAGTTTGATTGGCAGCAACAATGCATCGACAGAAATTTATAAGGTACTAAAAACCTCAAAAAACAGTAATGTAATAATTGCTTGTATCGAAGCATTGGGCAGCACCCGGTACGCAGAGGCTGTTCAGCCGATAAGCGTTTTATATAATAATAATGATCTTTACAAACCGACAATAGTTGAAGCCCTGGGTAGAATTGGAACGAAAGAAGCATATGATTTTCTACTCCAAAATTATAATGTAGAAGATGATCTGACAAAATTTGCAATAATTGAAAGTTTCGGGGCGCTGGGTGATGAAGAAGCATTTTTCATTTTAATCTCGGATCTAAAGAAATTTTCTGGTCCTCTTTGCTGGGCGGCAGTTGAATCTTTATCCCAATTAAAAGAGCGTTTGGCACTTGATATACCATTTGATGATAATGTTAAGAACGCTCTATTATCTGTTTTAAGAGAAAGCGAACTTAAATATCAAAAAGCTGCTATTTCACTTTTGGCGGTGTATGACGATAAAGATTTAATTCTGGAAGTACTCTCTTTCTACGGTATGGATGAACTAATTGACAAACAAATCAAAGAACAAGTGTTTGCAAATCCGGTTAATTTTATTTTTGCACTTCTCAAATATGATTTTGAATACAACCAAAATATTAAATCCGTACTTGAATTAACCAAGGAAGTAATTGGATCTTTCGGGGCAGAAATCCTCGATAAACTCGGTGATATTAATTCAAAAAATTTGTGCGAAATATTCAGCGGCAAACTGTCCCATGCCGATGAAGAAATAAGAAGATATTGTACTGAACTCCTATTCTTTTGTGCTCCTGACCTGGCGATCTTATATATAGATGAAATGATTTCGGATGATAACATTTGGAATAGGTTAAGACTTGTTGAGATACTTGAATATTTCATTAATAATGAAACTGTAAAAGAAGCCATCGAAAAGCTGTGTGATGATTCAGAAGAGATGGTGAGCAACAAAGCGAATGAAGTAATATTAGCAAATAGATAAATGATTTTTTCGAACTGTGGAAGGAAGAATGAATAACTTTGCATTGAACACTGCCGGACAATCAAATTCATCCTTTGGATTTAATTTAAGTAAAAATTCAGCCGCACTTTCTAATGAATGTTTTGCAGAATGGCGTGAGTACATTTATAAATTATGCGGTATATATTTTCAGGATAATAAAAAATATCTGCTTGAGAACCGCTTACAAAAACGGTTGAATTATCTTGGAATTGATACATTTGAGAAATATTTAGATTATGTAAAATACGGAACCAAGAGAAGTGTTGAACTGGAATATCTCTATGAAGTAATTACAATTAATGAAACCTTCTTTTTCAGAAATCAACCGCAGTTGAATGTTCTTGTTTCTTCTGTAATTCCCGAACTTCACAAATCCAAAAGTGAATTCAACAGAAATAAACTGAGAATCTGGAGCGCCGCATCCTCATCGGGCGAAGAAGCTTATTCAATCGCCATGACAATTGAAGAGTTTGTTAAACCGAAATTTCCCGGTTTACGCGTTGAAATTGTAGGTACCGATATAAACAGAAATGTTTTACAAACTGCATCAAAGGGAATTTACAGAGAATACTCGATCCGGAATACACCCTCATATTATCTGAAAAAATATTTCTCTACAAGGGATGGGCAATATGAACTTAATTCGAATATCAAATCTATGGTTTCCTTCAAATTTTTGAATCTCTTCGATGAATCGAGTATGAGAATGATGTTGAATTTCGATATAATTTATTGTGCAAACGTATTGATCTACTTTAACG
Organism: Melioribacteraceae bacterium; assembly: GCA_021740785.1. Lineage (GTDB taxonomy): Bacteria > Bacteroidota > Ignavibacteria > Ignavibacteriales > Melioribacteraceae > JAIOZI01. Next base: position 41,140 of record JAIOZI010000012.1, read on the forward strand.
CGGAATCAAAGATACAGGTAGTGTCGAACTTATATAATGCACTTAATAAATACGGTTATTTATTTATCGGTTATTCAGAAACGCTTCATGGAATTTCCAGAGCTTTTAAATTAGTAAGCTATCCGAAAACAATTGGTTATAAAAAGGAGTAAGGGCTTAATGAAAAAAATTATTTTATTAGCAGACGATTCACCAACAATTAGGAAATTTGTAGCTTTTTCACTAAAGATGAAAGGCTACGAGGTTCTTTCCGCATCCGATGGAATGGAGGCAATGGAAATGCTCCCCGATAATGCGATTGATCTGATTATAACTGATTTAAACATGCCTAACCTTGATGGTTTTTCATTAATAAATATGCTGAGAGAAAATCCTGATTATGAGGATGTGCCGATTATAATTCTTTCATCATTATCAAGCGGGGAAGAAATAAAGCGCGGAATGTCTTGCGGCGCTAATTCTTATTTAATTAAACCGTTCAACCCGGAAAGAATCCACTACGAAGTATCAAAATATCTAAATTAAAAAAGAGGATGAATGATGGATTTAACTTTTTTAGTTGTTGATGATTCAGTAACAATGAGAAGAATCGTCGTTAACACATTAAAGAATATTGGATTTGTAAATTATGTTGAAGCTGCGGACGGTAAAGAAGCGCTTCAAAAACTACACGCGAATACTAATATTAATTTTGTGATAACTGACTGGAACATGCCGGAAATGTCGGGACTTGAACTCGTAAAAAGCATTAGGGGAGATGAAAATTTTGCAAATCTGCCCATACTTATGGTTACAACCCGAGGTGTTAAGGAAGATATTGTTGAGGCATTAAAGGTGAAGGTCTCTAACTATGTTGTAAAACCTTTTACGCCTGCAGTCCTTAAAGATAAAATCGATCAAATACTCTCTCAATAATTAGGTGAAATTATGTCATTAAAAAATAACATGGCTGATGTTTTTAGTAAACTCGATGATCTGAAAACAGTCTTTAAGTTTGGCGAAAAGGTTGTTCCTATAATTCAAAACCTGATTGAATTTATGAAAGAGATAGTTCCTCTACTGGAACAAATTAATACTTCAATTGCAGACAGCACTAAACAGATGCCGAAAGCAACTTACCAGATTAATGATGTTACAAGCGCAACCGAACTTGCTACGAATGAAATTCTTGATCTGGTTGACCAGATTTCTAATACTCTTGAGCGGCTTGAAGCTTCGGTTGACGGGCTGATTGAGCAAAGCAAAAGCAGAGATGAACTTCGCATTAAGTTACTGAATGTTCTGGCAGGAAATGACGAAGCTATTTCAATATTCAATGAATATGAAAAACTTCAAATTACCAGCGGTGAAATTGATGAATATAAGCAAATTATTAAATCCGTAAGTGAGGATACTTATAAGATTACTCTTTCACTTCAAGTCCAGGATATTACAACACAGCAGCTTGGCGCCGTTAATCATTTAATTGTTTCGGTGAATAACAGGTTGAGTTCATTAATTGAAAATATTGAAAAATCGGATCTGCATTCAGATATTGAAGAGCTTTCTATTGAACTTCCGAAAGACGTACATTTTGATGCTAATGCAACATACAATAACCGCGAAGGTAAACAAGATGCTGTTGATGAATTAATTGAAGTGGAAAATAAAAAAACCACGCAGGCAGAAATTGATGAACTATTTAAGTGATCATTATGGATGAAACAAACACATACGAAATGCTGAACGATCCCGAAATGAAAGAAATTTTTGAAAGCTTCATTACGGAAACTAAAGAAATACTTGAAAAATTGGATGTAGATCTAATTGAACTGGAAAAAGATTCGCAAAATAAAGATTTGCTTAATCAAATTTTCCGGGCATTTCATACAATTAAAGGTACGTCCGGATTCTTAAGTTTAGAAAAACTGCAAACTCTTACACATCGATGTGAAGATATTCTAAATAAACTGAGAAAAGGTGAAGTATTATTAAATGATGATATAATGGATATCATTCTTAAAGCATTCGACAGCATAAAGGAATTGATGGTTGTAATAGAAACAAATAAAAATGAGGATTATGATGTTCAATTTATAATTGAAACGCTGGACAAGCTTTTAGAAGTTATTGAGAATGATGATGAAATAAAAAAAGTAATGAAGGAAGTTGGGGAACAAGAACAAATAGCAAATACTTCTGAAATTAAAACCACCGGTGATAAAAATGAAGGAGTAAAATCAGCACAAACCTCTAGAGCAAAACCTAGCAAATTGGTTGATAACAGTATCCGTGTTGATGTTGAACGTCTTGACGAACTTCTGAATATAGTTTCGGAATTGGTGCTGGGAAGAAATCGATTATCACAGATAAACATGGATGTTGCTAATGAATATGAAGCAACCGATCTCGCCAGGGGGTTGGCGGAAACAACCAGGCAAATTGATTTGATGACGACCGAACTGCAACTGGCTGTTATGAAAACAAGGATGATTAAAATAGGGAAAGTGTTTAATAAGTTTCCTCGTTTGGTACGTGATCTGAGCCGGGAAGTTGGAAAAGAGATTGCATTAGAAATTAATGGCGAAGAGACTGAACTTGACAAAACATTAATTGAAGAAATTCACGATCCATTAGTTCATTTGATTAGAAACTCAGTTGATCATGGAATTGAATCTGCAGAAGAAAGAAAAAAAGTAAATAAGGATGCAAAAGGAAAAATAATTCTCTCTGCCGAACATGAAGGAAATAATATTATCATTAGGATTGAAGATGACGGCAAAGGAATTGATACAGAAAAAATAAAGAAAAGCGCTATAAAGAAAGGATTAATAACAAAAGATAAAGCCGAAGAACTCTCGGAGAATGAAGTTTATAATCTTATTTTTTTACCCGGCTTTTCAACTGCCGAAAAAGTAAGTAATGTTTCAGGCAGAGGCGTTGGTATGGATGTAGTTAAGACCAACGTAATGAAATTAAGGGGAATTATCAATATTGAGTCGGAAGTTGGAAAAGGAACAAAAATAATAATTAAGCTGCCATTAACTTTAGCAATAATTCAAGGATTACTTGTACAAGTTGCAGGCAACACAATTGTTTTGCCTCTCAGTACTGTTGTGGAGGTCGTTAGAATTTCTAAGAAGAAAATTCATTCCGTTAATGGAAGAAAGGTTATTAATCTAAGAGACAAAGTTTTACCGTTACTTAATATTCACAAAGAAATGTTCGGAATAAATACTAATGGTAAAAATAGCGAATGGAGTTACATCGTTGTACTCGGAATTGCAGAAAAGCGTTTCGGTATTGTTGTTGATAAATTAATAGGTCAAAAAGAAGTTGTAATCAAATCACTCGGTAATTATCTCGGAAAGGTACAAGGCGTTGCCGGTTCGACGATTATGGGTGACGGCACGGTTGTAATTATTGCAGATATTGCTGAATTATTAAATAAAATTGCTGAAGAAAATTGATAGAAAAAATTAAGGTTGCGATTGTTGATGATTCTGCCTTCATGAGAAAGTCGCTTTCAATTATTTTGGGGGCTGATCCTGAAATTGAGATTATCGGTACTGCCAGGGATGGAGTTGACGGAATTGAACTTATTAAAAAAACCAAACCTGATGTTGTAACACTCGATATTGAAATGCCCCGTATGGACGGGCTTTCAGCATTAAAAATAATTATGAAGGAATGTCCCACTTCGGTTATAATGGTAAGTTCATTAACTACCGAAGGCGCCGAAGCAACAATGGAAGCCCTGGAACTCGGAGCTGTAGATTTTATTCCGAAAGAAATGTCATACGTCAGCGTAAAAATAGTTGATATTAAAGAAGAATTAATAAGAAAAATCAAATCTATTGCTAAGCATCATGCTTTAAAGAATAGATTATTAAGAATCCAAAGCAGGCTTCATAGTCCGCAAGACTCAGCGCCGAAAATCCCGGCTTACAGAACCAATAATATTCCCAAAGCCGGATTTAAAGCAATTACTATCGGAATTTCAACTGGGGGACCTATTTCGCTTCAGAAGGTTATCCCGATGCTGTCTGGAGATATTAAAATTCCGATTTTTTTGGTTCAGCATATGCCGCCTACATTTACAAAGTCGCTTGCCGATAGATTGAATAATCTCAGTAGTATTAAGGTTAAAGAGGCTGAACATAACGAGGTTGTAAAAGGTGGTACGGTTTATGTTGCACATGGTGGACAGCACATGCTGATCTATAAAAGTACTAAAGGAAATGTCTGCATTAAGTTATCAGAATATCCGGCAAATACATTACATAAACCATCGGTTGATGTTATGATGAATTCCGTTCTTGATATTTACGGCAGACAAACATTAGGAGTAATAATGACAGGAATGGGGAAGGATGGTTTTGAAGGAATTAAAAGACTTAAAGCACTCGGTGGATATACAATTGCGCAGGACGAATTATCTTGCGTGGTTTACGGGATGCCTAAAGCAATTGTTGACAAAGGGCTTGCAGATTCAATATCTCCCTTAGAGAAAATACCAAAATTAATCAATAACGCGGTGTAATAATGGAAGAAAATTTTGAAGAGATATTATATACTGAAATTTCACCCAGAGATATTTCCGGAAGCGGAAATGTTATTAAAAGTGAAAATGTTAATCTTACTGGTAAATCAAAAATTTCAATTGAACAAAACAGTGAAGATGGTGTTAAAATTGTTTTAAAAAAGGATGATGAAGAAAACATCAAAGAGATAAAATTTATCTGTTCATGCGGCGAAACCAAATCAATATTATTAGATTATTCCGACCAATAATCAGCAAGTGTATATATTTAGCCAACCATTATTCTAATTCCGGCTTCTATTCTCAATTTATAATGTAAATTCAGTCTGGCACTCAAATTGCAAATATTATCAGAAAAGAGATATTTGCAATGGAAACAAATTCAATAAAATTACTCAATAAAGTTCTTAATTACTCGGTTGCCAAACAGAAAAAAATCAGCAAGAATATTGCAAATGTGGCAACTGAAAATTATCAACGAGAAGATGTTGACTTTTCAAAATTTTTGAAGCAATCTGAAGCTGCCGGCAATTTAAGAATCGAAAAACCCAAACATATCGATATTAGTAACATCGATACTTATCAATCAGAATTAATTGAACCAACAAAAGATCTTTCCAGCGGATCGGGAAAGAACAATGTAAATATTGATGAGGAGATGGCGGAAATGGCTCAGAATTCTCTTCTATTCAAATTTGCATCACAAAAACTGAATAGTCAATTCCGACAAATTCGAAAAGTAATCAGCGGAGGTAGATGATGAAAATAGGACCTAATTTTTCATCGTTTGGTGTCAGTTCAAAAGGAATGAGCATCCAAAGAAAAAAGATGGATTTAATTTCGGAGAATATTGCAAACATCAGTACAACGAAGGCTGAAAATGGCAAACCATATCAAAAGAAATATCTACAGATAATGCAGGTTGATTCTTTATCCCCTGCACCTTTACGCACAAATAGCGGAAGCATTGGAATTGTTCGAACAAATTCCAACCATATGAGATTATCTAATACTCCCGGCTTAGGTGAGTTTGTTAAATCTGCATCAGAAAATGATAAAATTGTTGCTGAAATAAAGAGTGATAATACAATGGGCAATATGGAATACATACCGGATCATCCGGATTCTGACGAAAATGGTTATGTAATAATGCCAAATGTAAATGTTGTAACTGAGATGGTTGACATGATTGCAGCCACTAGGAGTTATGAGGCTAATTTAACTGCATTTAATGCATCAAAACAAATGACAAAAGATTCATTGGAGATTTAATATGAAAATTGGCGCCAATCCAGCAGGAAATTATTCACCTTTTATGGTAAATAAAACAGCGGCAGTAAAAAATTCAACTAAAACCATGAGCGCTGAAAAATCCGGCAGTATTAATGAAAATGAAAAATCATTCTTCAAAAATCTTTACCCGGAACAATCTTCTGAAATAGATAATTATCATTTTTACAGCAAAGGCGGCAGTATGTCGGGAGTAAGCGTCGGTTCATTACTAGATAGAAGAGGATAAAATGAAAATTGATAGTTCAATTAATATCTCAAAATTTTTACCGAAAGATAAACCGCATGAGAGCCGAAAAACAGATGGCTTCGGGGAGCTGGTCGGCGGTTTTATTGAACAGGTAAAAAGTGAGCAGCAGAATTCAGTAAGTAAAATGAATGAATTTATAACAGGCGGTGATGTTGAAATTCATGAAGTTATGATCGCCGGAGAAAAAGCCAAAACAAGTTTAGACTTATTGATTGAATTAAGAAACAAAACTTTGGATATGTATAAAGAAATTACGAGGATGCAATAACTGTGGAAGATCCTAAAAATTCTGTTAATGCTTTTTTAAGCATTTTAAAAAAGCTTTCGGTACAGCAAAAAATTCTGGTTGGAATTGTATTCATAACAACAATCATAATGCTGGCTTTTGTTTTATTTTTGTTTAACGAGCCTAATTATCAACGATTATATTCCAGCTTAACCCCGGATGATGCAGCAAAAGTTTTGGAAGAACTCAGCGCTCAGAAAATACCATATAAAATTGATGATGATGGGCGCACAATAAAAGTCCCGGCAGAAAAGGTTTATGAATTACGATTAAAAATGGCGGGTAAAGGAATTCCAAATTCGGGAATAATTGGGTATGAAATTTTTGATAAGAATACGCTTGGAATGTCGGACTTTATGCAGAAGTTAAATTTTAAGCGAGCTTTGGAAGGGGAGCTTTCACGAACTATTGCCGAACAGAATGGAGTGCAATCTGCGAGAGTACAGATCGTGATACCTGAAAAATCTATCTTCAAAGATGAACACAAACCTACTACTGCATCTGTTGTACTTAAACTTCATTCCCGCAACGCACTTGTTGATGAAAATATTTATGCTATTACTCATTTGGTTGCCAGCAGCGTTGAAGGATTAGAGCCTGAAAAAGTAACTATTCTGGATACTCAGGGTAGGTTGCTTACAAAAGAAGAAGAAGATAATACTTTAGCCGAGGTAAGCGGTAAGCAATATGAAATTAAAGGAAAAATTGAAAATTATTTATCGTCTAAAGCTCAGAGCATTCTCGACAATATTTTAGGTTACGGTAATGCAATTGTAAAGGTCAATGTCGATTTGGATTTTACCCAGATAGATAAGACCATGGAACGTTACGATCCGGATTCACAAGTAGCTATTAGTGAACAGACAGTAACAACTGAAAGTACAGGGCGCAGTATGAGCGATTCGAATGCGGTTATAAGTCAAAATTCTGTTACTAACTATGAGTTAAGTAAATCAATTGAGAGAGTGATAGAGGGTTCCGGCAATATTAAGAGAATAACAGTTGCTGCAGTTGTTAATGGCATTCCGAAAGAGATTAAAACTAAAGATAAAACCGAAACAGTAATTGAACCCAGATCAGAACAACAACTGCAGCAATTGGAACAATTAGTTAGAAGAGCAATTGGAATAAATGATGGACGGAAAGATGAAATTTCCATTATTAGTTTCCCATTCGAAAATAACCAGTTTGAAGGGATGGAAGAAACTACTGTCGAAAACGTCGATTTCATAAAAGAATATTCAAATTACATATTATTTGTTCTTGCCGCTATTGCAGCGTTGTTTGTATTAAAATCACTTATGACCAAACTGAAAAACGAAAAGATTATAATCGGTACAGTTGATAATGGAAATAGTTATGAAGATTTAGCTTCGGTATCTGCAGGAAATAGTTCGCTCTCACGTTCGATGAGAATTCCGGGAAATAAGAAAAAATTATTAGAAGTTGGCGATATAGAAGAAGAAATTTCGGATGAAGCACATGAGAAAAAAGTAAAACAGGAAAAGATAGTTAATTACGTAGCAAAAAATCCGACTGATGCGGCAAGACTAATAAATTCATGGTTAAGGGAGGATGAATATTAGTATGCAAAAATCTGATGTAAAATTAGAAACCTTAACGGGCTTGCAAAAAGCAGCGCTCTTATTAATTGCCTTAAATGTGGAGAATGCATCTCAAGTATTTAGAAGTTTAGACCCAATGGATGTTGAGGCAATTTCAACAGAAATAAGCCGGGTAAGAAATATACCTTCGAATGTTGTTGATGATGTTCTGGATGATTATTACAACATGGTAACTGCCAGAGAGTATGCATTAGAAGGCGGTCTCGAATATGCTCAAAAAGTGCTTGAGAAATCTTTTGGTTTAACCAAGGCGCTGGAAATAATCGATAAAGTTAAAAATGTAACAACGCTTCATGGATTTGATGTGCTGAAAAAAGCTGATTCTGTTCAACTTGTGAATTTTTTAAGTAAAGAACATCCGCAGACAATTGCCCTTATTCTATCTCATCTTAATCCCGAACAGACTGCAGAGGCATTGAAGGAATTGCCTGAGGATATGAAATCCGACATCACATTTAGAATTGCAACACTCGGGAAAATTTCACCGAGTACTTTAAAACAGATTGAAAAGGTAGTTGATGAAATGGCAGGCCAGTCAATTAATCAATCACTGAGTAAACTTGGCGGACCGAAAAGCGTGGCTAATATTCTTAATCGAACAAGTGTTTTAACCAGCAAAGAAATACTAGCCGAAATTGAACAGAAGAACCCGGATGTAGCTAACGAAATAAAAAGATTAATGTTTCTGTTTGATGATATCATTCATCTTCAGGATAAGGATATTCAGAGAATATTGAAAGAAGTTGACCGTAAAGATTTAGCCCTTTCGCTTAAAATTAGTGATGATGGTGCAAAAGAAAAAATATTCAAGAACATGTCTGAACGGGCTGTGGATCTCCTAAAAGAAGAACTTGAATTTATGGGTCCGATAAAACTAAAAGAAGTTGAAGATGCTCAGTCGAGAATTGTGGATATAATTAAAGAATTAGAAGAACAGGAAGAAATAACAATTAACTTCAGGGGAGGCGCCGAAGAGGTATATGTCTAGTGTACTCAAGCTAAACTTAGCGCAAAAATACAGAAAGCCAAAGATAATTTTGGCGCCTGATGATTTTAATGTTGATGGTGATTCATCTGATCCGATGGATATTTTAATGATTGAAAAAGAGAACAGCTACTCCGAAGGTTTGGAGAACGGATACAGAAAAGCTAAAGAAGAATTAGAGCAGGAATATATAAATAAAGCAATAAACCGCTCCGAGGAATTTTACAACGTACTATCAAGCTTTGAAAATCAGATAAACAATTATTCCGAGGCTTTCGATCAAATAGTGATTGCCCTTTCGGTTAAGATTGCTGAAAAGATAATTAGAAAAAAGATAGAAAATAACGGCACCATTGAGGAAGTATTGCAAGAATCTCTCAAAAAGATAATCGGTGCGAATAAGGTAATTGTAAAAATAAATGAAAAGGATTATGAATTTTTAGAAAATGAAAGCAAAATTGATAATTACCTTAAATCATTCCAAAAAATTGTTTTTGAAAAAGATGAGAGCATTAAGCAGGGCGGTTGTTTTATTGATACTGAAATAGGAAACGTTGATGCGAGGATTGAAACGCAATTAAAAGAGCTGCAGAAGAAAATCAGTTTGACCATGGAAACAGAAGAAGAATTATGAAAGAACTATCTGAATTTTATATTACCAAGTACGGTACATTGATTGATAGTCTTAATTTAATTAAGATGAATGGACGAGTTACCGATGTTGTCGGGTTGATCATAGAATCGATTGGACCAAATGTCTCACTTGGTGAAATATGTACAGTCAGAGATCAAACAGGAAAGAAAGTATGCAACTGCGAAGTTGTTGGATTTAAAGAAGGCAAAGTGCTTACAATCGCACTAGATGAAATCGAAAATATTTCGCCGGCATGTGAGATAATAAGTGAGGGTCATAGGTTTAAAGTTGGACTTGGAGTTAATCTTCTCGGGAGAATTCTGGATGGATTCGGAAGACCAATTGATGAGAAAGGTGACTTAAATATTGAATCCTACAGAAGTATAAACCGTGTACCTCCAAACCCGCTGAGCAGGAAAAGAATAGCCGAGCCTTTACAGACAGGAATAAGAGCTATTGACGGGATCTTAACTTGCGGGAAAGGACAGCGGGTAGGAATATTTGCAGGAAGCGGTGTCGGCAAAAGTGTAATGCTCAGTATGATTGCACGTAACACGAATGCAGATGTTAACGTGATTGTACTGGTCGGTGAGCGGGGAAGAGAAGTTAGAGAGTTTATTGAAAAGGATCTTGGTGAAGAAGGACTGAAAAGATCTGTTGTTGTAGTTGCTACTAGTGATAAACCTGCATTGATGAGAATTAAAGCTGCATTCATTGGCACTACAATTGCCGAATATTTCCGTGATCTCGGCAAAGATGTTGTACTCATGATGGATTCGGTAACACGGTTTGCAATGGCGCAGCGTGAAGTTGGATTAACCATCGGAGAGCCTCCGACATCAAAAGGATATACTCCCTCTGTATTTGCTGTGCTACCCAAATTACTTGAACGAACCGGAACATCACTTACCGGTACGATTACCGGGTTCTATACAGTATTGGTGGATGGAGATGATCTTAATGAACCTATCGCTGATGCAGCCAGGTCAATTCTTGATGGTCATGTTGTTTTATCACGAAAATTAGCAGCGAAAGGACATTTCCCGGCAATCGATACTTTGATGAGTGTAAGCAGGGTAATGCCTGATATTGTTGATGACTCTCATCGTAAACGAGCCGGTGAATTTAATGAAATTCTATCTACTTATAATGAGGCGGAAGATTTAATTAGTATCGGGGCATATGTTAAAGGCAGCAATCCGCAAATCGATCATTCGCTTACAAAAATCAATCATCTTCGAAGTTTCTTAAAACAAGATATGAATGAAAAATCCACAATTGATGAAGCAATAGAAAAATTAAATAAGATAGTAGAACTACCGTTAGGCTGATGAAAAAGTTTCGTTTTAAATATCAAACCGTAATCAAGACTAAAGAGATATTTCTTGAAAAGAAAATGAAGGAAATTGCACTTGTAGAAAGAGAAATAGAGAATATAAACGGGATGATTCTAGAGCATAGAAAAGAAAGGAAAAATGCCGCTAAAGAAAAACTGGGCAGCCCAATTAATAATTCTACCGATATGAAATTTGTGAATAATTTCCAGAGATACATCGATTCGAAAATTGACAGTTGCAAAAAACAACTAGTTGAAAAAGAAAAAGTTCGTGGTCTTTTGGTCTCGGAGTTAATGACTATTTACAAGGAATTAAAAATTCATGAAAATCTGAAAGAAAAACATCATGAAAATTATATGATAGAATTCAAAAGAGAAGAGCAAAAAGAAATTGATGAAATTGCATCCAATAGATCAAGATAGCGGGGAATTCAAGTGAAGAATTTAATAACATATATTTTGGTGTTCTTTATGGCATTCATGTTTGTCACATCCGGCATCGTTTATCTAAATCAAAAGTATGTGAATATATTCAAATTCGACTTCCGGGAAGCTGAAGCAAAAAGGGTTAGTGAATTAAGAAAATTATCAGCAAATGATTTTATGAAAATCCGGGAAGCTGTATATACTCAAATTAAATCGGAATTAGATGAATCGAAAAAGGATGATACAAAGGTATCTATCGATTCGACATATTTAACAACGATGAATGAAAACGTATCAAAGATTGATAAACTTTCGGAGGAGTTTAATAAAATAGCGCAGTTGAGAAAAGATAATTCTCAAAAGGACAAAAAAATAAAGGAATTGGAATCGCAGAGTAAGATACGCCAGGATAGTATTTATAATGAATGGGTTAAAGCAACAGTGAAATTATATGAGTCTATGGATTCAAAAGATGCAGCTAAATTTATTCAGAAATATTCCGATAATGTTGCTAGAGACTTAATATATACAATGAAAAAGAAAAAAGCTGCTGCAATACTTAGTAATCTAAACCCGGATATGGTTATAAATCTTACAAAGGCTCAATAATGATTTTGAATTCACTTTTCTTACAAAATAATTTTAATTCTGAAAACAGCTCCGCGGCAAACAACGGCACACAAAAAAGAACAAACAATTATTTATTCGCCGATATAATCAAATTGGCTTCAGGCAAAGAGCAGAGTCAAATAGAATTGATGACAGATAAAAAATTTCATTTGCCCGGTGAAAAATCACTTCCTGAAGCAGTTGAAGAATTAAAAATGCTGTGGAATGATCCCGATGATGCATCAAAATTTGAGGGAAGCGAGAGTGTGTTAAATAATATTTTAAAAAATATTATTGATGATATACTTGAACAGGAATTTCCAGAATCATCTCTAGTTATAAAGGATTCCGGTATAAAGAAGGAGCTAAGAGCAATACTCGGTGGAAATGCTGATAAACCGGAATTGAAAATACTTCAGCCGAAAACGGAAAATGGTTCTCAAGCGACTGAGATAGAAAAAGTAATTGAAAGTATATTAAGCCTCTCTGATGAGAATAGTTTTGTTATTTTGGATAATTCATCGGATAAGCAGAATTTCATACATCTGGAAAAGGAAATTCAATCAAACCCGGGATTGAAAAATTTAGATATAAATACTGGTAGTGAAGAATCCAAGTTTATTATGAGGTTATATGATTTTGAGTCACTCTACAACGCTGCTCAAAAACTTGAAGAAACAAGCACGAACAGACCGAATGTAGTTATCCTAAACCTTTCTTCTTTTCAAAAAGCGAAAACAAATAGCGAAAATGTTGAAGAGAATGATCAACAATTGGTAAGCAGTGAAATTAGTAATGCGGAAATTGAAGGGAAAGGATTATCAGAGGCAAATGAAAACGAGCAAATAACTGATGTGACTGAAATAGTTAATAAAAATTTGGATGAAAATATTACTGTCAGTCAATCTATAAATCCTGAGATAACTAATAAAGAAATAATTAATAATTCTCCTTTAGTTAGCAGTACGAAACAAAGTGATTCACAAGTCTTCCCAGAGAATAAGTCCGGGGAAAACAAAGTAAATAGTGAATCAAAACCTGGGAAGAAATTAATTCCGGAAAATGAAAATATTACAAATAAAAAACATGCAAGTAAAGCGGATGGTGAAGTAAAGGGTGAATCTATTACAAACCAGCCGGATAAAAAATCATCAAGCACCCAAATTCCGGTTAGCAGCAAAGAAGAACTCAAACAGGTTTTCCGGGCAAGTAACTCAAGCAATATAATTGAGAATGGAAAATCGCTGCAGTCAAATGGAAAATCCGATTCACCGGGTGACGTTAGGGTATTTGTTTATAAGAAAAATCCCGGTCTTGTTCATGTAACAACCAGTAAACAATTGGAAGAAGTACAAAAATATTTTGTTAAGAACGGCTCGGGAAAAATAAATCCGAAAGAAAATATTACTGTCAATGGACAAACAAAATCCGAACCTTCCAAAATAGAAGCGGGACTAGCTAATTCACCTAAGAAAGGAAGTGCTGTAGAAATCGAGTTGAATGAAAAAACTGTTCAGCAAAATAAATCAAATAATACGGCGGCAAAAGTAAACGGTAATAATGTAACAGGTAATAAAGAATTTACAATTGATAAGAAACCTGTTAATTCGAATGGAAAAATTGAGCAATTACAGACGGAGCAAAGTAAATCCGGGTTCCAGAAGAATGATGAAATAAAGATTGAAAAGAGCATTAAAAATGATGCCGGCAAAATAGAAGGTACTGAAATAAACAAAGCTGAAAAAACAACTACTAAACCCGTGAATGCTGATCCGGTAAAGATTTCGTTAAAGAGTCCGGCTAAAATATCTGCCAGCGGTAAGATAAATGTTCACAATACTATTAATCGAATGATGGATTCAAACCCAAGTATTAAAGTAGAACAAATAACGAAAAATCAACCTGGTGATTCAAAGCAAAATGTGAATGCTAATCAGAAATTGCATAAAAATTTTGAAATCAACTTTTCTAAAAACACACACGGTCTAAAACTATCTGCTGATCATTCAAAAATTGAAGGCAAAAATATTAATGAAGCTACAGCGGCTAAACCTATTCAGCAAAAAGGAGAAATTCAATTAACCAATGATCTAAAAACAAAATCTCCCGAATTGAATTCAAAAGAAATTATTTCAGCAGAGAAAGCAAAAATATCAACAGAACATGCTAAAGTTGATCAAGTAAAACCACAGATTAAAAAGGAAGTATCCCAATCAGGTATGCCCAAAGCAGCAAATTCGAAAGCGCCTGAATTGAATATAACGAATGATGCTGCGGAGAAAAAAGAAAAAGTATTTACAGAACAAATAAAAGCTGATCAGGTAAAACCACAGATTGATAAGGAAGTATTGCAAACAGATACGCATAAATCAACAAATTCGAAAGCGCCTGAATTGAATGTAAGGGATGATGCTGCAGAGAAAAAAGAAAAAGTATTTACAGGTCAAATAAAAGTTGATCATGTAAAATCGAAGATGAATAAGGAAGTATCGCAAACAGATTCGCCGAAATCTGCAAATTCAAAAGCGTATGAATTTAATATAATGGATACTGCTTCGGATAAGAAAATAAAAGTAATTACAGAACAGATAAAAGTTAATCAAGCAAAACCTGAGTCTGTTAAAGAAGTAACAATTCCATCAATGAAACCTGTGAAAAATGAAAATAAACCGGCAGCACAGAAAGAAGTACAATCTACTGGAAATAAAGTTATCGAGAATGAAAGTCCTATGACTCGAAAATCGGTAGCGGAGAGCAAAGAAACATTAATAAGTAAAAAGAGTTCGCCGGAAGTTAAGCACCATAATGAACCAAAAGTAATTGCTTCAACGAAGAATCCGGAAAGTAGAAAAATTGATGCAAAACAAGAAAGCCAAATTAATATAAATGAAAGAGTAATAACTGAATCCGATTCGTCGGAAAATATAAAGATAAATGAAAAGCCGGAAGCAAAAATTATTAACGATAATCAAAATTATAACCGGGCTAAAATTGTTGGGGAGATTAAATCAAAGGTTGATGAAAATCATTTTGAGAAAGTTAATAAAGATGAGTTTACGGTAAATAACGGTTCAGAGACTGCTAAGAAAACTAAGATTGAGAATAGTGTTGGTCAGAGGAATATTGTTGATGAGAAGTCTACGGCTGAAAAATATATTCATGAAGTAAAAAGCATTGAAAAGAGCAATGATACCAAAACCGTAAATGCTGAAGCAAAGACAACACAGAATGAAATCAAAGAAGTCATTACAAATGAAGTAAAACACACATCACAAAATTCCGAAAAACCATCGTCAAAAGAAATGGATTCTTCTGTAAAGACAGTTAAGGGAAGCGAAACTGAATCAAGTAACAATAACAAACAAAGCGCTTCAGAAAACTCCAGCGATAAAAATTCGATGAAACATACTGAACACAACATAATAAAAAATAAATCTATTGAAGAAACTGATGATGGACAAAACTTATATAAAAACGGAATTGATAAGAATTTAGTAAAACCGGAAAATGAGAATAAGCAGAGTCAAATAAAACCGGAAATTCCTGAAGAAAAAATAATTACCGAGCAGCCGCTGCCAGCCGGTGAAAAAGTCGATAGATCTTCAGATACAAATTCAAAGCATAACATGAACATCAATGACTTAAAAAATGATGCCAAAGTGGAACATCCAAATAATGAAAGAGTCGTTGATAATCTTACTGATAGGCAAAGTAGAACGGTAAAGCTAAATGAAGTAATAAAGGATGTATCAAAGTTTATCGAGAGACACGAAAAAAATTCGATGGTACTAACGCTTGACCCGAAGGAATTGGGACGTGTAAAACTAAACATTGATGTAATTGATAAAATAGTTTATGCAAATTTTGAAGTTGATAGTGAAGCTGTAAGAAAAGTGATTGAGACACAGATTAACCAATTGAACAGCAATCTTCATAATGCCGGTTTACAAATAGGTTCTTATAATGTTTCACTCAGTAATTCCGATTCGAAATATACGAAGGGGAGTGAAGGAAAGCGTAAGGGCAATCAAAGTAAAGATGATGAAGTAAACGGCGCTGAATCATTTTCCGATACAGACAAACAGAAACTAGTTGGATATAATACATACGACTTTTTAGTATAAGGAAACAAGATGAATATAGATGGATTAAATTCGCAATTAGGACAATTCAATTCAATGGGTACAGGAAATAATGTACTAGGCAAAGATGATTTTATGACGCTGTTAATTGAACAATTAAAAAATCAAGATCCGTTAAACCCAATGGAAGGTTCGGAGTTTGCCGCTCAACTGGCTCAATTCAGTTCGCTTGAACAATTGTCGAATATGAATGAAACATTACAGAGCAGTATTAATGCGAATTATCAGTTGACTCAATCTATTAATAACACAATGAGTGCAGGTTTGATCGGCAAGCAAATAAAAATTGAAACAAATAATATTTCGTACGAAGGACAAGAATCTATCGATATCGGTTATTCTCTTGCCGGTAATGCTGCGAATGGCTCGATAAAAATTTACAATGACCAGGGGCTTTTAATAAAAACAATAGATAGTCTTGATTTTTCTAAAGGAGACCATAAAGTTTCTTGGGATTTTACCGATAATAATGGTGACAAAGTTGGTAATGGTAATTATACATTTGAGTTTACGGCAATGACATCTTCAGATCAAGCAATAGATACAAAAGCATATTTAACCGGAATTATCGATTCAATAAGATTTACTGAAAACGGGACTATGCTTGTTCTTGACAATATTGAATACCAGCTTTCCGATGTAATTGAAATTATTAACCCGGAAACAGAAGACGGAGATAACAATGGCTGAGATGATTAACGGTATTAAAGTTCCTTTCGTACCTGTTGTTAACAACACTCCATCACAGAAAAGTGTTGAAAAGTCATCGTACAGTGAGTTCGATTCAATATTCAAACATGAGCTGGAAAAACTCAAATTCTCGAGTCATGCTTCAAAAAGAATGGAAACAAGAAATATAAATCTATCGGAAAGTGATATGAGCAGGTTACAAAATGCAATTGAAAAAGCCGGAACAAAGGGATCGAGAGATTCATTAATAATGATGGGCGACAATGCATTTGTAGTTAGTGTTGATAACCGGACAGTAATCACGGCAGTTCAAATGAATGAAACTAATGATAAAGTTTTCACAAATATAGACAGTGTAGTTTTTGCACAATAAAATTTAATTAACAGGGCGGGACCTTCAGAGGACGCCCCCGATTCAACCGATCGATTGACGTTGAATCAATTGACAATTCAAAATATCTGGAGGATATTATGTCTCTACTTAACTCACTCTTTTCGGGCGTTTCCGGGCTTCGAAATCATCAATCTATGATGGATGTTGTTGGTAATAATATTGCCAACGTCAATTCAATTGGTTACAAAGGCTCACGTGTAACGTTCAGTGATACATTCAATAACTTCGTACGTTTCGGCTCAAATCCAACCGATACATCAGGCGGTACAAATGCATTCCAGATTGGTCTGGGAATGAAAATTAGTTCCATAGATCGAAACTGGAACCAAGGTACATTTGAAAGAACCGGTATCACCACGGATTTAGCGCTTCAAGGAAACGGATTATTTATTCTTGAAAATAACGGCGAAAAATTCTATTCAAGAGCCGGGGCATTTGCATTCGATGCTAACGGAAAGTTGGTTAACCCGCAGAATGGTTCAATTGTTCAGGGTAAATTAGCTACCGAAGACGGTGTAATTCCACCCGGAAATAATCTTGATGATATTGTTGTTGATGCAAACTTAAAACTGCCTGCCGAAGCAACAACGCTTACTTCCTGGGGCGGAAATCTTAACAGCATGGCATCGCTTACACGAACAGAAAAATATGCACAATCAGGAAATATCAACGCCTCAATGGCTGTCGGTGACACAATAACCGATCAGAACACGATTTACGATTTCAACGGTAATGCGTATACACTTCAAACTTCTTATGAGAAAACAGCAGCCGATACTTATGATTTAACTTATGAATTGGTTGATGAAGCCGGCACAAGTATTTTGGGTCCGACAACCGCCGAAGCTGTATTTGATGCCGATGGAAATTTGGCAACATTAGACGGAGCGGCAGCGAGTACAATTAGTCTTGAAGATTCTGCAATCGGTATTAATTTTCAATTGGATGTGAGCGAAGTTACTCAACTTGACAGTGCAGCCACATTAAGTTCTACTGTTGATGATAACCGTGAACCAACGATTGTAAACGGAACAGTTACCGTATATGATTCTTTGGGAAATCCTCATAATTTAACAATTACATTTACGAAGACAGCTTCGAACAGTTGGAATTGGAATACTGAAGTACCGGCTTCAAGCGGTACACTAAGTTCATCTTCAGGGTCGATTGTATTTAATTCCGACGGATCAATAAATACAATATCACCTAATCCGCCGGTAGTAAGTTTAACTCCTTCAGGCGGTGCAAGTGTGCAGAATATTAAACTTAATTTTGGCGAAAGTTTTGGCGGAATAACTCAAACTTCATCCGATTCGGTAATTTCGGCACTTAGCCAGAATGGTACTGCTGCGGCAACTCTATCAAATTTAAGTATAGATCAATACGGTTATATAGTTGGTGTTTTCTCCAACGGTCAATCTAGAAAATTAGCTCAATTGATGCTTGCAACATTCCCGAATTTAAATGGATTAACAAGCGTTGGAGATAACATGTTTACAGTTTCAGCAAATGCAGGCGATCCGTTGATTGGTGAACCGGGAGAAGCCACCGGAACAACAATTCAATCGGGCGCTTTGGAACAATCAAACGTGGATCTGTCGGAAGAATTTACACGGATGATTGTTGCACAACGAGGATTTCAGGCAAATGCAAGAGTTGTAACAACTTCAGATAGTTTACTCCAAGAAATCACAAATTTAGTAAGATAAACTACATTCATTAACATTGGTTAATTTCTAAATGGGGACACTACACGTCCCCATTTATTTTTACTCAACTGCACAATAATAGCCACCCAGACTTAAATTCCAATTTATAATAGCGCAAATATTTATAAAAAACCCATTATTTAGCCAAGCCATGTTGGCATATCAATTGATCTTACTTATAAAAAGTTGAGGCTGGATAATGGAAGAAAAACTTGAACCACAAGAGAATTCAAGTAAAGAATCAAAATTAAATCCGAAAATATTTTTATATGGAATTCCAATTTTCATAGTGCAATTGATCATTGTGTATATAATCTCGGCAAATATGGTGATGAGTAAAATGGAAAAAATTCCGGGGGAGACAGAACTTTCTGCTGAAGAGGCTATTTTGAATGAAGAGGATACGACAGAAGCTGATAATGCTGCAATCGGGAATTTTATTTACACTGTTGAGGATATTATCATAAATCCGGCTAATACTGATGGTCAGAGACTTATGCTGATTTCACTCGGATTTGACATTCCCAGTGAGGAGACTCAAGCTGAGCTTAACAGCAAAGAAATTCTGCTAAAAGATATGATTATCTCAACAATTTCCAGTAAGACTCTCAATCAATTAAGCAGTGCGGGATTCAAAGATTCATTAAGAGTGGAATTAGCAGGCAACCTGACAAACCTGTTCCCTAACGTTAAAATTAATCGTGTTTATTTCAGTAAATATATAATTCAATAAAATGGCTGAAGTTCTATCGCAAAATGAAATCGACCAACTGCTCAATGACGTTAAGTCGGGCAGTGAACATAAGGAAAAATCAGAAGTTCATCGGGATGTTATTCCATATGATTTTAGATTACCAAACCGTATATCTAAAATTCAACTAAGGACCTTGCAGAATATTCATGAAAATTTCTCCGAGAGCTTCAGTTCTTTCCTAATGACCAAATTACAGTCTATTGTTAATATTAATGTTATTTCGGTAGATCAAATTTATTACTCTGAATATGTCCTTTCTGTATCAAACCCTGCATGTCTTTACAAATTTGAGGTTACCGATACAGACATAAAAGGCATCTTGGAATTGAGCCCGGAATTAGCAATACTTTTTGTTGACAGGCTGCTCGGCGGTACCGGTGATAATGTAAAGCATTCTAACCTAATCACTGCAATTGAACAGAAAGTGTTGACTGTAATAATTGAGAGAATATTTCAGGACTTAAGAAAATCATGGACTATCATCGGAGATTACCACTTTAAATTAGATCGATTTGAGCCCGACATTGATTTTGCTCAAATAACATCTCAAAGTGAATCCGTTTTGCTCATCTCGTTCGAGGTGAAGCTTGGTGAAGAATCATACATGATGAATCTTTGCTTTGCCACATATGCATTCGATTCCGTCCTTGCAAAACTAAATAACCAAAACTTTTCAACTATCAGACCCATAAAATATAAAGGAACTACTGCAAGAAATATTCTGGTTAGAAATTTGCATAAAACAGAATTGGCAGTGAGTGTAAAGTTCGGATCAGCAAAAGTTTCCATTAAAGATTTAGTCGGTCTTCAAAAAGGTGATGTAGTAATCTTGCAGACGAAAGTGGGATCTGAAATGGAAGTTTATACTAACGATAAATTGGTTTTCTTCGGAATGCCGGGTAATGTTAATAATCATAAAGCAGTAAAAATTACTAGAAAGCTTGAAAATAAGGAGGAATTGTAATGTCAGAAGAAAAACTGGATTCAAATTCTAAAAAAGACTCTGAAGTTGTTGAAAAAAATTCTAATGGCGAACAAATAGACAGCAATTTTGCTGAATTCGAGGATTTTGACGAATCCGCAAGAAAAAAATATGCCGGTATCGAGAGTATCGATTTTATAAAAGATTTGCAACTGAATATTTTTATTGAATTGGGTCGTACTAAAATGCGCATAGAAGAAATACTTGAATTAGAACGCGGGTACGTTGTTGAACTCGATAAGCTTGCAAGTGAACCTGTAGATATTTTTGTAAATAACAGAAAAATTGCAGAAGGAGAAGTAGTTGTTATTGATAAACATTTTGGCGTTAGAATTACAAATCTTATCGATTCGACCAAAAGGATTCAAGGAATATAATGGTAGGTATATGGGATTTTGTAAATGTATTTTTGGTACTGGGTGTTATGATACTGGTATTCTACTTTTCGATGAAACTATTGAAAAAGTATATGGGTCAATCGTACAATACCAAAAACTCACCGGTTGCAATTGAAATTATACATTCCAAGGTAATTCTTCCCAAAAAGTATTTAAGTGTTGTTAAGGTCAACAACGAATTTTACCTGCTGGGTATCAGCGATCAGAATATTAACCTAATTGAAAAAATGAAAGACATTGATTACAACCCTTCTGAAACTGAAAATAAGGGGAGAACGTTTTTCAGTTATTTTAAAGAAAACATGGGCATGAGCAAATGAAAAAAAATCTGCTGATCACAATATTTGTTTTTATGTTGTTATTTGCTCATGACAATAGTTTTGCTCAAGCCGGTCAAGGCGGAGCAAGTTTCCCGCAGATCGGTGTGAACATATCCGGCAGCGATGATCCGGAAGATGTCTCCGTCACTCTTCAATTATTACTTCTGCTTACGGTTCTTTCGCTTGCTCCTTCAATAATTATAATGACGACTTCTTATTTAAGAATAATTATTGTACTTCAATTCCTCAAGAATGCATTAGGCACTATGCAAATGCCGCCGAATCAGTTGCTGGCGGGAATAGCTTTATTTGTAACGTTCTTCGTAATGGCGCCTACTTTTACACAAATAAATGATAATGCACTGCAGCCATACATGGAAAACAAAATTGATATTGATTCGGCATACGCTAAAGGAATTAAGCCGTTAAGAGAATTTATGATGGCAAATGTTAAGGATGAGGATCTTGAACTTTTCATCGGTTTTGCCGATATCAATAAACCGAACACAAGGGATGAATTGCCTACACATATTCTAATTCCTTCCTTTGTATTAAGTGAATTGAAGACTGGATTTATTATGGGATTTTTTATCTTCATTCCGTTTTTGATGGTAGATATGATTGTCGCAAGCATTCTAATGTCGATGGGTATGATGATGATACCGCCTATGATGGTTGCTCTGCCGTTTAAATTGCTTCTCTTCATTTTGGTCGACGGTTGGAATTTGGTCGTCGGCTCTTTAGTAAGGAGTTTCACAGGATGAATGTAGATTTAGTTATTTCGCTTTTAACCGAAGTCTTCTATACAGTACTGATTATTTTACTCCCAATTCTCGGAGCATCATTAGTGCTGGGTATTGTGATTTCAATTTTTCAAGCGGCAACATCTATTCAAGAGATGACCTTAACATTCGTCCCCAAAATAGTAATTACCGGACTTACAATAATAATAATGCTTCCTTTTATTGCCGATAAGTTGATAAGTATAACTCACAAAATTTTTGATTTAATCTCAACTGTGGTAGTATGATTGAAATTGCTGTTTCAAATTTTCTTTTTCTTGTTTTAATATTCCTACGCGTAAGTGGGCTGGTTTTTACTGCTCCGTTTCTCAGTGACAGCCGGTTTCCCATTAAAGCAAAAATTGGGCTTTCAATAATATTAGCATATATAATTTTTTATTCGATGCCGGAAATTGAAATGCCGGCTGACGATTCAATTATCAGCATAATTTTTATCGGAGTTAAAGAAGTACTTGTGGGATTAATAATCGGCTTCGTGATGAATTTTATCTTTTGGGGAATCTCATTTGCCGGTTCTCTAATCGGTTTTGAAATGGGACTGGCAATGG
Source organism: Melioribacteraceae bacterium (assembly GCA_021740785.1). Taxonomy (GTDB): domain Bacteria; phylum Bacteroidota; class Ignavibacteria; order Ignavibacteriales; family Melioribacteraceae; genus JAIOZI01. Next base: position 63,843 of record JAIOZI010000012.1, read on the forward strand.
CGCAGGCGTTTGATTCCACAACTGAAATTGAAAATAATATCATCGGCACGGTCTTAAGTTTTCTTGCGCTGCTGATTTTTGTTTTGATCAACGGGCATCATTATTTAATTCAATCAATTATTTATTCATATAAACTGATACCAATGAGCGGTATAAAATTAACCGAGAATTTTTTTGATTTACTCATCAAATATTCAGCCGGAATATTTGTGCTGGCAATAAAGATATCATCACCATTGATTGTATCGTTTTTCTTACTAAATATTGCGGCGGGAATTGTATCACGAATTATTCCGCAGATGCAGGTCTTTTTTGTATTGCAGCCGCTGCAGATCGGGCTGGGACTTTTTTTACTAATACTTCTTATTCCCATCTATGTTTATTTTATGAAGAACACACTGGAATTATACGAATTCAAACTTATGAATATAATCAAATCAATCGCATAGGAAAAAATGGCTGAGAACCAAGACGGGCAAGAAAAAACCGAACAAGCGACCGGGAAGAAATTACAAGATTCCAGGGATGAAGGCAAAGCCGCAAAGAGTATGGAACTTAACTCCGTTGCGGTTTTCACTGCAGGCTTACTCTCGTTATTTTTTGCTAAGGATTTTATAAGCAGCCAGTTATATTCAATTGGTACAATGGTTTTCAGCTCCATTCATTCACTTGAGATTAATCTCAACTTACTGCGTATGATTGCCCTTAAGGGATTTCTTTTTTTTCTAATGACCACATCACCAATATTTCTCGGACTTATAATTGCGGCTTTTGCTGCAACATACGGACAGATCGGTTTCAAAATTTCTCCTAAAGCAATGTCCCCAAAATTTTCAAAACTCGATCCGATTAAGGGAATTAAAAACCTGCTCTTTTCAAGCAAATCATTTATTGAAATTGGCAAAGCTGCATTAAAGCTTTTCATAATTGCTTTTTTCGTTTACTTGGTATTAGCAGATACTGTATTGGAATCCGTAGAATTAGTGAAGTTCTCGGTTTCTGAAATTTTAGGGTATATGATATCAACCCTAATTTCATTTTTATGGAAGGTTGCGCTGGTATATTTGTTGTTTGCATTTATTGATTTTATTTATCAAAAGCGAAAACACGGTAAAGATTTAATGATGACCAAGCAGGAAGTGAAGGATGAGAACAAACAAACTGAGGGTGATCCGCAGATAAAATCTGAAATAAAAAGCAAACAATTTGAGATGGCAAAAAGACGAATGATGCAGGAAGTTCCAAGTGCCGATGTAATAATTACAAATCCAACGCACTACGCAGTGGCACTAAAATATGAAATCGGTGGAAAGTCTGCCCCTGTTGTTGTTGCAAAGGGTGTGGATTTAGTTGCACAGAAAATTAAAAAAATTGCTATTGAAAATAATATTCCTCTCCACGAAGATGTTCAATTGGCAAGAGCATTATTTAAAGTATGTGATATTGGCGATACAATTCCTGAGAATTTATTCAAAGCCGTTGCGCAAGTACTGGCATTTATTTATAAACTCAAAAAAGCGAAGAAGAAGAGCATAGTTTGAACCTCATGGAAAAGCTGTTAAAAAATACTGATATAATTTTTGCATTCGGGATGATATTTATTCTCGGACTAATGATCATTCCATTGCCTGCATATCTGCTCGATTTCTTTTTAGCGCTGAATATTTCGTTTGCGATATTGATTCTAATTGTCTCATTGTATATTCAATCTCCTTTGGATATATCAATTTTCCCCGGAATGCTGCTTATACTTACAATCTTCAGATTATCATTAAATATAAGTTCAACCCGGCTGATATTAATCGAAGGTTATGCCGGTCAAGTTATCGAAACTTTCGGTTCATTTGTCGTCGGCGGTAGTTATGTAGTAGGTTTTGTTGTATTCCTAATTCTCGTAATCATTCAATTTATAGTAATTGTTAAAGGTTCCGGCAGAATTTCCGAGGTATCCGCACGATTTACACTCGACGCGATGCCCGGTAAACAAATGGCAATTGATGCAGACCTGAACAGCGGTTTATTAAATGAACAGGAAGCTAAGCAGAGGCGGGCTGACATTTCAAGAGAAGCAGAGTTTTACGGCTCGATGGACGGTGCAAGCAAATTTGTAAAAGGTGATGCAATTGCGGGAATTTTAATTAATGCAATTAATATTATCGGCGGAATTATAATTGGTGTTGTTCAGAGAGGGATGGATATTACACAAGCGCTTCAATCTTATACCATACTCACCATCGGTGACGGTTTGGTTTCACAAGTTCCGGCTTTGCTGATTGCTACTTCAGCAGGTATGGTTGTTACAAAGAGCGCTGAAGGAAGTTCGATGGACAGCCAGATGAAGAGTCAGTTATTCTCAAACCCGCGTGTGATGGAAACTGTTTCAGCGGCAATAGTTCTATTTGCGCTCGTTCCGGGAATGCCGACTTTTTCATTTTTATCTTTAGGTTCGCTTCTGGGAGCGGCAGCATTTTTTATTGCTAAAAATCAAAAAATGAAAAAAGAAGCAGAATATGAAGAAGAAACACTTCCGGAAAAGAAATCTGAAGAAAAGGTTGAAGAATATCTCCAGGTTGATCCGATTGAAGTCGAGATTGGTTACGGATTGATTTCATTAGTTGATGAAAACCAAGGCGGTAATCTATTTCAAAAGATTGCATCAACCAGGAAATATATTGCATTGGAATACGGAATTTTAGTTCCCCCGGTTCGTGTTAGAGACAACTTGCAGCTTAATCCAAATGATTACTTGATAAAAATTAAAGGAAATGTCGTAGCTCAGTTTGAATGTTACAGCGATAAATTTTTAGCGATGAATCCTAACCAAATTGAAGAACAGTTGAGCGGCATTCCAACGAGTGACCCTGCATTTTCACTCCCGTCATTCTGGATTGACGAGGAGGAGAAAGAGAGAGCTGAAATTTTAGGATATACTGTTGTTGATAGCATTTCTGTTTTATCGACACATCTCCAAGAAACAATTAAGAAAAATTTTGAAAAAATTCTTACACGTCAATCGGTGAAACAACTACTTGAAAACTTAAAGAAAGAATACCCGGCTGTAATTGAAGATATAAATTCCGATCTTCTTCCGCTGGGCAACATTCAAAAAGTATTGCAGAACCTTTCGAGGGAATTAATACCGGTAAAGGATCTTGTTCAAATTTTAGAATCATTGATTGATTATTCGAAAGTAACGAAGAATATTGACGTACTGACTGAATATGTAAGACATTCGATGGGTGAAACAATTGCAAATCTTTATAAAGATTCAAATGGCGTTATACATGTTGTATCGATAAGCGATGTTCTTGAAGAAAAAATAATTAATGCTCTTCAGGAAAATAAAGAATCGATGCAGACACTCGGATTTTCACCGGCAATGTTAAAGCAGTTGAATATTTCGATTAATAATGCAATGCAGAAGTTCAGCGAACTCGGTTATCCGCCGGTTATTATTACTTCCGCAACTATTCGTCCATACTTCTATAAATTAATAAATTCAACGTTCCCGTCAATGGCTATTATTTCATTTACCGAATTGCCTTCAAATGTAGAACTGGAATTTTTGGGAACCATAGAGGTCTAAAATGAGAATTAAAAAGTACAAAGCAAAAACACTAGCAGACGCAATGAATAAAATGAAGCAGGATTTAGGTAATCAGGCGGTTCTACTGAGTTCTAATGTTATACCCGAAGAACAAAGAATTGATGATAATATTTTTGAAGTTACTGCCGCAATTGATAACGGTTCGAATGGCTCAGGAAAATCCGTTTCAATAAAAGAGGACCACGCCGCTGCCGCATCTTTTGAAAATGAATTGAGTAATTTGACTAAAAAAGTTTACAATCAAAAAAAATATGATGACCTTAAACCGGAACCGGCAATTGAAAATGATAAAGCTGCTAAATCATTAAATGATATCCGCGATACTTTACTTGGACACGAAATCGAGAATGAGGTTGTGGATACAATCATTAAGCATTTTTCCGAGTACAATAATACGATGAAATCAAAATCGAGTGAGAAATATATTTCATCAATTATTGCTTCTTTAATACCGACAAAAGATTTTGAGGTAGAAAACAGAAAATCGGCGAAAACTATTTGTTTAATTGGTCCAACCGGAGTTGGTAAAACGACAAGCGTTGCTAAACTTGCGGTAATCTCAAAACTTCTTCATCACCTCGATGTGGGAATAATTTCAATTGATACGCACCGGTTAGGCGCTTTGGATCAACTGAGGATTTTTTCCGAGATCAGCAATATCGATTTTCAAGTAGCATATGAACCTGATGACCTCGTTAAACTCACAACAAAATTCAAGAAGAAAGATCTGATTATTATTGATACGGTTGGTAGAAGTCAGAATGATAAAAAACATCTTGATGAAATAAAATCATTCCTGGGTCATGTAAAAATTGATGAGACTTTTCTTGTTCTGAACACAACTTCATCATCCCGGACACTGAAAGATGTTGCATCAAAATTTTCATACCTGGGATATGACAGTTACATATTCACAAAAATTGATGAAGCTCCTTCATTCGGAAATATATTAAACCTGGTGTATGAGTTGGAGAAACCGGTAAGCTTTTTAACAAACGGTCAGGTTATACCCGATGACATCCTAGCGGCTGATCCTGATTTTATTGCGAAAATGATTTTCAAGGGAAAGTTCACTGCATGATTGATCAGATTGAAAGATTAAGGCAGATTAATGCGCTCAACGCCGGGAATACTGATGAAATTAATTCGAAAATTATTTCATTTATTTCGGGAAAGGGCGGAACGGGAAAATCATTTTTTAGTTTAAATATTGCAAAGCAGCTTGCTGAATTATCATACAAAGTTCTTTTGGTTGATCTCGATATAAACATGCCGAGTATTCATCTGATGATAAATATTACACCTGCTGCGACTTTAAACCAATATCTATCTAATGAGTGTACTTTTGATGAATTAATTTATCGAGAGGGGAATCTTGATTTAATTTTATCCGAAGCGCATGAACTGTTGAGGATCGACAAACATCAGTTGATAAATTTCTTAGATAGAATAAAAAAATTATCTCATGAATATGATTTTGTAATTCTCGATAATCCTGCAGGCATAAATGATATAATAACAGAATCCGTTACAATTTCATCAGACCATATTGTTGTTGCGGTTCCGGAACCAACAGCCGTTATGGATGCGTATATGATCAGCAAATTTATCCTGGGAATAAGAAGAGAAAGTTCGATTCATGTAATTATGAATAAATGCGAAAATGAGATTGAGGGTAAATCAGCCTTCGATAACTTGAACAAAGCTTCAAAACATTTCCTTAATTACAATTTTGCTTTACTTGGTTATGTAGAAAATAATCCGGATGTTCGTGATTCTTTAATGAAACAATCTTTTATTGCAAATACAGCTCCCAAATCAACTTTAACTCAAAAAGTAGATGACATTTGTAAAAAAATAGCCAAAAGCAAACATCTGGCTAATAATAACCAACTCACTTTAGCCCATTAGTTCCACCACCAATATTATCCCCGATTCTAATCCAAAAACAAAGAAATCAAAATGATTTTACTTTGGTATGTAATTTGAATTATACTATTAAAACAAAGGAGAAAAAGGATGAACAAGATAATTACCCGCTTTAGTTTACTAGTTGCATTGATCTCAGTAATTATCTTCTCGAATAATGGTATTTCAGTTCCAGATACAATTATAAGAGCGATTACAATCTTTTTTGTCCTTTCATTCATGTTCGGCATACTGACCATATTAATCTACAAATCAATCAATAAGGTCTCCTTGGAAAAGGATGAAATAAAAAATTAATTAATGGGTCAACAAAATGAATAACACACAAATATGGTTCGAGTATAAGGAAAATCCTACAGTTGAGTTGAAGAAACAGATCATCTTAAATTATGTTAAGCTGGTGCATTATGTTATTCACAACTCAAAACTTATCAACTTGGATGTAGTGGATGAAAGAGACTACTTTCAATTTGGAATTGAAGGATTGAATGAAGCAATAGATCGCTTTGATCCTGAGTTCGGCACCAAGTTCGAAACATACGCAATTCAAAGAATTAGAGGAAAAATAATCGATGAATTGCGTAAGCTGCAAATTAAACCTCGCCCGGTTCAAGACAACCCGCAATCAACAAGATATTCAAACGTATCAATCGATGCTACATTCGACTCAGAAGGGGAAGGCTATACATTAGCCGAAGTTATTCCTTCCGACAGTAAAACACCGGATGATATCGTAATGAAAGATGAATTAAAAAATTTACTGATTGAAGAGATCAAAAATTTGGAAGAGCGGGACAGGTTAATCATCACTCTATATTATTACGAAAATCTAAATTATAAAGAAATCGCCAGCGTTCTTGGGATAACCGTTTCAAGAATATCTCAAGTGCATGGTAGAATAATTCAAAAACTTAAAGACAAAATACAGAAGCACTATGGAGAACCAATCAACCTTGCAGGCTGAAAAGAACAAAGCGAATGTTATTTACAAACTATCGGCAGTTCACAGCCTCCCTACAATGCCGTTTCTTGTAAGTGAAGTCACGAGATTAATCGATAATCCAATGACGAGCGCTGCAAACCTAGGCAGATTAATAGGTAAAGATCAGGGCATGGTAACTAAAATATTAAGTGTAGCAAATTCGCCGCTTTATGGAATTCCCAGAAGAGTATCAACAATCGATTTTGCAATTGTAATTCTGGGTTTTAATCATATCAAGAATATTGTAATTGCACTTTCAATGATGAACGCATTTAAGAATATTTCCGGCAAAGATTTTCGGCTTGAAAAATATTGGGCTCATTCATTAATGACCGCTACCGCCGCTAAACGAATTGCCGATGATTTGGGATATCAACTTGGCGGTGAAGCTTTTACCGCCGGTCTGCTGCATGATCTCGGAATACCGATCATTTACAGGTACTTTAGAAAAGAGTATATGCAGATAGAAAAAATCATCAGCGATCTTGGCGGAATTACAGAAGAGGGTGAAGAAAATATTATCGGGGCTACACATTCTTTTATCGGTCATTACCTGATTAATCAATGGAACCTGCCCTCGGAAATTTCATCAGTTGTTTTGCAGCATCATAACCCTTCGGCTTCAATTCAAAATGATAAGGTGCTTGCCTCAATAGTGCATCTTGCAGATTATCTTACTTGGAAATTGGATGTAGGAAATTTTCATTGGGATAATAATTTTCTTCTCGATTCGAATATCATAGATATTTTGAAATTAGGGAGTATTGAATACCTTGACGGGTTGGCAGAAAGTTACCGCGAATTGTTCGAAGCGCAATTAGATACAATAAAATTATAACGGGTATTGGATATGGAAATTACGCAGTTGGAAACAAATAAAAGAGAAAAAACAAAGCTGATTTTATCGAAGATAAACAACTTTGTTTCTTTATCACCTTTCAAATCGGAAATGTTGTCTGTGTTAAATGCGCCTGATTGTGATATGCGAAAAATCAGATTGTTGATTTCCAAAGATCCTGCACTAACAATAAAAGTATTGTCAATTGCTAACTCACCGTTCTATGGATTAACCAGGGAAGTCTCAACTCTCGATCATGCAGTTTTATTGGTTGGATTTGATAATCTTAAAAGTATTGTAACCGCCTTAATTATGATGGATATGTTCAAAAACAAAAATGACAGCTATTTAAATCACAGTGATTTTTGGATTCATTCATTAATAACTGCAAGTATCGGTAAAAGATTTGCAGAAGATATCGAATTCGAAAACCCGGAGAAGGTCTTTATTGCCGGTCTGCTTCATGATCTCGGAATACCGATTATGCATAAATACTTTCACTCGGATTTTATCAATATATATAAATCAGCCGAGGATCAGGATATGAGTTTTATTGAAGCCGAAAAGTATTATCTCGGTTATGATCATCAGGAGATAGCCGCTTATCTTTTGAATTCATGGAATTTACCTGAATCATTATCTGAGGCTGTTGGAAATCATCATGACACGAGAGCAATGATAGGGAAAAATAAGATGTACTCGATAGTATATCTCGCAGATTACATGGCAACAAGAGTCGGAATGGGAAATTGCTTCTGGGATGAGAAAAATAAAATTAATGAAGATGTTTTAAAATATCTCGGATTTACAAGTTTAAGCGAAGTAGACCATATAATCGGTATTTATAACGTAATGATTGAAAAAGAAATCAACGCACTGAGGTTCAATTGAGAATTCATAAAGAAAATACCTTGGCGGCACAGCCGATTTTTGAAAATTATGAAGAATCAGAAAGAAACAATTGGTCTAATTTTTCGAAAGAAAGTTTAAACCAGAATTCAAAGAGCAACTATAACGGTTATATCCATTCGTTCGAGATAATAAATCGTTATCAGACCGATTTGGAGGAAGCAAGTGATTTAAGTGACTTGTTCATGAAATTTGAAACTGTGCTGAGAAGAATAATTCCAATTCGACATTCCGGCATATTTTTCTTGGACGAAAATAAATTGAAGTTTAATAAAGTAGAAGAGAATCAATCCGATGAAGTTTTTACCCAGGTAAATGAATTTTATAAAGAGGGTAAAATCTCCCCGATATTTTCAACTAATAAATTTTATTTCTTCCCGGATATTTCAACCTATAACATCGATGGAAATAAAAGGAGTTTTTTACTATACCCGGTTAAGGAAAATGGTAAAGCTGCCGGTATATTTGCCGGTTTAACAACCATCGGAAGCAAACGGTTCACCGATTTAGACAGAAAAACTTTACAGACGATAATTGTTCAAACAGTTCTGAAAATTCATCAGTTAACCTACAAAGCCAATATAAATAATACCGTTGGTGAATTACAGACATATCAGGCAAAAGTAAATGAGGATTTTCATTTGGCGGCAATCGGGGAATTATCCCTTGGTGTATTTGATGAGATTGCATCACCGCTGCAGGTGATACTTAGCCAAGCCGATCTGCTTGAGAGTGAATCTGATCATACTTCAGAATTACTAAGAATAAAAACACAAGTGAATAAAATTAAATCAATGCTTAACCGGTTGATAAAATTTGCAAGCGTAGAAAAGAATGTTCAGAAATTGGAATCTGTAAATCTGAATGAAATAATTGAAAATGTATTTGAAATAATTAAATCCACCTTGGCGAATTATAACATTGAATGTGTTCTTGATTTGGAAGATAATACTCCGCCTATACTCAGCAGCCAGCATTTTATTTATCAGATACTTCTAAACGTTGTTGAGTTGATAAAGCACAATAAAAGGAAAAACGGCGGGATAATAATACAGAGCCGGTTCGTTAAAAACAATGTCCATGTAAATGTGATCACAACAACAAAACTACGGGTAGAAGTAGATTCCGATTCATCGAAGAATAAAGATATAAGGTATAAGATCATCAACTTTTTGATGAAAAAACATGAAGGAAGTTTTGACGTTGAATCGCATCATGATACCGGCGCAAAAGTATCGCTGATCTTTCCATTGTTGAGGAAAATTAGATCATGAATAAGTTTCTAATAAAAATATCGATTCTATTTTTAATCGGATTTCAATTTACCGCAGCTTCTCAAAGTTCAGATACATTAGATCAGAGAATAAGTGAGCTTGTTAAGCAGGAAATGATTTCCGCGCAGATGAAGATGGAATTGTCAACTGCTGGTATTGATTCACAAACTCAGAATAACGATTCACTATTAACGGTTGATTTTATTTTCTACAGTTTAATTGCTTCGTTTATACTTAACATGTTTTTATTCTTCAGACTTATTAAAGGGAATTCTAACGGGACAAAAAAATCCGGCAAGCCAAACGATGCGCTGAAAATGAATATCTCAAAATTAAGAGAAGAAAAAATCAGCACATCCTGGAATACAGATCTTTCAAAGGTTAGACAAAAGTTGAGGTATTCAATCTGGAATAAAAAACTTGATAACTCGAAAGTGATAAAAGAATCAAAGAAAATGTCTATTGCGCAGGGTGAATTATTATTAGCATCAAAATTAAATATGATTGGAAACAAACAAAGATAAAGCCATGCTGGAAGGAATTTACAAAGCGGCAAGAATGCTGCAGACGAAAGAAAGAAACTTTGATATTATAGCCGGGAACCTGGCAAATATCAATTCAATCGGTTATAAGAGGGAGATAGCATTCTCGGAATACTTGGATCGTTTTAAGGATAAAAACGTTAAACAGTTAACCGATTTTTCCGAGGGTTCTTATATTGAAACAGGCAGCCCGCTTGATTTAGCTGTATCCGGACCCGTATTCTTTGCCGTTCAATCGGAAGACGGTTTGGAATTCACAAAAAACGGAAGGTTTACAATTTCACAAAGCGGTGAAGTTGTAAATCAAGACGGAATGCCTCTTGCTACTCAGGGCGGGGTTCTGAATGTAATGGATGCAATCTTTAAGAAAGAAAAAAGTTTTTCAATTAGTGAATCCGGTGAGATAAAACTTGGTGACAGAATAGTTGATAAACTATTAATAGTAGAATTCGAAGATGAAACAATTCTTGAGCGAACGGAAGGTCAGCGATTCAAAACAACAGAAGATAATTATACTTATGCGGATGAAAGTGAATTTAAAATTATGCAGGGATACTTAGAAGAATCAAATGTGAGTCCGATAATGGAAATGCAGATGATGATGCAATTAAATAAAGATTTTGAATCAACACAAAAGATGATTGCCTCCTACGACAGTATAATGGGTCAGGCAAAAGATCTTGGAAAAATTTAATTAGGAGTAATTATGCCAACAAGAGCACTAAGAACAGCATCTTCCGGTATGTATGCACAACAGGTTAATATCCAGGTAATTTCAAATAACATTGCCAATATTAACACCACAAGTTTCAAGAAAGCACGCGCTGAATTCAAGGATTTGATTTACCAGGAAGTCACTGCAAATCCACAGAACTCTGAAGTAACCGGCACAATTGAAAATCCCAGTTCAAAAATACAGGTGGGAACCGGTGTAAAACCGTCATCTACACAAAAGATATTAACTCAGGGCGACCTAGCCGAAACCGGTCATCAACTTGATATAGCAATTCACGGGGAAGGATTTCTCCAAGTTCGGAGAGCGGACGGAACCTTTGGTTACACACGTGATGGATCGATGAAACTTTCAGCCGATGGTTCATTGGTAACCTCGAGTGGTAATATTATTGAACCGGGATTTACAATTACAGAGGATGCCGTAGAAGTGAGTATTACGCGGGACGGGAGAGTTAGTTTGAAAGAATTAGACGGGAGCTACTATGAACTCGGCTCACTTGAATTGGTGAAATTTGTAAACCCGGGCGGATTAGCTTCGTTAGGTGACAATATATTTGGTGAAACCGAGCAGTCCGGTCCGCCGATAATCGGTACTCCCGGATCAACGGGATTCGGTGAAGTACATCAGGGTTATCTTGAATCATCCAATGTTGATATAGTTGAAGAAATGATCGCAATGATTACGGCTCAGAGAGCATACGAAATAAATTCAAAAACTGTTAAAACTGTTGAAGAAATGATGACAATGGCAAATAATCTTAAAAGAGGATAATTGATGACTCTCTCTACAATCATATTGTTATTGTTTGGGTTGTTATCCGGTAATAATGAAAAAATGGATAACTATCTGAAGGAAAATCTTAAAAATTATGCATCCTTTAGTTATGAAATTATTTCACAGCCTGCGTCACTTGATGATAAAACTGAATTTAATATTGATGATGGCAGAGCTTTTAAGATGAGCGGTAATTATGGATACATACCGATTAAAATCGAAAACGGAGATACTGAAACCAACTCGATAATAACTGTAAAGTTGAAGCTATTTGCAAAAACATTAATAAGCTCTACGGATATTGACAGAGATCAAACACTTTCGCCCGGGATGTTTGTGATGGAAGAAAGAGAGATTTCAAATTTAAGAGGTGATATATTTACAGACTTTTCTGAGATCACAAACTACAGAACCAAATCAAGAATCAGAGCAAATACATTACTGGAAGTTCAGATGCTGGAAAGATTACCTGATGTAAGTTATGGTGATCCGCTTATGGCTTACACAAGGGTCGGAAGTGTTGTTGTAAGCATTAAGGTTTACTCTCGTAGTGAAGGCTACATTGGAGATATCATTAGAGTGATTGATGATAACAGGAAGATTTATAGAGGCAAAGTTGAATCAAAAAATAAAATCAGAATAATAGGCTGATAAATGAAAAAGATAATAATAAGCTGGTTAATAATTTGTTCGGGAGTTATAGCTCAGGATATGCAGAGAAATGCAAACCGGTCGCTATTTTCGGATTTTAAAGCAATAAGAATAGGTGATGCAATAACGGTTGTTGTAATAGAATCTTCAAAAGCTAGTAATTCCGCAGAAACAAGCGCCGGCAGGGAAAGCGAAATTGGTTTCGGAGCAGCCGGAACTTTCGGAGATAAGACATTGCCCGGGGGAGATTTAGGCGTTTCATCGAATAATGATTTTAAAGGAAGCGGTTCAACGCAAACCTCCGGAATGGTGAGCACAAAAATCAGTGCACTCATAGACTCAATCTATGCTAACGGCAATTTAAGAATTGTTGGTAAAAGAAAAATTGTAATTAACGGTGAAGAACAAATCATTCGCATTAAAGGTATTGTAAGACCTTCTGATGTTTTATCCGATAATTCCGTGTTGTCATATAACATCTCCGAAGCTGAAATTATATTTGAAGGCAGCGGTATGATTGAACGTTCGCAGGAGCCGGGATGGTTTACGAAATTATTTCATTGGTTATTCTAAGGAACCGAACAATGAGGTTAAAAATTTTATTAATACTATTAGTTCTTGTATCTGAACTTGATGCTCAGAGAATTAAAGACCTGACCTATTTCAAAGGGGTTAATTCAGAGCAGTTGATTGGTTATGGAATTGTTGTCGGATTAGCCGGGTCCGGAGACAGTTACCGGTCCCAATTTACGGTACAATCCGTAATTAGCATGTTGAAGAGATTCGGAATAACGGTCCCGGAAGCTAATTTAAGAACAAGAAACGTTGCAGCCGTAATGATAACTTCTCGTATTACAAATTTATTAAAACCGGGTGCCGAGTTTGATGTAAGTGTTTCATCAATGGGTGATGCAACAAGTTTGAAAGGCGGTACTCTCTTAATGACCCCGTTATCAGCGAAGGATGGAAATGTTTATGCATTTTCACAGGGACCGGTATCAATCGGCGGATATGATATCAGCACACCATCAGGCAGCCAGATTTCAAAAAATCATTCGCTAAGCGGAAGAATCCCGGGAGGCGGATTGTTGGAATACGAGTTACCGGGTGAATCAATTTTAACATCTGAAATAGGTGTATTATTAAAAGAGCCTGATTTCACAACGGCGAATAATATTTCATCTGCAATAAATAATGAATATGGCGAAGGTTCCGCAGTTTGCTTGGGTGCGGGAGAAGTAAATATTTTTGTCCCGGAAACCTATTCAGCCAATATACCTCAGTTTATTGCGGATCTCGAAGCATTGGAAGTTGAAAAAGATGTTAACGCAAGAGTTGTGCTGAATGAAAGAACCGGTACAGTTGTGAGCGGAAATAAAGTTAAAATTCTGCCTGTTACAATAACTCATGGCAGCCTGAATATTTCGGTATCATCTTTCCCGTTCGCATCCCAACCGAATTCATTTGGTGAAGGAAATACAGTTTTCTTTAATAATCTTGTGCCTCGTGTAAAAGATGAGGGAAGTAATTCGATTTCGATTGAAGGGGCGTCAAATGTCCAGGAAGTTGCAACAGCATTAAATTCATTGAATGTAACACCTCGAGACATAATCTCAATATTCCAAGCATTGAAAGAAGCCGGCGCATTAGTAGCCGAAGTGGTGATATTATAATGAATGAAGTAAATCTTAAAATATCGAATCCAAGTAAGCATATTAACAAAGTTAATCCCGGGCAGCTTAATTTATCTGTCGGCGAAAAACAAAAGTTGGCAAAAGCTACACAAGAGTTTGAAAGTTTGTTGACGGGAATGATGTTGAAGAGTATGACCAAATCATCGGGTATGTTCGGTTCGGAAGGATATGGAGGTGATGTACTTGATACCGTTTTCGAATCTGAGATGGCTTCATATATATCAAAAAGCAAATCATTCGGAATAGCAGAATCGCTTTTCAGAAAAATGACCGGCGAAGAGTTAAGTGAATACAGAATGCATTCTATTAAACCTGCAGCAGCTTTTAAGCCTGAAGCAAATGAGGTTAAAATCAATACATCTGCTCATGAACGGATAAAAAAGTTTGACCCGATAATTGATGAAGCATCAAAAAAATACGGTATCAACAGCGGTGTTATAAAATCCATAATTATGGCGGAATCTGCCGGGAATCAAAATGCATTATCCAAAGCAAAGGCAAAAGGATTGATGCAGTTGATGGACGGCACTGCAAAGGATATGGGAGTTAAAAATGTATGGGACCCGGTTGAAAATATTAATGGTGGAACCAAATATTTCAGTAAGATGCTGCGATTATATGATGGAGATATTCGCTTAGCGCTTGCAGCATATAATGCCGGACCAAAAAACGTAGAAAAATATAATGGTATTCCACCATTCGATGAAACCAAGCATTACGTTTCTCGTGTGATGAATTACATTGAAAACTTGGAGGATTAAAATGAACAATGATTTTGTTGGTGAATTTAAAAAACAAAGGGATGCATTAGAAAATCTCTACGGTACGGCATTAGATAAACAGAGAATACTAATTGAAGGCGAGTACGAAAATCTCTACGATGTAACGAAAGCCGAAGAAAAAATTCTAATGAAAATACAGAATAACAGGGGATCCATTTTATCCAAGATCAGAGAAATCACGAACTCGAATGATGTTGACAGATTACGGTATGATGATATCCTTCGCATACTTAAAAACAAAATGGAAAGCGATAGTTATAGTACACTTGAGAATACAATTGGAGAAATGAAAGATCTTTCCCATAACATCTTGAGGACAAATAAACAAAATATGCACCTCATAAGTTTTTCGAAGCAGTACATTGATGAAACTATGGCAGCAATTTTTACTACCAGCAAAAAATCAATTTTAGATAGGAAAGTTTAAAGTGGGCATCGGGAAACTATTTGACATATCGCGCTCGGGTTTAAAAACCTATCAGAATGCACTTAACCTTACTTCGCACAATGTTACAAATGCGAGTAATCCGGATTTTTCAAGACAAAGAATATCTTTGGGCACTGAGATCCCGGATTACCGTGCAAAAATTGTGTTCGGGTCCGGAGTTAAGATTAGTGATGTCAGCCGCATTCAGGATAACATCACTGAAATACAATTGCGAAAGTATACTCAAACAACCTCCTTCTATGAGAAGCAATCGAAGTACCTTACAAATATCGAGACACTTCTTAACGAACCTTCCGAACTCGGTTTATCAAATTATATCGGTTCATTTTTTGATTCATGGGATGAACTGGCAGTGAACCCGGGTTCTAATGAATTACGCACGAACGTTATAGAATCTGCTAAAAAGATGACTTCAAAACTGAATGATGTTTATTCGGGAATTTCACAAGTTAAGGATAATATTTTAGCTGATGCGGAAGCTTTGGTGAATGTTCTAAATGCAAAATTGAAGGAACTGCAGAGTGTAAATAGTCAGATTAAAGAGACAAGTCTTATCGGCGACTCGAATAATGATTTGCTCGATGAAAGAGACAAACTAATTAAAGAGATTGCACAATACGGCAATATCAATGTATCCATCGATAATAATAATGTTGCTAATGTATCGGTTGGGGGAATATTTGCTGCCGATGATAATCACTACGCTGAATTTATGGCTGATGTGAGCGGTGATAAATTATCAATAAAAACAAGTGATGGAAATGCTTCGATAGCTCTGACAGGCGGTGAATTATATGCGGCAACCAGAACTTATTCAAAACTTATTCCTGATTACTTAAACTCACTTGATCAAGTAGCCACTTCGCTGATGAGTAGTGTGAACCAACTACATTCTCAAGGTTATACAATTCATGAACCGCCAAGACAAAACATTGATTTCTTTACAGATTACGGCAAGGGATTTCTCGAAATAAATGGGGAACTTCTTAATGATAACAGGATGATCGCAATTTCCTCGGATGGAAATAATGGTGATAATCAAATAGCATTGAGAATTGCCGGATTGAAAAATGAAAAATTGATTGATGGTAAAACCATACTCGAAAAATATATTGATTTTACCAGTTCATTAGGTATTGAAAAGCAGATAAGCGACGATAATTACGAAACTCACGACCTTGTTTTGCAAAAGTTAAACGAACAGCGCGCATCATTTTCAGGTGTATCTGTTGATGAAGAGATAACAAATATTCTAAAGTATCAAAGAGCTTATGAAGCAAGCGCGCGGTTAACACAGGTTGCAGATGAGTTATTACAAACATTACTAAACATATTTAATTAATTATGAGAGTAACCGACAGTTTATTACAGCAATCGTTCCTATATAACCTGAAAAATGCAAAGAATCAGGTTAGTAAGGTACAAAATCAATTAACGACGCTTAAAAAAGTGAATGCACCTTCAGATTCACCATTAGGCAGTTCGAGAATTATTAAACTAAATTCTCAACTTAATAATCTCGCGACTTATAAATCAAATATTGAAAACGGATTATCGTTCGCTGAAAACACTTCGCTAACAATCCAAAATATGCAGGATGAAGTTTCCAACGTACTTATTGAATTGACTACAATCAAAAATGCGGCTAACTCCGGGAACCTTTCTGAATTCGCGGATAAATTTGAATATGCGATTAATAATCTACTCGAACTATCAAATTCGGAATTTAATGATCAATATGTATTTGGCGGAAATGATAATTCAACTGCCCCGTTTTCAATTAATGATTCAACAGGAATGATGGAAATTAACAGCAGTGCGATCGGTGGTAACAGAAAGATTAGGATTGCCAATAATACCGAACAAAAGATAAATATTACCGGCGAAGAGCTTTTAGTCCCGGAGTTAAAATCCGAGGGAGGTTTGGCTTTGTCGATTCCGGTCGGTGATTCTGCATCCGACTCAATGAAGGTTTATGATGCGGAAGGCAATTCTTACGATTTAAATATTACTTATACTAAAACTGCTGCAAATACTTTTAACGGGACATTTGTCATTACTGATTCAGACAGTAATGAAGTTTTCAATGAAACCAAAGAATTAAAATTCAGCAATCTAAGCGGAATACTTCAAGATACGGATGGTTCGTCGGCTAATAAATTTATGGTTGAGATCCCGGATAATAAAATTCAGTTCCAAGTGAATCTTAATGGATTAAAAGAGACTTCGGGCGAAACGAGTTTGGGTCATGCCGGCAACGAAGAGGTGAATGCATTGAACACACTCATTGCTATAAAAGATTCATTAAGAAACGGAATTAAACCTAATGCGAAACAATTCGAAATAATTGATGATTTCAACTCGAAGCTCATCAATAAAATGTCGAGTGTTGGAAATATAATCAACAGGCTTGAGAGTTCACTTGAGATGACATCCAGTCAGGAAATTGAAATTCAGAAATTAATTTCTAATGAAAACGATGTCGATTTGGCAGCCTCAATGATAGAGCTGCAGAATAGACAGTTTACCCTTGACCTTAGTTACAAAGTTTCATCAATGTTATTACCAAAATCTCTATTAGATTATCTATGATAAATAAAAAATACGGTTCGGTTTATGGATTAATGCTTGGCTTTACCGCCATAATCGGAAGCTTTTTAATCGAAGGCGGATCCATCCGGACACTATTCTTAATTCCACCTATTTTAATTGTCTTCGGAGGAACATTCGCTGCAGTTATAGTTGGGTATGGAATTGAAAAATTTGCGAAAATATTATCCCTGGTAAAATTCGCATATTTTCCAAGGGAGTATGATCCGAATAAAATGATAAATGTTTTTGTGCAATTCTCGATGAAAGTAAGACAGTTCGGATTACTTTCGATCGAAAAAGAGATTGAAGCAATCGATTTTGGTTTCGGTAGAAAAATGATGGGATTTTTACTGACCGGAACCGATACTGAAACCTTAGAAACAATTGCATACACTGAAATGAAATCGATGAGAGACAGGCATAATACTTACATAGGTATCTTTACGAAAATGGGTTCCTATGCACCGACCATGGGAATTTTAGGTACGGTAATGGCATTGATTATGACTCTCGCAAATGCCGGCAGCGAACCGGAAGTATTAATTAAAAATATTGCAACTGCATTCATCGCAACCCTTTGGGGTGTGCTGAGTGCAAACCTAATTTGGTTACCAATAGCAGATAGATTAAAAAAATGTCATTTAGAAGAACAACATATGATGGAAGTAACAATGGAGGGAGTGTTGGCATTAAAGAACGGAGAAATTCCTTCGATAATAAAGACAAGATTAGTGAGCCTGCTCCCCCAAAGAGAGCAAGAAGAGATCTTAGGTTATTAGATAATGACGATTCTGCATTTAATGATGCAGCAGATAAAGACAGGTATCTTATAACTTATGCAGATTTAATAACTCTTTTACTTGGCTTATTTATAATTTTATATGCAATGTCTAATATTGATATAGAGAAGTACGAAAAAATGATTTTTGCGATGGGAAACATATTTGGTACGAGCAGCGGAATGACTTACATTCATGATGTACCGGTACAAAACAGTAACATAGTTACTCCAATAGACGGATTAAAAGGTAAATTACAGAATGTTATTTCTGAAAATAATCTTAATGATGATATAACACTTGTTGAAAACGAGCGGGGAATTACAGTAAGAATACTTGATAAGATTTTGTTTCAATCGGGCAAGGCAGAGCTAAGTGAAGAATCACGGAATATTTTGGGAAAAATTTCAGTAATATTGAACCAATTCGAAAACGAAATAAGAGTTGAAGGTCATACTGATAATGTTCCTATTAATACATCACAATATCCTTCAAACTGGCATTTGTCTGTTCAAAGAGCAACGAATACGGCTTATCATTTGATGATGAATGAAGGGATTGATCCGGACCGTGTTTCAATTGTTGGGTTTTCCGAGTATCAGCCGGTTGCTCCGAATGATTCACCTGAATTGAGATCTTTAAATAGGCGAGTAGATATAATAATATTAAAAAACTAATTTAAGTTGTAAAATGAAAATTAACACAAAACAATTCGGCACAATTGAATTTGATGAAGAGAAAGTCATTAAATTCGAATCCGGTTTACTGGGTTTTGAAGAATACCATGATTACCTTCTAATAACCGAGGAGAACGGCTATTTTTATTGGCTTACTTCAATCGATCAGCCGGAATTAGTGTTTCCGCTTTTCCCGATAAGGTTATTAGAGGAAACCTATCATGAGGAATCAAGCTTTGAACCGTTTTCAATTGTTACGCTTGATAAAAATCCGGCTAACATTACGGTTAATCTCAAAGCCCCGGTATATTTAAACCAAGAAGCAAAAACGGGATTCCAAAAAATAATTGATGATGAGAATTATCCGGTAGAGTATAATTTATTCACAGAAAACTAAAAGGAATTTATGCTAGTACTATCAAGGAAGATAAAGGAAAAAATTAGGATCGATTCCGATATTATCATTGAGATTCTATCAATTTCCGATGGTCAAGTAAAAATAGGAATTGAGGCTCCTAAAGCGCGTAAAATATACCGTGAAGAAATTTACATGGATATTAAGGAGTCGACCATCGATGCTACAAAGCGCAGTGAAAATAAACCGGCAGAAGATCTAAAAAAATATTCTATCAATAAATTGAAAAAGTGACAAATTGATTGCATCAGAAGAAAAAAAGAAAATACTTATTGTCGATGATTCCGAGACAGTTGTTAAATCGCTGAAACACTTCTTGGAGTATTATGGATTTATTATAATTAGCTGCAATGACGGGCTCGAAGGAATTCAGTGCGCCGTTGAACATAAGCCGGATTTGATACTGCTCGATTTGATGATGCCCAACCTTGATGGAATAAAAACTCTTCAGGTTAAAAGGGTGGTTAAGGATATTCAAGATATTCCTGTAATTGTGATTAGCGCTAATACAGGAAGAAGCAATGTGCTGGCTGCTGCGGAAGCCGGTGCGGAACGTGTTATAACAAAACCGATTAAGAAGGAAGCTATAATTAAATACATAAATGAAATTTTCGGCAAAGATTATTTCGCGAATCCAAAGAAGGAAACCGATGAAGAGGATAAGGAATACGAAGATATCAAACAAAATCTGAAACACTTTTTCGTTAAAAATTTTGCTGAGAAGAAAAAAGATATTACCGAAACTTTAATGAAACGGGATTCGGAGAAATTCAAAAGAGCAATACATGATTTAAAGGGCAGCGGTGGTACGGTCGGGGAAGATGAAATAACAAGTTTAAGCGCAGCAATTCTCGAAAAAGAATTAAATACATCCAGTGATTGGGCTTTTGCCGAAATGAACTTTAATAAAATTCTGCAAAAAGTAGAAAAATTGAAAACAGAAATAAAATAGCGAATTACTATGTTTATTATTATCGGAGCTTTAGTTGTTGTCGGATCACTTATACTCGGTTTTACTATTGCCGGTGGTAATTTACTGGTATTGCTTCAATGGGCTGAGTTTTTGATTATTGGGGGAGCTGCCTTCGGAAGTATGCTGATATCAGCTCCGCTTCATGTACTTAAAAAGATAGCTGCTGCCGTTCCGAAAGCAATTGCCGGTTCAAAAGATTCTAAAGAAGAAAATTTGAAACTGCTTAAATCATTTTACGACCTTTTTCTTGTTGCACAGCGTGATGGACTTCTTTCATTGGAACAACATATTGAAAAACCTGAAGAGAGCGAAATTCTTAAGAACAATGAGAATTTTCTCAACAATACAATTGCAGTTACATTTTTCAGCGACACCTTGAAAGTAATGCTAACCGGCGGCGTACCGCCCCATGAGATTGAATCTTTGATGGATATTGAGATTGAAACTTTTATGGAAGAATCACGTCCTATTTCCGGGATTATTAATAAGGTCGGTGATTCATTTCCCGGGTTAGGAATTGTTGCCGCTGTTTTAGGGATTATTGTAACGATGAACAGTATTGATCAAGGAGCCGCTTATGTTGGGCAGCATGTTGCCGCTGCTCTTGTTGGAACTTTTATAGGAGTGTTAATGGCTTACGGTTTTGTAAATCCATTGGCAACAAATATCGATCATATGATCGAAAATGAAGTCAGATATCTAGAAACTATTAAGGCATGTATTGTCTCTTATGCTAAGGGAAACCCTCCAATTGTTGCAGTTGAAATTGCACGACGAACAATAGTTAGTGAAAACAGACCAACATTTACAGAACTTGAAAATCATTTGAGGGGAAAAAATAAGTAATTGTCTGACCAGGAAAGAAATATACTTGAGAATAACAATGTTATTATTGTTAAGAAAAAGAGCAAACACGGGCACGGGCATCACGGTGGTGCGTGGAAAGTTGCTTATGCTGATTTTGTGACTGCGATGATGGCGCTTTTCATTGTATTATGGGTTCTTAGTCAAGGGGATGAAGTAAGAAAGCAAATAGCGAGTTATTTTCGTAGTCCTATCGGAATATCTATCGGTAAAGGTACAAGTGTACTGGATAGTCCAGGAGCGCCATCTTCATCTAAACCATCGATGGTAAGCGAATTTTATGAAAGGCAAAAAGAGACTGAACGTTTGAAATCGATGGGCAATGAATTAATTGAAAATTTAAAAAAGAACGATAAATTTAAAAGTATTATAGATCAAATTGAGATTCAGATTGTAAAAGAAGGATTAAAAATAGAGATAATGGATTCGGAGCAGGACTTCTTTTTTGAGATTAGTAATTCTACGTTAAAACCAAAAGCGAGGAATTTATTGCTCGAAATTTCGCAGCAGCTTTCGGAAATACCTAACTCCATCGTTATCGAAGGTCATACTGATTCTCGAAATTATCCCGGTAACGGCACTGGTTACACAAATTATGAATTGAGCGCCGATAGAGCAAATTCAGCAAGGCGTGCATTAATTTCAGGGGGATTGAAAAAGAATCAAATAGATGAAATAAGAGGTCTTGCCGATAATCAGCTTAGAAATGTTGAAGATCCGTTTGATGCTGTGAATAGAAGAATAAGTATTATTGTTAAATTTATTAGTGAAGAAAAATAATTAATGACACACACAATTTTGGTTATTGAAGATGATCCTTTTACAAATCAGTTGTACAAGTATATTTTTCAGAAACGATCGGAATATAAACTAATACTAACTGATAATTACGAAGAGATTATCAACACTTTAGAAACTGATGAAATAAGTGCGATTGTATTGGATGTAAGCTTAAAAAATACTCGTAAGGATGGAAAGAATATTGATGGTATATTCATTGCAAAGTATTTGAAATCACATCAAAAGTTCAAGAAAATTCCTATAATCCTAGTTACTGCTCATCAAGTTTACGGTAATTCATCAAATTACATTGAAGAAAGTAAGGCTGATGATTATATTTCGAAACCACTGACTTTAATATTATTTTTGAAAAAATAAAAAGGCTGGTTGCTGTTTGAATGATGAAGATAAAATATTGATTGTTGAAGACGAAGAGGATGCCCGTTACATTCTTACACATCTGCTTAGGAGAAACAATTACAATGTTAAAGAAGCCAATAATGGTCTTGAGGCTCTGGACCTGATCGAAGAATTTAAACCAAAAATTATTCTTGCCGATTGGAATATGCCGAAAATGAACGGTGTTGAACTGTGTAATAGAATAAAATCCAATCCTGATCTGAAGATAATTTATTTTATTGTTTTAACGGCTAGAGCTTCTTTACGAGATAGAGTGCAAGGCTTAGATATCGGCGCAGACGATTTCTTGGTTAAACCGGTTGATAATCAAGAACTATTGGCTAGAATTAGAACAGGGCTGCGAATATATAATCTTCAGAATGAATTGAAAGTAATTGAACACAACAAGGCTCTACGAGAATTAACCGTTACAATCGGACATAAAATAAATAATCCCTTGAGCAGCTTGCTGCTTGCGTTTCAAGGTGTTACAAATCAGTTAAACGAAGAGCAAAAGGAAAAGTTCAATGATGAAATAGAGATTATTAATGAATCTATTTCAAGAATAGAAAAGATAGTAGAAGTTTTGAAAGAACTTAAGACCCCTGAACTTGTTCAGTACGTGATGAATAACAGAATGTTAAAAATCGACTAACCACACTCAATTTCCCGCTTTTTCTTTCGATAATATATCAGAGAAATATATGCTCGAACGAATTCCAAATATCAATACGGAGTACGGAAACAACAAGAGAAAAAGCAGGAAACTTAATTTCTCAATGTTTGATTCGGATAATGCTGCCGTGAAAACTATGAGTACAGATTCTATTAATCTGTCTCCAGCCGCCTTATCCTTTTTGAGATTGAATATTTTTCTTAAAGAATTTACAAAAGAAAACATTGATGAATATTCACTTATTGTTAACATCGATAAATATGTTTTTCGAACCAAAGTGAATGTTGGCAAGTCTTTATATACTTCTTCTCAGCCTTATGAAATTATTAACTATAAACGCGATCATAAAGAAATTACTAAGGCTAGTCTTGTCTTATCTGTTTTCCCGGGATTTCTAAATACTAACAGTGAGAATGAAAAACTAGCTATTAGATATTTTGATATTGTTTTTGAGCGAATTAAAAATTTAAGTATAGTTGAATCAATTGAGCGGCAGGAAAGCTTTGCAATAAAAAATTTATTAGATGGAATACAAGATGAGTTCTATTATGAAATATCGAAATTAAATACTCACATAATAGGATTTCTTGATAAACATTTGGGTATAGACCTATTCAATCAATTGACAAAACTGAAAGTTCCGGATAACCCTTTAATTATTGACAAAATATCAACAATAATATTATGAGATCAACTATCACCGAAATGGAAATTACTAACATAAAATCCAAAGAAAATTATTTTGAAGAACTTCCCTTTACTGATCCATATATAGTAATATCTAAAAGCGGTTCGATATCATATATGAATCATTCATTTAAAAGTAAGTTTTCTCTTAAGGAAGACGGGCAGCTTGAGGAATTAAATTCTATACCGGAAATATTTCCAATATATGAACAGTTTATAGTAACAAACTACAACAGCTTCAATTTTGATGTGCAGGTGTTCGTTAAAGAAAATGAAGAGTATGAGCCTTTTAACGTTGATTTTAAAAAAGTAACAATTGGAAATACGTTTTATGTAATATCAATGTTCAGCTCACTTAAAAAAAGACAAAATTTAGAAGAAAGCATAAACAATCTTTTTAACGCAATTGATTCAAGCAGTCTGAACGTAATAATTATTAATCATGAAGGAAAACTAAGTTTTATATCCAAAACTTTTGAAAAAGTTCTGAATAAAAAAATTGAGAAAGTATATAATCATTCTCTCTCCGAAGTGCTCAGCGAGTATATTTCAGAAGGAGATGCCAAAGCTTTGGATGAAGCAATCGGATCGGGTAAAGATTGGTCGAAATTAGTTAAGATCCCCGATTCGGATAATGTTCTTAGATTTTATGAACTTTCCTTGAAATCGATTTACAGCACTGTTAAGGCACAAAACAATTTCTTATTGGCGGCTTATGATATTACCAGCCATATTGATAAAAATCGTTTAACAAAACTTGCCGAAGCAAGGCAGAGATTAATTCTTGATAACATTTCCGATCTTCTTTTGATAATACGGAAAGAAAAAAACACACTTTACTTCGAAGGTGCAAATGATAATTTTCTGCGGGTTTTCCCTTATTCTGTAAAGTTAAAAAAACATGCTCTTCTAAAAGAAACTATCCCGATTGAACTGAGATATAGTTTGCTGGAAATCTTGAATAACCCGAAATTAAAAGGGAGCAGATTCAAATTTATTGAACCGCGGTCCGGGAGAGAGTATTCCGGTAAAATTTCATTTGCGGAAGATCCTTATGAAGACTTTACCTTCTATATTATTACAATGAATGATGTGACCGAACAAAAAGCAATGGAACAAAAACTTCGATTGGCATTTGAAAAAGAGCTGCAGCTGAATAAATTAAAATCTGCGTTCCTTGCTAATATGTCGCATGAAATCAGAACGCCGCTGAATGCCGTAGTTGGATGTATTGATTTAATTGACGAGGAGATTGATGCAAAAACTGATGATTATCTTTCCGAACTTTCGCATTATCTAAAAGACGGTGTAAAAAGACTTTTAGCTCTGGTTGATAATATTGTGGAAGTTTCTCGCCTTGAATCGGGGGAGCGAGAATTTGATCTTTTCAGACTTGAGTTTGTGGCTAATATTAGTACCATTTATAATGAATATAAGTTCATTGCTGAGAAGAAGAACATAACAGTAACTTATGAACATCCCGCGGAAAAAATTTATGTGATTTCAAATGATTTGAAACTTAGAAAAATACTGACCGAACTTCTAGATAATGCAATCAAATACAACAAAGATGGTGGCGCTGTTAGAATCAGGATTCAGGAAGAAGATGATTCTTGTATTATAAGTGTGACTGATAACGGCATCGGCATAAATGAAAGTAAACTATCAGCTATCCTGCTTCCGTTCAGACAGGAGGAAGATGACGGATACAGCCGGAGGTATGAAGGCGCTGGACTCGGTTTAACAATTGCGCACAAACTTACTTCTCTTATGAATGGAAAATTTGAAATAAAAAGCCAGGTTGATTATGGAACAATCGTAACTCTAACTTTCCCCATTTACCATGAGACTTAATAAGTACAGTTTTTACCAACCATTCTGGATAACGTTTCCTATATTAATGAAATTAAAAAAAACGATGAAGACCGGCACAGAATAATTAAAGTTCACATGCATAATATTTCCGAATCGATGAATATAAGTCGGTGTTTTTTTGTAATATCAAAATTAATTAATAAACAAATACTCGAAGTACAATCGAATTGTAAATTTTATTACGAGTTATAAAAAAATATTAATAAATTGATTCCCAGCAATTCTATTTAATTGAAAATGTAAAGAGAGCATACAGATGGAAAAAATTCTAATAGTAGAAGATGATCAGGAAGTAAGAAGTAGTTTATCAGAAATTTTAGCAACAAGCGGATTCGAAGTTGTTGAAGCTGAAGATGGTAAAGCCGGGTTGGAAAAAGTATTTGAAGTTATCCCCGACCTAATTATATCGGATATTATGATGCCTAAAATGGATGGATATGAACTACTCAA
This sequence comes from Melioribacteraceae bacterium, assembly GCA_021740785.1. GTDB lineage: Bacteria > Bacteroidota > Ignavibacteria > Ignavibacteriales > Melioribacteraceae > JAIOZI01. Next base: position 90,176 of record JAIOZI010000012.1, read on the forward strand.
TGCCTTACAAAATGATGAAAAGACAGGCGCAATACCTTTCATTCTGCTTTCAGCAAAATCTGATCATTCTGATATTAGAAAAGGGATGAATATCGGGGCTGATGATTATCTTACCAAACCGTTTAGAGCAAAAGAACTATTGGAAGCCGTTCAGACGAGAATAAACAAAAAGAGAATGCACGATAAAAAATGGGAAGAACTTGCCAATAATCTATCTCAATATATCCCTCATGAATTAAGAACTCCATTGGTATCGGTACTTGGATTTTCTCAGATTATTTTAGAAGAATTTGATACGCTGTCTGAAGATATGATGAGAGATCTTGCTTATAAGGTTAACAAGGCAGGTAAGAGACTGTATGATAGAATCGAAAAATTTATTATCTATTCAGATGTTGAATTGCTGAGCAAAGACGATATAATGCAGAAAGAGCTTAAGTCCGAATCTATTGAGATAAGTGATTTATTGTTCAAAGAAATGCTGTTGGAAAGCTTTTCATTAGAAGAGAGAATAAAGGAGATAGAATATTACATTGATACAGCCGAAATAAAAATTACCCGGGTTTATGTTCAAGTATTGTTAAAAGAATTGCTTGAAAACGCTATTAAGTTTTCAACAAAAGGAGACAAAATAAAAATCACAGGTAAAATGTTGATTGATGTTTATGAACTTGTTTTTCATGATACTGGTATTGGAATTGCCCAAAATGATTTAAATGGATTATTCCTTGCAAATCGATTTCAAAAAAATGAAAGCGGTAATATTGGAAATGGATTCGGACTTATTATTGTAAGAAAAATTTGTGATATCTTTAAATGCAAAATAAGAATTGAAAGCGAACTTAATGTTTTTACTAAAGTGACAATTACAATACCATTAATGAAATGATTTATAAGTATCAAGTATCAAGTATCAAGTATCAAGTAGCAAGAAACAAGAAACAAACAAATCGCAAGAAGCAAGTAGCAAGTAGCAAGTAGCAAGAAACAAGAAACAAGAAACAAGAAACAAACAAATCGCAAGAAGCAAATAACAAATAAATCCCAAGAAATAAATAATAAATGTTTCATTTTCTACTAAATTCTAGTCGTTTATTTTCGATAGTAATGTAAATAGCTGTGTTCATAGTACCTGTAGCTTTGCAGTTTTGTGTATTCAAGTAAGTATTATTAGCGTACTTTTGATTGAGATAAAACAATCAATATCAAATTAAAAATAATTGAGAAAAGATTATGGCTTCAACAAAAATAAAAAAAAATGATGCGGATAAACTTCTTCAACTTGTGAGTTTTAAAATAGGTGAAGAGGAGTTTGGTGTCGATATTTTAAGTGTGCATGAAATTATCCGGATGCTGCAGGTTACAAAAATTCCGAATTCTCCATCATTTGTAGAAGGTGTAATTAATTTACGGGGTAAGGTGATACCGGTCGTTGATTTACGCAGCAGGTTAAGAATGGACAAAGTTGAACATAATCAGCAGACAAGAATTATTGTAGTTGAAATAAATGAAAGAACCATTGGATTTATAGTTGATGAAGTAAAAGAGGTTTTAAGAATTCCTGAAAATATTACTGAACCCCCGCCTGATATGGTTTCGGGAATAGATGCAGAGTACATTACTGCTGTCGGCAAACTTGATGATAGATTACTTATTCTACTGGATTTAGAAAAAGTATTCTCGCTGGATGAAATAGAAAATTTGAAAGAAATGAAAGCATAACTTCCGGCATCAGACGTGGTCTGTATTCACATTTAATTAGGCAGCTAAATAACCACTCAAATATCAAAATGTTATTAATTGTCAAGCTCTACTGACATACTCGCTTAACTTACTAATTTTTATGCGCTTACTATAATTATGTTAAACTCATTTGGAGTTTCTTCGATAATATGTTGTACAGAGTATTTCGTTAAATCAATAATTTCGGAGAGTTGCAAAATGGATACCGAAAAGAAAAAAACAGAAACTGATGAAGTACTTCAGCTAGTCAGTTTTAAAATTGGTAATGAAGAATTCGGTGTTGATATTTTAAAAGTGCAGGAAATTAACAAGATGATGCAAATTACGAAAGTCCCGAATGCACCATCGCATGTAGAGGGTGTAATTAATCTAAGAGGAAAAATAATTCCAGTTATAGACTTAAGGATTAAACTGCGAATTGAGCGGAAAGATTATAACAATAATACCCGGATCGTAGTATTGGAGAATGATAATAACATTGTTGGATTTATTGTTGACGAGGTGAAAGAAGTATTAAGAATTCCCAAAAGCATTACAGAAGCTCCCCCGGAAATGGTTGCCGGGATTGATTCAAAGTACATAACTTCAATTGGTAAGCTTGAAGATAGGTTGCTGATATTGTTAGACCTGGATGAGATTATTAACAATACAGATGTTGAATACGAAGAAGCTGAATTGCAATAAAGGATATATAATAAAAGAGGTATAAAATGAAAGATTTAAAAGTTGGGAAAAAGCTACTAATCGGTTTTGGATTTGCTGTTGCAGTTGCTTTTTTCTTGATTATTCTCAGTTTAGGTCAACTAGGATCTATTAATGAAATAGTCCAGGATCTTAAGAATGACAAATTTCCCAAAACTATTTGGGCTAATGATATTATTGATGCAGGCAATCTTACCGGTCAGCATCTTAGGGAGTCTGCCCTTTCAACTGACATAGCTTTTAGAGAAAGGGAATTGTCAAAAATCTCGGAATTTTCCAATACTATTCTGGATAGATATAATAAACTTGACAGTAATTCCAAGAGTGGAACCGAAGGTAAATCCATATTAGCGAAATTTACAAGCGTGCAAAATAGTATATATTTGCCCGCTTTGAATAAAACGATTGCTTTGATTCGTGCAGATAAAATTGAAGAAGCCTCTGAATTTATTATTAACGAATTCACACCAGCTCAGGATGCTTTGGTTGCGGCGATTACAGACGTAATTAAATATCAGAATAAGATGGTAGATGCCGCTGCAATGGATGCAGAAAACACTAACAACTCAGCATTTAATTTTCTGCTTCTTATTGGGGTTTTAGCTGGAGCAGTATTAATTGCTGCCGGTGTTTATATCACAAAGGGAATAGTTAATCCGCTAAATACTGTTGTTGACCGTGTGAAACAACTTCAATCAAATTGTTTAACAAATTTGGGCAGCGGTTTAACCGGAATGTCGAAAGGGGATTTGACAGCGAAAATTGAAAAATCAACCAAGCCTCTGGAGATGACTCATAAAGATGAAATAGGTGAATTAGCCCGCACAATTGATGAAATGATTTACAAAACTCAATCCGGAATTGATGCCTATGAGACAGTCCGGGATAAAATATTCGGACTTACCAGTGAAACCAATAAACTTATAAGCGATTCAAAGAATGGATTGCTGGATAATAGGGGAGATGCCTCCAAGTTTGAGGGAACCTACAAAGAGCTCGTAAACGGAATAAATGAAATGATGGATGCCGTAATCCTTCCCCTTCAGGACGGAACCCAAGCCTTAGAACACATGGCAACCGGCGATCTGACTGTAAGAGTGAAGGCAGAGTACAAAGGTCAGCACAGAAAATTAAAAGACAGCATCAACAAACTGGGAGACAGTCTTGAGCAGGTAATCTCGGATGTAACATCAGCCGTACAAGCTACAGCAAGTGCAAGTACACAAATTTCATCAAGCTCGGAAGAGATGGCAGCCGGGGCACAGGAACAAAGCACTCAAGCAAGTGAAGTAGCAAGCGCAGTAGAACAGATGACCGCAACTATCCTTCAGACCTCAAAGAATTCCACCGGGGCGCTTGATAATGCAAAAAAAGCAGGGGATGTAGCCAAGAAAGGTGGAAGTGTAGTAAAAGAAACTGTAGGCGGAATGATAAGAATAGCCGAAGTGGTAAAAGCTGCAGCGATGACGGTACAAAAACTGGGAGCTAATAGTGATCAGATTGGAGAGATAATTCAGGTTATTGACGACATAGCAGATCAGACGAACCTGCTGGCGCTGAATGCGGCAATAGAAGCAGCACGGGCAGGAGAACACGGCAGAGGATTTGCGGTAGTAGCAGATGAAGTAAGAAAATTAG
>JAIOZI010000069.1 GCA_021740785.1 Melioribacteraceae bacterium
AATTTGTAAGTTGAGAAATATCAAATACTTAGCCATATAGAAATTTTGAAATTCGTTATTTGAGTAAAATATTTTTCTTACAAATTGTCGGGGTTAATCCCGCAACATAAAATGTTTTAATAATACATTTTATGAGCGATCTCCGGCAAAAAATTTATTTCCAAAAAATTTTTTGGGATTAGTATGATATTGTCGTAGACTTCGACCATAGTCGAGTTGCTCAGTTCAATTCTTAAGTTGACTGCATTGACAATCTTCCGGGAGGATGAATAACTGAGTTGTAAATCATGATGGTAAAATTTGTGGGTCGTAATTATTGCAGTTAGATAGAGACAATTTATCTCAATGGATTAATGTTGAATTATATTGTTGTTTATTTTATATTGTTTTTATCACTGAGTTGTTTAATGTTCATGAGGGTTGAGCTATCAGGGTAGCCGTATCAATATTAATGTTACATATAGCAATACGATTATCTGCGCAGGTTGCAGATCATACGGTGATTTCAGAAATTATGTTCAGACCGGCTGCTTCCAATAGCGAATTTATAGAACTATATAATCCATCCGATACGGTAGAAATTTCTCTGACCGGCTTCGCAATTCAGTATCAATCATCATCCTTCGATTACCTGGTTCCTTTTAACGAAGATTCAATCTTACTTCCGCACAGCTATGCCGTAATACTTGAGGGCGATTACAATTTTGAATCGGGAATTTACAACGAATTAATTCCGGATTCCGTATTGGTAATGAAAATTGACAATAATGCATTCGGCTCGGCTGGTATGTCAAATTCAAGTGACCGCACAATTTACTTAATCAGTCCGGATCTCGATACTCTCGATTCACATACATACACTGCGGATAACCCGGAAGGATTTTCTGATGAAAAAATTTTGGTGAATTCAAACGATACACTTAACTGGGCAAACTCTAAATATTTACATGGAACACCGGGACACATAAATTCCGTCAGCCCCAAAAATTACGATCTCGCTTTCAATGGTTTCAATCTTATGCCGGGAACCCCGGTTGAAGGTGATGATCTATCAATAAGAATCTCCGTGAAAAACCTTGGGCTGTTGGAAGCCGGGAATTCTGTAATTAATATTTATGATGATATAAACTTTGATTCATCTTCCGTGGAAGACGAGTTGATTTACAGTGAAAATTTATTTGACATTCCACCGAATGATTCGATATTTATTCAACTCCAAATTGAAAACGCCCCGGCACGAAACTATCAATTAATTGTTGAACTTTTCTTTCCGCAGGATCAGGACTTTTACAACAACAATGCTCTCATCAATTTTAATGTTTCCGAAATTGCCGCTCAATTCAACGATATTGTGATCAACGAAATTATGTACCGACCATTGAACGACGAACCCGAATGGATTGAAATTTATAATAGAACCGATTCACTTATCAATCTGAAAAATTGGTATATCAGCGATCCGGCTTCGTCATCTTTTCTTAGTGATGCCGATTTGTTTGTTAATCCAGGATCATTTGTCGTTATCGCCGATGACGAATCAATTTATGAATATTATGAAATTGAATCGCCGGTTATAATCATCAATCTGCCTTCGCTTAATAATTCCGGTGATTTATTGATGTTGACCGATTCGCTTAATCTTACTATCGATTCGGTTTATTATTCATCGGCATGGGGCGGTTATTATAACGGAAGATCACTCGAACGAATCGACCCGTTTCAGTCAAGCACCGATTCAATAAATTGGTTAACAACTAAATGGAATGTTAATGCAACTCCGGGAGAAATTAATACCGTAACTCAAAAAGATTTTGACCTGGCAGTCAAGAGTTTTGCGCCGGCTTCCGAATATTTTATTACAGGCGATCACGCTGAATTAAAAACGACAATCCAAAATACCGGTTTGAACAACGCATCCAACATTGAAGTAAAATTGTTTTATGATGCAAACTCAGATTCAATTGCACAACCCGGCGAATTGGAAGCTTCGCAGATTCTTCCTTCAATAATAAGCTTCGATAGTACTGCCATTAATTTTACGACTGAGAATTTTACGGAGGGAAGTAACAGTTTTATTACTGTACTTGAACACTCATCAGATATTTATGATTATAACGATACTGCTTTCACCGTACTGCACGGTGTTAGTATAAACGAAATCTACGGCGATATCGTAATTAACGAAATAATGTACAGCCCTGATTCTCCCGAACCGGAATGGATTGAACTTTTCAACCGGAGCAATAAAATTATCAACTTGAAAAACTTTTCCGTTGCAGATGAAGCCGATACTCAAACTGTAATCGAAAACGATGTTGTGTTGGAACCCGGCGAATACCTTGTGCTGGCAAAAGATTCTTCGATTTATTCCTTTCATGATGTAACAAGTCCGGTTGTTATTAATAACTTTCCCACACTTAACAATACCGATGATAATGTGATGATCCTCGATTCACTTTCCCGCGTAATAGATTCGGTGTTTTACTACTCCTCATGGGGTGGCAGAAACGGGAAATCACTTGAGCGCGTGAACAGCGGGCTGTTTATAAATGATTCTTCTAATTGGAAAACTACAAACACATTTCTCACCGGAACGCCGGGAAGAATAAACTCGGTATCGGATAAAAATTATGATTTGGGAATTTCACAATTTGTTTCCACCCGTGATTATGCTGTTGATCCTCAGCCGCTGCCGGTAAATATTTCCGTTGAAAATATTGGGCTGCAGAATGCTGACAGTTACACCCTGAGAATTTATCATGATGCCGATTACGATTCAGCCGCTTCCGAAAGCGAATTAATATATACTTTTTCGGGCGGATTAATATCACCGGGCTCCTCTTCTGATTTTAATTTTGAAATTAACGAATACTCCTTAGGCAAAAACCAACTGATTGCAAAACTTCAGCTCGATAATGATGAATACCCCGATAACAATATTTCATATTTCCAGTTCAACGCAGTAACGATTAATGAATCGGAACATGACCTGGTGATAAATGAAATTATGTACGAACCGCTGAATGATTTCCCTGAGTGGATTGAAATTTATAACCGCAGCAGTAAGACAATTAATTTCAATGGTTATCAAGTTGCGGATTTGAGAGATACCGTAATTATAAATGAGCATCAGTTAATAATTAATCCAAACGAATACTGCATAATTGCGGAGGACAGTAATATTGTTGAGCAATACGATTTCACTTCGCCGCTGATAATAGGTGATTTTCCGACATTAAATAATTCATCAGATCAAATCAAAATTCTCGACTCGCTTTATAGAGTCATCGATTCGATAAGTTATTCAAGAAGCTTCGGCGGGTATGACGGTTATTCGCTCGAAAGAGTCGACCCGGAATTGTTTGTTAGTGATTCAACCAACTGGCTTTCATCGATTGGAAGGAACAAAGCGAGTCCGGGCTTTATTAATACGGTTTCCAAAAAAGATCATGATTTGAAAATCGATTCGGTTTTTTCGATTGAACCTTATGCCGTAAATCCCGAACCTTTCCCGGTTAGCATAATTCTTTCGAACGATGGAAAGAATATTATTGATTCATATCAGTTAAAAATTTTTCTTGATATAAACTCAGACGGCGAGTTTCAAGAATCCGAGTTGATTGGAAATTTCGACAGAAGCAATCTCCATGCAAATACAAATATTACGATTGATTACAACATCAGCGGTTATCATGACGGATGGAACGATATGGCATTCGCCGCTGTAACCTCTCCCGATCAATTTAGAGAGAACGATACAGTATATTTTCGTTTTGATGCGGTTTCGATAAATGAAGAGCTGCACGATCTGGTTATTAATGAAATTCTGTATTCACCGCATAATGATTTCCCCGAGTGGATTGAAATTTATAACCGAAGCGGTAAAAGCATCGACTTAAAAGGTTTTCAAATTGCGGATAATTCCAGCACTTCAGAGAAAATTAAACAGAGTGAAATTCTCAATCCTTCTCAATACTGCATAATTGCGGATGACAGTACGATTTTCACACAGTATACTATAGATGTTCCCGTGATAATAAATAATTTTCCGTTGCTCAATAACTCTGCTGATACGGTTACGCTTCTTGATTCATTGAACCGTTTAATTGACTCGGTGAATTACAAATCAACCTACGGCGGAAGAAACGGAATATCATTGGAGAGAGTCGACAGCGATTTGTTTACCAGTGATTCAACCAATTGGATTTCGTCTATTCATCATGCCGGCGCAACTCCCGGTTCAATCAACTCCGCTTCAATGAAAGAAATTGATCTCATGATTTCAAACATTTACTCAACTGAACCTTATGCGATTCAGCCTGTTCCTTTTCCAATAAATGTTGATTTAACAAACAACGGACTGAATAAAATCGATGAGTACCATCTTAAAATCTATCTTGATTCAAACAACGACAGTCTGAACCAAACCGATGAATTAATTAAAACGTTCACGGGGAACAATATGACGCCGGGATCTCAAATCAATTTTTATTACGAGGTAGAGAATTACGCCTCCGGCTGGAATAATTTGATTTTAATTTCCCATACTGACAGCGATCAATTAACGGATAACGACACTCTACTTTATCGATTCAATGCTGTTGTTATTAATGAAGCGCATCATGATTTAATAATCAACGAAGTGATGTACGCACCGGAGAATGATACACCCGAATGGATTGAGATTTACAATCGAAGCAGTAAGACAATTGATCTTAATGGTTATCAGGTTGCGGATGATTCGGACACCTCTGCCAATATTGATCAATCTCTGCTGATCTCACCTTTTCAGTTTGGTGTTATCGCTGACGACAGTTCGTTTTTTGATCATTACACTCTTAGAAGAAATGTGATTATTCAAAATTTCCCTTCGCTCAATAATGGAAAAGATACGATCAGAATTTTAGATTCGCTGGACCGCGTAATTGATTCAATCCATTATTCATCAGTGCTTGGCGCCGATGCCGGAATATCAATCGAAAGAATTAACCCGGAATCTTTTCTTTCGGATTCAACAAACTGGGGAACATCAATTAATCCCGCCGGCTCAACACCTGGTGATATTAATTCGTTAACTCGAAAGGATTATGATTTATTTCTTTCGCGGGTTAATTACACTCCGGCAAAACCAATTATCGATGATGATGTGTTTGTTTCATGTTCTGTTAAAAATATTGGTAAAAAAGAAATTTCATTTTCAGTCGATTTATTAATTGATAATGATAACGACTCACTGAATTTTGTACTGCATGAATCGTTGACTGTTAACATGCTGGCGCCCGGCGATTCAGCCTTAATTGATTTTGCAAAACCTGTTGCCGGAATTCAGAATACGACAGGTATAAAGTGCAGTCTATCAGCAGTTCAAGATGAAGATACGACTAACAATAAAATTCATATTACCGTTACGCCCGGTTATGAGAACAAATCAATCGTTATTAATGAAATCATGTATGATCCGCCGGAAGCTCAACCGGAATGGATTGAACTTTTTAATGCGTCGGATAGAACAATTAATCTGAAAGATTGGCAGGTCAGCATAAATGAGATTGATCGAAAAATCACTAAGGATGATCTCATTCTGAATCCGGGTGAATATTTAATAATCACCGATGATTCAACAATCACTTCATACTTTACAATTCCGTCTCAATATATTGAGCTTCGTTTTGGTAATCTTAACAACACTGAAGATGTAATAAAAGTAATTGATGACCGCAGTCTGCTCATTGATTCAGTTGCTTATAATGATGAGTATAGGAATGATAAATCCACATCAATTGAGTTAACTGAAATCAACGGTGAATGGATTTCCTCGATCGATTATTATAAAGGAACCCCGGGAAGAATAAACAGTATCGCGAATAAGAATCTCGACTTGCTGATTAAAAATATTTCCGTTGAACCTCGATACCCGGTTAAAGGTGAAAACGTGAAAATAGCATGCGAAATTTATAATGCCGGAGCCGAGAAAATATCAACAGGCAATCTTAAATTTATTTACTCAGAAGGCATGTCTGAAAATTTATTGGAAGAATTAACGCTTACGGATTTAGGTGCAGGAGATTCCGCTTATTACATAAGCACAAATTCATTTGTTATTAATGATTCGATAACAGTTGCAGTCCACTCGGAATTAACCGATGATGATTCAATCAATAACCGGGTAAGTAAAATTATTTTTACCGGTTCAGCCCAAAAAGATATTTTGATTAGTGAGTTTATGAATAACCCAAGCAGTGACGAATCCGATTGGATTGAGTTTTATAACAATTCGTCAAAGACAATCAACATTATGAATTGGCGCGTGAGTGACAAATCGAAAATGCCGGATGGCGATATAATCACGAATGCCGGTCAATACATCGAACCGGGTAAATATTTTGCCGCTGCGATTGATACATCTAAAATTCCCGGAATCGAAAATGTGAAAATCTTTCAATCAAATTTCGGATCGCTCGGCAACACGAATGATAAAATTATAATTTATGATTTCCGCGGAGCAGTGATCGATCATTTGGAATACGATTCATTCGACGGCGAACCGGGAAGATCATTTGAGAGAATCTCATTTGATAAAGAAACTCAAGACTCATCCAATTGGATCACCTCTTTAGATTCAACCGGATCAACAATCGGCAGGCAAAACTCAACATTCTCAGCGGAATCGTATTCAAATCAATCAATAGTTATAAATGAAATACTTTACGATCCCGATGAAAGCAATAGCGAATTTATTGAGCTTTATAACCGGTCGGATTCATTTGTCGATTTAGGCGGCTGGAAATTAATTGACGAGAAAAGTGAGATTGTTCAATTTCAGAGAGTTGCTTTTTTGCTCCCGCCCGATTCATACTTTCTCATTTCCTCTGATTCAAACTGCATTTATTTTTATGATGATTTGACCGCTTCTGAAAATGTTTCAATCATCAACCGTGATTTGGCTCTTTCAAATCAATCTCAAATGCTCAAGCTTGTTGATCTGTACAATAATACAATTGATTCGGTTCACTATAATTCGGGCTGGCACAGTCCGAGTATGAAATTCACAAAAAACCGCTCACTCGAAAGAATTAATTATGATGTCGGAAGCAATGATCAGTTAAATTGGAGTACAAATGTTTCGTCAGCCGGCGCCACACCGTTGAAAGAAAATTCAATTTTCACTAAAGGGATTGTATCAACCACTGGCATTACAGTTTCACCCAATCCGTTTTCGCCCGATAATGACGGCTTCGAAGATTTTACGATAATCAATTATAATCTCACTCAAAAAGCCGCACAAATGCGAATTAAAGTGTACGACAGTAAAGGTCGATTGGTGCGTACATTAATCAGTAATCAAGCTGCGGGTTCTTCCGGTTCGGTAATATTCGACGGGTTGGATGATTCCGGCAGACCGCTTAGAATCGGGATCTACATTTTATTCATCGAAGCGATAAATGAATTTTCCGGCACTATTGATGTAATTAAAAAAGCAGTTGTCATAGCAAGAAAATTATAGGGAAATTTATTTGTCCGCTCCAACTGGTTTCTACCGGTTTTATTCAACGAACCGGGAATTAAGTAGGTTGTTTTATCTACTGAATTCTCCAATTCGTGAACAAGAAAATTTGAGGAAGCACCCTTTGCTGCTTAAAGGATGTATAAGATTTCAGCCGTTATTATTATGTTGTGATTTTTGCACCGCCGCCTATACCAATCAACAATGATGACATTCATTACTATTATTCGTAATAGGTTAAAACGAAATTAGCGAAATAATAAGCAACGATAAACAAAATGAAATCGACAATAGTTTTTAGTATATAAAAATTGAAGAATAAAAAGCCGCTCATAATGAACGGCTTAACTACTTCAATTAACCAACGTATTTTTTTGAAATGTTAATCATTATTTCATAAGTATCATCTTTTTTGTTGCATTAAAGTTGTCAGTTGTTAGAGCATAGACATAAACTCCGCTGCTTAATGAAGAACCATCAAATTCTATATTATGACTACCGGAAGGCATTGTGTTGTTAATAAGCTCTGCTACTAATTCACCATTTATAGAATAGACCGACAATTTTACTTTAGAAGTCTTCGGTAGTTCAAATCTAATTGTAGTGGCGGGGTTGAACGGATTGGGATAATTTTGAGATAACAAATAATTATCAGGTATTTCAGATGCGTCCTTCATGCCAGTTATTCCGTTTGTATGAATATCCACTGCATACGAGGATGCCCATTCAACAGTTTCAGAAGTATGACATTTTAGACAAGCAAAATCTAATGTAACTGCCGCCAAGCCATTTTCGTCCAGCTTTACAAGGGAACCATCATTTGTAAACATAGAATCTTTAGTAACTGCATCTGTATTTATTTTCATGATATGAGTCTTAACATCACCTCTCCAGCCGTTGCCCACCTGTAATCCAACGGCAGATTTCGAAGCTGCAGGCATATGGCAGTCAATGCAATCTATTGGCTTTATCTCACCGTTTAACATTATTTGTTTATCACTGTGACAAGTTTGACACTCAACCTCAATTGCAGTCATATCATTTACGGCTGCGTTAGAATATCTTAACGGAATATGTGCATTATGACACGAAGCACAAGTTAACTCACCACCTTCTCCATCGCCGTGTTTCGAAGCTCTCATTTCATTAATTTGTTCGTGATGCTTGATATAGCCGCCGCTTGCAGGAATTGCGTTTGTAACACCACCTCTTTGATGACAACTAGCACAAACTGTAATTGTTAGATCCTCATCAACATTTGGCAAAGCCACCGATGGATTTGACGCATGTTCACTTCCAGGCCCATGGCATCCTTCACACCTGATTCCAGGCTCATTGAATGTTCCCAGACTATCTTCAGGTACCCCGTTCCACGAACCTTCCGTAGTTGCTCCTGTAGCGTGGCACTTGAAACAACTTTGATCATATTTTTTGTCCTCTCCAAAATGATACGCTACCCAGTCTCCCGTTTCCAAATTGTACTGAACCTCTTCGGTTTCGGTATAAATACGACCATCAGGTTTAACAAAACGCGCCTTCCATCCATAACCGCCAATAACATATGAAAACTCCGACCACTCTGTTCCAGGCGGTGGATTAGGAACTCCAGGACTTGTATTTTCAGGATATTCCGGGGGAGCTCCGCTTACTTCGTTTAATTTATATGGGTGCCCCGAAACCAAATAATTATTTACTATGTCAGGAGTTAAACTGGAATGACAAGATAAACATGTACTTTCACCAACATAGGTTTGTGCAAAATTGGGACCTGTTAGAAATAAGAAACTCCCAAGTAAAAAAATTAGTAAATACTTACTCATAACTTACTCCGATAATATTTGATAAATTTGATAAGTGAATTGAAAAATATGATATGTGCATCTATTTGTCATCAAAACAATAGTGATTTTTTTTTCATTATTGATTGATGAATAAATGAAGAAAAAGATATAAATTCCGTATAACTTTGAGGTTAACTACCAATATGAAAGTGCTGATCGCTGAAGATGAGATAACAATTGCACGCTCACTTAAAAAGAGTTTTAATGAAGAAAAAATAGATGCTGAGATTGCTGCCGATGGTAATTCAGCTCTACAAATGATAAATGAAACAAAATATGATTTTCTCATTTTGGATTGGAAAATGCCTTATAAAAACGGGTATGAAGTCTGCAAAGAATTAAGAAGTACCGGAAACTATATCCCTATTATTTTACTTACTGCTCTTTCTGATATTCAAAATAAAATTGCTGCGCTAGATATAGGTGCCGATGATTATATAACAAAACCATTTTCTTTTACCGAGGTCTTAGCTAGAATTAAGGCTATCCAGAGAAGGAATGCTATAAAAACCAAATACTTATACTATAAAAACATACGGATAAACTTAATTGATCATAAGTTGGTTATTGAAAACAATGAGATAGATCTGACCGAAAAAGAATTTGACCTATTGAGATATTTTTTTGAGAATAAAGGACGCATCTTAAGTAAGGAAGAATTATGCAGCAAGGTTTGGAATTATAATTTCATCCCTGGCAGCAATATAGTTGAGTCTTCGGTAAAAAATCTTAGAAAAAAGATTGAAGAATGCTGCAATCAAAAAGTAATTAAAAATGTTTATGGGGAAGGATATATTCTAATTGACTAACAATATTAAACACTTATTTAAAACATCTCTTGTAAAAAATGCGGTTTCAATATCTTTAGTAATCTTGGGCTTTTATTTGCTGTTTAATCTATTCGCCATTTCTAAACTATCTGATTTGGCAGATCATGAATTAGACAAAAAAATATTACACGAAATTAACCACATCGACCAGTTTGTAGATTTCAATTTTGATAGCCTTTATTTCCACAGCACCCGTGAATTTTTAGAAAAAGATTTTATAGAAATAACAGAAAATCCTTACTTTCTTCAAATTTACTCAAGAGATGGAAATGTTTTATTCAACAGTCCTAATATTAATAAAGTTGGAGAGATTCCAATAAAGCAAATTGAGTTTAATAAATCCTATTACAAAGAGAATATTGATCTGGACGAATTAAAATTAAGAGTCATATATAGCTTTGTTGATAATAAAGATAATGCAATAATTCAATTGGCAACTACAAGATCAAGCATTAGTCATCTTGTACAAGAATTTGAGCTGTTTAATTTAATCACATTGCCGATAATTGTTGCCTTGATAATATTTATCTCCATCATTTTATCCTATCGAACATACTCAGGCTTAAATAAAATAATACTAACGGCAAACAGGATATCGGCTTATAATATTTCCGAAAGATTAGATTATAAAGCGAATAAAAATGATGTTTATGGAAAACTAAAAGATACTCTTAATAACCTTTTTACAAGGTTGGAAAATCAAATTAATCATATTTCCGAATTCACTAATAACGCTTCTCATCAACTTTTATCACCGCTTACTGCCATTAAAACAGAGTTGGATTTTATTCGAAAAAAGGAAAGAGATACGAAGGAATATATAGAAACCTTAAATTTACTTGATCATGAAACAGAAAAGATGATAAAAATTATTAGAACTCTCCTAATAATTGCAAAAGAGGCAGACAACCAAAAGAATTCTAATAATATCTTTAATCTTAGTCAGCTTATTAACAACGAAATTAAAGCCAGGTTCTTTGAATATGGAATAAAGTATAGCATCGAAGAATCCATAAATCTAAGAGGCAATCCCGATTACTTTATTATGACTCTGAACAACCTTCTTGATAATTCCGTTAAATATTCTGAGGCTGACTCACGCTACATATCGTTAACCGCCAAAGAGATTGATAATTTTATAATTATTGAAGTCGCTGATCAAGGTATTGGTATACATGCTAGTGAAAAATCAAAAATATTTGATAGATTTTATCGTGGTAATAATTCGGATACCACAAAGGGATATGGACTAGGTCTCAGCTTGGTCTTTGTTATTGTTTCACAAATGAAAGGCACAATTGAAATATTTGATAATGTACCAAAAGGCAGCATCTTTAGATTAAAATTTCCCAGCATTAGTCTCGACTAATACATTTCCATCTACATGTTAAAGATTATGTTCCGTTTAAGATATTATTCATCTATTTTTGATGAAAAATACTAATAATCAAATTTAATTTTATTTATCAACGGGCTATAATTCATTCAATAGCATTTTACATCTAAATATTGGTTGATTTGTTTTTCAGTTTTTTCCAATTCTATTTTGTCAAGTAATTATAAACATAAAATAATTTTAATTGCTGCCCTTACTACAGTAATTTTGAAAAATTTTGATCGCTTCCTGCATCAATAAGCATTTCTTGTTAAATAAAAAATGGTAGATTTTTCGAGTGAAATGATTTCTAAATTAATTACAGAAGTTTTATGAAGATGAGTTAAATTATTTATAAGCCGGCTCTTAAGTTTTTATTCCATAGATATTAATCAGCAAAATTCTGCTCTGTAAATTGTATGCCATAACCAGCAATTTCACAAATCAAAATTCAGCACAAGAAGCGCCTTAAGAGCCGGCTTTTTTTCACCCAACAAACAGCCGTAGACGAACAACTTAAACGAACTATTAATAACTGTCTTCGCTTATAATAACTTTTCCTTTAAACACTTTATAGATGTATGCCGTATAAAAAATTACCAGCGGCATTCCGATTAAAGCGATAATCAACATGGCAGTTAAAGTTCTTTCCGTTGATGATGCGTTATAAATCGTTAAGCTGTATGCTAGATCGGTTAATGATGGAACTAACATTGGGAATAAACTTATGCCTAATAACCCGATCATCATGATGATTACTGCGCTGGAACTGATAAACGCTCTGCCTAGTGAATTGGATTTTACCGCAACCGGTATGTATAATAACGATAGCAGTAAAAGTACAAGCAGCACCCAGAAAAGCGGGCTGGACAATATTCCATCAAAAAGAAACGGCGCCTCGAAAAATGTATAGAGTGTTGCCAATAAGTAAACTGCAACAAATGTAATCCAAAGTTTTGGAGTTAGATTTTTAAGCCGGGTTTTTTGCCCGCCTGTTGTTTTCATTGCAAGATAAATAGATCCATGCATGGTGAACATTACTAAGCTTAATACTCCTACTAATATTGCATATGGATTTAGGAGTCCGAAAAATGAGCCGGTAAAAGTTCCTTCTGAATTAATAGGAATACCCCGTAGAATATTACCGATTGCCACTCCAAATAAAACCGCGGGAAGCAGGCTGCCTATCCCGAAAGCTAAATCCCAGGCTTTTCTCCACTTATCGGAATCAACTTTTCCTCTGAATTCGAATGAGACTGCACGGAAAATTAAAGCAAACAACAGAAGAACAAGCGCCAGGTAAAAACCGCTGAATACGGTTGCATAAACAATAGGAAATGCTGCAAACAAAGCTCCGCCGCCTGTAAGAAGCCAGACTTCGTTTCCGTCCCACACAGGTCCTATTGAATTTATATTTATTCTTTTTTCATTCTCATCTTTTGTAAAAAGATGGATAATGCCAACACCTAAATCGAAACCGTCTAGAACTGCGTATCCCATAATCAAGACGGCAACCAGTAAAAACCAAATTGTATTTAAGTCCATTATGCAATAGCCTCCTTGCTTGTTAGTGGTTCCGGTCCATGTTTAATTTCTCTTGCCATTATATAAACATATAGCGCACCGAGCAGCAGGTAAATTCCCCCGAATAAAATAATCGAGAAGAGAATTTCACCGGCTGATACGGTAACCGAAGCCGCATCGCTTGTTCTCATCAACTTGTAAACAATCCATGGCTGCCTCCCTACTTCCGCGGTAATCCAGCCTAATTGACACGCAATAACCGGTAGTGGAATTGACCAAAGAAATACCTTCAGCAATTTCTTTTTCTCCCAAAGTGATTTTCGGTACAAGTACCAGACCCCTATTGCCATAATCAAAATGAAATAAAGACCCAAAATCACCATGTTGTGAAATGAAACAAAAGTAAGCCAGAGCGGCGGTATTTCATCTTCCGGGAAAGCATCAAGTCCTTTTATTTCAGCATCAATATCTCCGAAAGCCAGCCAGCTTAGAACGCTTGGTATTTCGAGAGCGCCTTTCAAATCGGGAGGATTATCTGTGGGCAGTGCGAAGAAAACCAACGGAGCGCCTTGCTGAGTTGAATAAAGACCTTCAATTGCTGCAAATTTTTCAGGCTGAGTTTGTGCAACCTGCTTTGCATGTTCATGACCAAACGGGAAAAGTTCTAGAACTGAAACAACCAATCCGAAAATAAGTGCGAGTTTCATCGATATTTTTGCGATCTCGGTATTTTTCTTTTTTAACAGCAGGTAAGCCGATACACCCGCCATAAAAAAAGCGCCGGTAATTAAAGCTGCATCAAAAGTGTGCCAGAATCTAATTAGTGTAGAAGGATTAAACACAGCATCCCAAAAACCGGTTAATTCAGCGCGTCCGTTTTGGACAATAAACCCGGCAGGAGTTTGCTGCCATGAATTTGCAACTAAAATCCAAAATGCCGATATGGTTGATCCGACCGCAACCATCAATCCCGAAAACCAATGAACACCTTTAGATACTCTTTTTCTACCAAATAAATATAAACCTAAAAATCCCGATTCAAGAAAGAATGCAAACACACCTTCTGCGGCTAAAGGAGCTCCGAAGATATCTCCGACAAACTTTGAATACTCCGACCAATTCGTACCGAATTGAAATTCCATAACAATACCGGATGCAACGCCAACAACAAACGTAAGCGCCAATAACTTTCCGAAGAATTTGCCAATCTTAGTATACCGTTCATCGTTTTTCCGCCACCCGATAGTTTCAACTATTACTAACAGCCAGGCTAATCCGATTGTGATTGGTGGGAAAATAAAATGAAATCCAACCGTCATTGCGAATTGCAGCCGGGCTAGGAAAACAGCATCCATCTAACTACCTCCATTATCATTTTTGAATATAGTTTTATTTGTTCCTGTGAATTGAAATTCCGTTATCGATTTTTCTTTCAATTTCTCCATCATTTGTCTTTCAAGTTCCCCGAAATATGAATGATATGAACAGAGTTCCAGCAGTTCACAATCCTCATCAGCGTGAAGACATAAGTTGAATTTGATCTTAAAACCGATTGAATGTAGTATATCGTAAACCGAAATTTCTTCCGGATTTTTTTTCAAAAATGTACCGCCGTTAATACCCCGTGTTGTCCCAACTATTTCTGCTTTGCTTAGTTTATGAATTATCCGCGCAGCAAATTTTTTTGAGATGTATAGTTTATCGGCGATAATTGAAGCGGTTAGAGTTTCCCCTTCAGATAGCATCGAAAGGAGAGTTGTTATTCTTAATGCGTAATCTTGTTCACGCGATATAAATGATTTCATTTACCTTAAGTTAAAATATTACTTGGCGGGTAATATATTATAACCGGATGTAATTGTCAACTTTAAGACATCACGTCTGGATTTATTTCCATATAAAAAAATTTAGTCTTTACGGCTTTTGAAAAATTGATATCTTTCCCATTGTCTAACCTGTCACATTTCATTCTTAATAAATCACTATATTTTAAAACCAAAATTCACAGGGTTTTGAAATGATAAAACGCGATTTTGGAACAACGGGCATTCAGGTTTCCGCACTGGGATTCGGAGCCGGACAAATAGGTGATGTAAAAATTTCCGAACGTGAAAGCGAAAAAATTCTAAATTTTATTTTAGATCACGGCATTACATTAATTGATACTGCACGTGCTTACGGGTTATCAGAGGAGCGGATCGGAAAATATCTTTGGCACAGAAGAGAAGAATTCATTCTTTCAACAAAAGTGGGATACGATGTTAATTATCATCCCGACTGGTCCTACGAATCGGTAAGTATAGGAATTGATGAGGCGTTGAAAAAATTGAAAACCGATTACATCGATATTGTTCATCTTCATTCTTGCACGGTTGAGGATTTGAGAAAGGGAGAAGTAATTGAAGCGCTGGAAGATGCAATAGAATCGAGCAAGATTAATTACATCGCATACTCGGGTGAAAACGAAGCGCTTAATTTTGCGATTCAATCGAGAAGATTTCACAGTATTCAATGTTCGATAAATATTTTCGATCAGCGGACAATAAACCATTATCTTTACGACGCAAAGGATCAAGGGATGGGCGTTATTGCTAAGCGTCCGATGGGCAATGCACCGTGGCGTTTTAAGAATCAGCCGGCTGGTGATTATTCCGAAGAATACTGGAAACGTATGAAAAAGATGAATATCGATTCCGACATTCCATGGGATGAACTTGCACTTAGATTCGCTGCATTTACTTGGGGCATAGATTCATGTATTGTCGGTACAACCAACATTGAGCATATTAAGCGTAATTTGGAGATTATTGAAAAAGGAAAACTTCCCGAAGATGTCGTTGATAATATTCGCGGAGCATTTCTGCAAAATGATTTCAATTGGATATCACAAGTTTAGTTTATAATTTTATATCAATTTTAGAAGAATATTAATTAGGAGAAACAATGCTGAAACGTGAAACCAAAATAAATTTAATCGCCCTTTTATTAATCGCTGTATTTGCTTTTTCGGCATGCGATAAAAATGATGACGGAACGACAACACCCGGTTCATCCGACATCGTTGGTTCCTGGCTGCTTACAAAAATTAAATTTATCGATATACCGGATATCGGCAGCCCGGAGTTTGATCCGGCTCTGCTCGGTGTAACATGGACTGCAACTTTCGGTGCAGACGGCGAATTTTCATCAAGTATCGTAATTGAAGATTCGACGGAAAATGTATCGGGAACTTATGCTACCAGCGGAAATCAATTAACTATTACCGTTGATGATGAACCGGAGAATTTAATTTATTCCATCTCGGGTAATACCGCCGTACTGAGCGGTTTAGAACAGGATTTCCCGGGTGATACATCGGATGTAATGTATGAGACACAATTGACTTTTACACGGCAATAATTATATTAGTTCAGTGAGCCGGTTGATTCAGCTTATACTGAAAATCAATAAGAAGGTAACAGCAGTTTAGTATTTGAAGAATAATTTCGCATTTGTGGGACCTAAAGTTCTTTCTACTTCGTTTTTACCGGAATTCTGCTTTGAACGAAGTTGAATGTTTTTAAGCAGCAGAAAAGTAACATAGGGAAGATGTTATTTAACCCGGCTCTTTTGATTATTAATCATGCAAGATGATCTTTAATTATCTGCTTTATTAAATAAATTCCTTTTCCCCTGTAATTTTTTTATAACAAATAAAAGGGGACGTAAAATGCCGTTAAAAAAACTTACCGATTATCTCGATGAGAATAACGTAAAATACGTAATCCTTAAACATTCCCCGGCTTTCACTGCCCAGGAAATTGCAGCTTCGGCACATATTAAGGGTAAAGAACTCGCCAAGACCGTCGTAATTAAAGCTAACGGTAAAATGATTATGGCTGTTCTTCCTGCATCTTACAAAATTGATTTCGATCAATTGCAGGAAGCTCTTGATATTGAAAAAGTGAGGCTTGCTTATGAACCGGAATTTAAGGACAAGTTCCCCGGTTGTGAAGTCGGAGCAATGCCGCCGTTTGGTAATCTTTACGGTTATGAAGTATATGTTGCCGAAAGCTTAGCTGATGATGAAGAGATAGCTTTTAATGCATGCAATCATACCGATTTAATCAAAATGGCGTATAAGGATTTTGAAACTCTCGTTAAGCCGAAAGTTATTAGATTTAGTTTTCAAACGAAGGCTTAAGGATTATTGACTTGAACTCATCAATTAAATGCCATCGCAATTAAGGTGGCATTTTTATTTAACTTATTTTTGTAGTCCAATTTTCAACCCGGGAAATATTTTAGCCAATGGCATTTAAATTACAGAAAAGAGAATCGGTGGCGCAGGGTATAAAGCGGATAATACTGGAGCAGATTCATAACTCCATGAAATTAGCTAAACGTCCCGGCAGTAATCCCAATAAATCAATTCATGAAATCAGGAAATCTTACAAACGTATTAGAGCGGTTTTAAGATTAGTAAGGGATGAAATTGGACGGGAAATATATAAAACTGAAAATGTTCGGTACAGAGATGCGGGAAGACTGCTTTCCGATATTCGCGACAGCTTTGTACTGGTTGAAACACTCGATTTAATACGAAAAGAATTCAGGATTAAAAAGAGTGATTGGCAATATTCCGCTCTATCTGAAAAACTTACGGCGCGCCATCATGATATTCTTTCTCAGAAAGTTGAAGATGAAAATGTGCTTGCGGCTGTTTTTGAAATAATGGATAACGGGAAACAACACATTTATGAACTGCCAATTAACAATGACGACTTCTCAGCACTGAGCGGCGGACTGCTTCGCGTTTACTCCCGCGGTGTAAGCAAGCTTGCCGTCACATTCAGCGATCCTCACATCGACACATTTCACGATTGGCGGAAACGTGTTAAATATTTGTGGTATCATTCCAACATTTTGATGCCGATGAATTACCGTGTGATGAAAAGATTGGAACAAAAACTTGATATGCTTTCCGATCACCTGGGACATGAACACGATTTTGCCGTACTGTTAATGTTTATCGAATCAAACCCGTCCTATCTTGATAACGAAGAACAATTTAAAACATTAATCGGAATGGTTAACAAATTGCGGTTCGATATGAGAGCAAAAGCATGGCAGTTGGGCGAAAAGATTTATAATGAGGAACCGGCAGCTTTTATCGATAAACTAAACG
The DNA here is from genome assembly GCA_021740785.1 of Melioribacteraceae bacterium. Lineage (GTDB taxonomy): Bacteria > Bacteroidota > Ignavibacteria > Ignavibacteriales > Melioribacteraceae > JAIOZI01. The sequence goes on from JAIOZI010000069.1 coordinate 18,242, forward strand.
GTTACTGGGTGAAATGGAAAAGCTAAGTAGTAAAATCATTTAAAATAACTGTGGGATTTTTATTTGATTTACACCTTCCTGTTACAACTGTTCAAAACAAAATAAAAAAGAAAAATGAATTAACCCGATTCAACCACCACTCGCTTAAAATTTATTGATGACTTTTACACATCATTTGTTTGTTATTCCTTGCTTATCACTAACTAACCAAATATTTTTGGATAATAAGATTCAATTTTTCAATTACTCAATACTGAAGGAAATGGATATGAGCTTAAGTCAAATTGCAAGATCAATCAAAGGCTCGCCTACCTTAGCTTTAACAGAAAAAGCAAGAATTTTAAGAGAGAAAGGCGATCCCGTCATTCATTTAGGAGGCGGAGAACCAAAGAGCAGAGCGCCGATAGAAGCAATTGTTGCGGCGGCGAACAATTTGAATTCAGGTGAAGTTAGATATTGTGCGGCAGATGGAATTCCGGAATTAAAGGCGGCAATAATCCGCTACATGGATGAACACTACCACAGAAAATTTGCACCCGAAAACATAATAGCGTCAAGCGGCGCCAAACAATCGGTAATGATTGCCCTGCAGGCAATATTAAATCCGCAGGAAGAAGTAATTTTCCCGGTACCGCATTGGGTCAGTTACCCCGATATGGTTAAATTATGCGGCGGCATTCCCGTTCCCGTATTAGCTGAGGATGGTTCATTCTATCCCCGAATTCAGGATATCGAACAGCGTGTCGGTTCCTACACTAAAGCGGTAATAATTAACAGTCCCAATAATCCGTCCGGTGCAATGTACTCCGAAGAATTTATTTCCGATATTGTTCAATTCTGCGAAAAGCGTGATCTCTATTTGATAATGGATGATATTTATCACCGGCTGATTTTTGACGGCAAGAAACCGATTAACTGTTATGATTATGCGAAGGATAAATCAGAAAACTCGAAATTAATTGTGATTAACGGTGTATCGAAGCAATATGCTATGACGGGTTTCAGAATCGGCTGGACTGCAGCAAACAAAAAACTTGTTGAAGTAATGGCAAATATTCAGGGTCATCAAACCGGAGGACCTTCGGTGGTTTTACAGAAAGCCGGAGCCGCTGCACTAAACGGTATCCAATCGGATGTGGAAAATCTGCGTGTGACTCTTGAGAATAATCGTAATGTGATGATCGATTATCTCAATTCATTCGAGGGTGTTCATGTTACCAAACCTGATGGAACATTTTACTGTTTTGCCGATTTCAGTAACTATGAAAAAGATTCAACAAAATTATCAAACTTCCTTATCGATAAAGTACAAGTGGTAACAGTTCCCGGAATTGAATTCGGAATGGAAGGTTACCTGCGGCTTAGTTATTGCGGCGGTATTAAAGATGTACGCGAAGGAATAGAAAGAATGAAATGGGCTCTCGACCCGAATTCACCTAACGAACTTTATATTGGCGATCGAAAACTAGTGAGGGATTGGTCATGAAATATTTAGAATTTAAGACGCCTGCATTAAAGGAAGCAATGGAATTGGCTTCCGATTATAGATTAAAAAATCACGGTCTGGCTCATCTCGACAGGGTGTACTGGAATCTTTCCGATTCTGCTTTATACGAAGAAGCGGTCTTTAGAAATGAAGGACGAATTGCATATCAAGGTCCGTTGTTGGTTAATACCGGCAAACACACAGCACGCGCTGCGGCTGATAAGTTTGTAGTCCGCGAAAACACAACCGAAGCTAAAATCTGGTGGGGAGAATATAACCGCCCTATCAGTCCGGCAAAATATAATCAAATACTTTCGCGCGTTCAGGCTTACTGCCAGGATGAAGAATTATTTGTTCAGGACTGTTACGCCGGGACTGATCCGGATTATAAAATGCCGATAAGAATAATTGCAGAGAAAGCATGGCACAGTTTGTTCGCCCGCAATATGTTCGTTACAACCGAGAACCGCGATACACTGAAAAAATTCATTCCCGAATTTACGGTTATCTGTCTGCCTGGATTTAAAGTCGATCCTAAAATTGACGGGACAAGAACAGAGACTGCAATAGTTTTAAACTTTGCCGAGAAAACTGCAATTATCGCAAATTCACTGTACGGCGGGGAGATTAAAAAAGCCGTTTTCACGGTTTTGAATTTCCTTTTAACTTTTGAAGACGTATTACCAATGCACTGTTCGGCTAACATAGGTAATGATGGAGACGTTGCATTGTTTTTCGGTTTAAGCGGAACGGGTAAAACGACACTTTCAGCCGATCCGAAAAGACAATTAATAGGCGATGATGAACACGGATGGAGCGGGAACGGTGTGTTCAATTTTGAGGGCGGATGTTATGCAAAGGTTATAAGACTTTCTGCCGAACATGAACCGCAGATACACGCGACTACAAGAAGGTTCGGAACTATTTTGGAGAATGTAGTTTACGATCCGGTTACACGCAGAATTGATCTCGATGATGATATGATAACAGAAAACACCCGCGCTTCTTATCCGATTGAATTTATACCTAATACAGTTGAAGACGGTTATGTTCATAGTCACCCGAAAAATATAATTTTCTTAACTTGCGATGCTTCAGGTGTAATGCCTCCGATCGCAAAACTAAATCCTGAACAAGCTCAATATCATTTTATCAGTGGTTATACATCAAAGATTGCCGGGACAGAAATCGGTTTGGGAATTGAACCGCAGTTAACATTCAGTGCATGTTTCGGAGCACCGTTTATGGTTCGGCACCCGTTTGAATACGCAGAGATGTTGAAACAGCGAATGCTGAAACACGGCGCAAATGTTTGGCTTGTTAACACAGGCTGGGTCGGCGGAAAATTCGGAGTGGGTAAACGAATTAGTATTCGGCACACAAGAAACCTTTTGAATGCCGCACTTGAAGGACAACTGGAGAAAGTTGAATTCAGGACTGACAAACTATTCGGATTTGATGTTCCGTTGAACTGTCCCGAAGTACCGGAAGATGTATTGGAACCATCAAGCTCCTGGGGCGATAAAAATGAGTACTGGAAAAAATACGACGCTCTGGCAGCCAGGTTTATTGAAAACTTCAAACTATTTGAGAAAGGTGTTTCTGTAGAAGTTAAAAATGCCGGTCCGACCAGGTTAAGTAAAATTAAGTTGTAATAATTTCTTGCATGATAGAGCGAGCAAACCAGGACTTAACCAAAAGTCTACTCGCTCTTTATTTATCCCAAAAAATTCATTGGAAATAAAATTTTTGCCGTTAGCCGCTCATAAAATGTTTTATTAAAACATTTTATGTTGCGGGATTAACCCCGACAATTTGTAAGAAAAATATTTTATTCAAATAACGAATTCCAAAATTTCTATATGGCTAAGGATTTGATATTTCTCAACTTACAAATTGTCGGCCCGAAGGGCAGATTTTCCAATGGAAAATCTGGGTTTATTTCATTAGAAGAAGTTTTTTATTTGCCGTAAACTCACCCGCTGTAATCCTGTAAATATAAACACCGCTGGAGAGTTTGGTTCCGTTAAAAGTGAACTCGTATCTTCCTTGTATTTTTTCTTCGTTGACAAGTGTTTGCATTTCTCTGCCGAGTATGTCGTATAGTTTTATGACTACTCTTCCCTCTTTTGGAATTTGGTAAACAATGTTTGTTCTGGGGTTGAAGGGATTCGGGTAATTCTGATACAATTCAAAATTTATAATGTGATCAATAGAAGCATTATTTATACCGGTTACATGAAAAGTATCTACAATTCTAATAAAATCATTATCGCCTGTAATACAGTAAATGTTTCTCGGCTCAGCGTTATCAACTTCAATTTTGAGAATGGATTGATTTGTGACTTGTTCCCAATTCAACCCGTTATCTTCAGTTAAAAACATGCCTTGTGTTGATTCCCCTATATAGAATCTCGCCGGATCGTTATCAATTGCAATGTCGCTGATGTAAAAGGGATATTCAATATTACTAAAGGACGAGTCGATAGAGTACCATGAATTACCGCCATCTGTAGATTTGTGCAAATAATTTTCCTGACCGCAAATTAAAACATCAGGTTCATTCTCACACATAGCTAATGATAAAATACTAGATTCCGGCTTGTGTGTAAAAATGGTATTCCAAGTAATCCCTTGATTTGTGGATTTTTGGATTTCTTGTTCATTATAAGCATAGATGATATTTGCATCACCGGGATGAAAAATCATTCCGTGAATTACGAAGTCAGAAGAATCCGACCAGGTTTCTCCATTATTTATACTTTTATATAATTTATAGGATGGGACCCATTGATTAACCTTCCATGCGAAAACTAAACCGGAACTATAAGAGTTTACCCAAACTGAATAAACATCATTTATATTTGTCAATCTATTCCAATTGTAACCTCCATTAGTAGTATTATACATATTATGCCCGGTAGTAAAAAATCCGGTTGAAGGATTTTGCTGATCGAAATCAATATCAAAAATGTAAGTTTCCCCTGTTGATATATTTTCCCATGTTTCACCGAAATCACTTGACATGGACAAACCCGATTCATCCCAGGCAAGATACAACATACCGGGAGAATTTTTTATTACCTCTATATCATTAATCATTGAGTTAGAATTAATAGATTCATTTTTGATTTCTTGAAAATGCTGTGAATAAATTATGCTGACAAATATTACCCAGATTAAAAATATATATCTTGGTCTCATCATATTCACCTTAATAATTAGTTCCAATTAAAATTCTTGCTTTATTATGGCTGCTAACAATTCCTACTGCATATACTTTTTCACCTATTACTCTTACGCTCTCTAAAATTCCGCCTGCCGGATCATATACTTCATCATAAAACTGCCAATCAATACCATTATAGTGGAATACAGCGCCATAATGACCAACTGCGAATACATTGTTGGAAGCATCTCCTCGTAATTTTTCCAATCGTTCATTTCTTATAATACCCATATCAATCCAATTGGTACCATCATAAGCATGAACTCCGTTTCCGCCTACTAATATTGATTTTTTATTTATCACGTTAACAGTCAATAGCGGGTAAAGGAAATGAGGATATATTTCCGTTATTTCTTTCCAGGATGTACCATTATAATTTGCTAATATCACCTTACCAACGGAAGAATTATTCGATGCTACCCAAATATTCTTTTCATCATTTCCGTCAATATCATGAATTCCAACATCAGATAATTCATATAGCACACTTGCTTTCTCTCCATCCCAATGAATGATTTTTCCATAGATGTTACCCAGATACACATTATCGCTGCTTGTGCCCCAGACACTAGTATATTCACTATTATCATCCAATACATCATTACTTCTATCTAAACGATTCCACTTGATTCCATCATAATGAAATACTGCCCCACCAACTACCCAGATATCATCTGCAGAAAATCCATAAATGGCATAGCCTCCAACAGTGCTGTCCGGCATCCATTCTGTTCCATTATAATGTAACGCACCATAGTTTGTCCCGCTAATATTAAATCCGCCAACAGCCCAAACATTATTTTCATCCGTTCCCCAAACATCGTAGAGAGTGTTACTGTAGCCGGCGTCTCCTATGGTTATTTCTTCCCACGTGTAGTTGTGGCTTGTTGCTCCTAGTGTTTGTGCGGTTATTGTTGCGGTTGTATCCGTTGGGGTGTTAAGGCTGTCTAATAACAGGGCAAAGTATTTGTATTCGGTTTCTAGCTGTAAGCCTTCGCCCTCTTTGTCGTCTATTATTGTCGTGTCTTTACCTTTTACGGAATAACTGTTAATTAACTGCGGGGTAGTTTCTTCTATTCGGTATAGCGAGAACTTCCAGTTCAGTGTGTCGAGTTTGTGCGAAACATTAAGAGATATGCTTCTGTGGGTTACATCTCCTGTGCTTAACCAAATGGAATCCTTCAAGGTTGGAGTCGGCGGAACAGGTTCCGGTTTAGGCTCCGTTCCCGGTTCTTTGCAGCAGGATAAAAGTACAATTAATAATACAGTAACTAATAAAATTATTTTTTTCATTTTGCTTAACTCTTTTTTTTGTTTTTTTAATTCTTATGCCGGTTGTAACAACTCTGATTAACATAAGAAATTAATTGATAAATGTAACTGCAGGTATTTATCTCGATAGAGTCAGGCTATATAAACCCGGAAGTAAATATTTTAAAACCAAGCAGCATGAACTGCCCTGTTTATGTAATTAAAGTTAAGAGGAATATACTCGGGTTTCGGGAACCTTTATCCATCTTAACTGCCAAGTGTAAGCAGGACTTCTCGGTACCTGCTCATGTTTTATTTGGTTTTCAGATTTAGTTTATTGTAAACTCACCTTAATCTCGCCAGAGTCCGGCGGAGTTCGTAGAATCTCGAATAGTCCGACAGACACTTCGGAGTCTGTCGACCGTTAGATTCTATCCGACAGACCTCGTCGGTCTGTTCGAGACCGACGGGCAGAATCTAACGATCTGGCGACCTCTCTCATGGAGAGAGGACAGATTTGTGTAAATCTGAAAACCTATCTTCATTTTAAGAACTCGTTCCCCTCTCAGAAAAGCAATCTGTCAACTTAAGAATTGAATTGAGCAGCTCGACTATTGTTGAAGTCTACGACAATATCATACTAATCCCAAAAAATTCATTGGAAATAAAATTTTTGCCGTTGGCCGCTCATAAAATGTTTTATTAAAACATTTTATGTTGCGGGATTAACCCCGACAATTTATAAGAAAAATATTTTATTCAAATAACGAATTCCAAAATTTCTATATGGCTAAGTATTTGATATTTCTCAACTTACAAATTGTCGGCACGAAGGGCAGATTTTCCAATGGAAAATCTGGGCTAATAAAAACCTTATTCGGTGATGAAACATTTGGTTATTTAACAAAACTTCTTCTCGACATACAATCCCGGAG